>WOYM01000118.1 GCA_011620785.1 Methanothrix sp. | reverse complement strand
ACCGAGCCTAATGATTCTTTAAAAGGAAAACAAATTTATTGCGTTTTTGAGACTGGAAATGAAAGCCGAGCAGGTACTGGGGGCAGGCATAATGCTCAACATATGACGATAAAAGGAAACCCAGCAACCGCTACAATCAAAAGAGAATTGAAATTTATCGGTAAATAATTATTATACTTTTTAGCTTGAATCGATCATCAGCTCGTGCACCGGATCGCCCTGAAGAGGCAGGTTGCTGCTGGAGAGCACATCAATCCATCCGAGGCCGGCCAGGTTGCGAATGGCCACGGCCACCTCTGACTCCTCTATGGGTGGCTTTCTCCTCTGCTTCCATTTCATGACGGCATCCAGAACCTCGCTCTCCGTGGGCTTTGCGCCCTTGAATTCCTCCAACGCCTTTGCGACAAAATGAACCGTTGCCGCAATCTCGGATTGGGTTGTGGATGTTCGAAGCATCAGGTCTGCAACTTTTTCAATAGCCGGCTTCCACCTCTCCAGGTCTTCGCAAAACTCTGGCAGAATATCCTTGCAAGCAGGCCCTATTTTGATGACAATCATCCTGCCTGAAGGCTCCTCGTGAATGAGGTTGCTGTTGACAAGTCTGGAGAGAACTCTGCTATTCAGCTCATCGGCGAAAGGCCCGTAACTGGATCTGCAATAGGTCAAGCCTGTTGGTATCCCCAGAGCAGTCGCAAAATATGCCAGTTTCTGAAACCTGATCCTGCCTATGGGATAATGATAGGGCTCTCGCTCTATCAGATTTAAGATGGCGACCAGGGCTACCAGACCAGGCTGTAAGCCTTCTTGCGGTTTCGTCCAGGTTGTAGAAAGATCGTGATTCTCAATGCCTAAAATGGATAAAGCCTCGTCCAAAGAGGCCTCTGCTGGTATATAAAGCTCCACTGGGATACCCAGGCGTCTCAAGTGCTCATGGAGGACAGGCAGGACTATCCTCCATTCCAATTTCCCTTGCTGACACCCCAATGAAGGCACAGCAATAGAAGTGATTCCCCACTGCTTGTGGTGGCTCTCCAGATAATCCAGCCCACGTACTATGTCATCCAGGCGAGAGGCTGAGCGCCAGTGGCCCTTGGTGGGAAAGTTGACGACAAAGGGCTGCTCCAGACCACGAAACAGATAAGGCTCTCCCAGACGGACCTGTCCCTTCTTGCAGCGCTTAACATAATCCCGGTACATTCCGGGAAAACGCTTCTTGAACTCCAGCGCCAGGCCTTTTCCCATTATGCCGACGCAGTTAACTGTATTAACCAGCGTCTGGGCTCTGGACTGAAATATGTCGCCCTTAATAACCTCCACTTGATCTCCCATGAATCGCCACCTTATTTGAAGAATAGGTATGTATCTACTACTACATTTAAGTTTAGTCCAGCATCCTTGAGAATTCCTTCAAGAATCTGTTTGCTCTCGGGAGATGAGACATACGCTCCACTTATGTAGCGTGCATCCAATCTATTAGGAATAAGCACCTCTGCGCACTTAATGGATACATGCTTCTCCTTTTCAATCTCATCAGGCTGGTTCCAGTACCTGGCAAAAACCAGATCCTTATTGACAATCTCCAGCCCTTCTGGTGCAGGCCTGAAGAGAACGTAGTCACTGGACGCGTTACGGTCGCTTATTATGACTCCGGGCAGATCCAGAACTTCAGATTGAATGCTCAAGACGCAGAGTTCAGAATATCCGCAACTGAACTTCAGCCTGAACAGCATCGGATTTCTTCTGCAGATATACAGATTGACGTAATTGTGCAGCGGCTGTCCCGGCGGCACCAATTTTGATCTTCGTTTATCTTGAACAACCTCAGAAGCGACTGACCTATGAGGAAGACCTTCCGCTGAGGAATGAGAGAGTATTCCGTTTTGCAGGACGGAGACTATATTATCAAAATGGGCGATATAATGCAGCTCTAATAGATCCTCTCGCCTCATACATTTCTACCTTAGAATCCATAAGTGATCGCTTGCTATCAGATCGACTGGCAGGAAGGTGTCATCTGAGCCAAACATGCATATCCGCTCCCCGGATCTCTCTCCCGGCAGAAGCAGTACAGCTCTCTGCTTATCGGTGCATAATGTCCTGAAGGGACTGAGATCCAGGTCGTAAGTGAAGAGCACCTCCAGGTCCCTCATAACAACCAGCCCCTTTCGCAGTGTCAGGCGCAGAAATTCTTCGAATGCCTGAGCCAGTCTCACTCTAATTACCTCTGGATATCTGGGCTCATCCTCCGCCAGCCTCTTGAACTCGTTCTCGGGTATAGCTGCAAAGATGCCCTTGTTGATAGAGATGGGCTCCGGGAAAGGCAAACCGTCCGGGGTCTTGGCATCCAATAGACTCCGGCTAAAGCGCTCCAGGGCATCGTAAGAGCCTACCACGCCGTAGAGGTGCCTGCCCACTGGTACCCGCAACTTGGATACCATGGTTTCAATGATATCTGCATCCTTCATCTCCATCCCTCTTTCATAAAATCATTTTATCCCTTGTGGTCAGAGGCCCTTATACGGGCTTCGCCCTGGACTTCATGTGGTCTACCAGTTCGTCTAAAGTGAATTCAGTTGTGAACTGGCGAATGTTATCGATCTCAGAGATCTTGGAGATCAAGCCCAGGTTTCTCAGCTCATAGAGTTCAGGAAGCAAGCGGTCAGGGTCCCAGAGCATTGCCCTTATCAGCGGACTGTTCTCCAGCCAAGAGATCTCGTACATACCCGGTGCTGGAAACTCACTGTGTATCAAGAAGGCCAGAGATGCCATGGCAGGAGCGCGATAATTGAAGCTTATTTTCCTTTTGTCAGATCTGGCTAAGCCACCGGCTACCAGGGAGTTGACTATTGCTTTGGCACAGAGATTAACTACCTTGGAAGAAGGATAACGATCCGATAGGTATTCTCTGATCCTGGCCCGGTCCATTTGGCCGTATCCTATAGCCGGCAACAGCAGGTCATGACAGACTGAGAGCATCAAGGGCTCTGCCTTGCAGAACCGGTAAAAGCAAGCATCTCGAAGCTCCTGGCGCCCGGAATAAATCCTGGCAAAAGATCTTAGAGCCAGATCTGCCCTGCGGTCAGGAAACAATCTGTTTACAACATAGGGAACGTATCTGTCTCGGGTATTCTGGCTGCTGAAAGGGAGGTTCTCCTTGAGGAAGGCTCTGATTATGCCGATGTCTTCAGTATCAGGTAGCGCAGGCAGAAGCTCTATGGCCTCCTTTAGAACTGAGTTAGTGAAAAGTTCGCTTTTAGGCCTGGCTGCGCTTGATCTGTGAATTGGTCCAGCTACGTGTTGAAGCGTTGTTGGCTCATGTTGCGAAGGGGATTTGATCTCTATTTGGCTTTTCTGCGGCTTTCCCACGGTCCAACTCTGTGGATCTCTAGCAGTCTCCTTGAATCGAAGATGTCCCGCAAGCTTCAATAGAGTAGCAGTATATGATTTTACTCCTTTTATCCTGCAAAGAGCATTAAAATCCGAGGACAAAACGCCATCCAAACCACCAAATTCCAGGATGAGCCTCTTTGCCAGCGGCTCAGGATCTCCTCTGCTCAAAGCATAACTTAAGAGCAACTCAAGAAGGGACTCATCTGTGAAGGCATTTGTCTCACCTGATATGAAATCCTCTCTCAGCTTCTGCCTTATTCCTATCTCGATCTCCCCAGCCATTTATCCCTCATTAAGGGTATCTGTCTCATATCTTCCTTGGGTATTTCTCTCATAGCTTTTCCGAGAAGATGGCCGGAATAATTTTTCTTATTTGTTATAAAATTTAAATGCGGGGTAAGCGGTTTAAAGGGTACATAGGGCTCAAAGATTTTAATGGACTTCAATCTGACCCGATATGGATATACATCTGATGGATTTCTTTTGGAAGGGAATATATCGGAAAGGTCTTCGTATGTCTCGGAGGCGATCTCAGCAATCCCGCCAATCACAGGTTCTTTCCGGTTGTCACCCGTGCCCTCGGCAATAAGGTAGAATGCGCAGAGTTCTCCAGACATAGCTTTAGATATCTGCTTTTTATGACGTTCTGCCACCCCCCAGACATGCTCTTTCTTGATAGTCTCGAAGTTCTCTCTGTTGAGTATGCAAAGCCAGAATGCCATGAATGATTAGTGATTCATATGATATAAACTAGTTATCCATAACCTCGAGCATCGGTAGCTTGCAGTAATTGCTGTAAATCTCAGAGACAGGTAGCATGTCCATTTTGATGGAAGTTATATGATTAATAATA
>WOYM01000091.1 GCA_011620785.1 Methanothrix sp. | reverse complement strand
CTGTTTTCGGAATCGATCTGCGGGTAGTCTATGCCGTGCAAAAGCAGGTTCATCTGGCAGAGCATGTAGGGCAGGGGCTTGGCCTCGCCGCCCTTTATGCTGTCCTTCTGCAGGACCTTCGAGTCCTCCACCGTCTTGCACTGTTCATAGAGGTGCTTGTAGGACTCGACCAGAAATCCGCCTGTGCCGCAGGCCGGATCAAGAACGGTCTCGCCCAGCCTCGGATCTGTCACCGCCACCATGAAACGGATGACAGGACGGGGCGTGTAAAACTCGCCCGAATCACCAGCTGCATCCCGCATCTCCTTGAGCATCGACTCGTAAAGGTGGCTCAAAGTGTGGATCTCTTCAGAGGAGCTGAAGTGGATGGCGTTGATCTTGTTTATCATGTCCCGCAGCAAGTAGCCGCTGATCATGCGGTTGACTGTGCCCCGGAAGATGGTGGCAATCACATCTCGTCTGTCGCCTCCGTTCGCGCTCTGCAGACTGCGCAGGTAGGCGAAGAGCCCCTGGCCCTCCTGCCCATCGGGCCGAATTGCTTTGTCCTGGTTTATGAAGGATATGAGATTGTCTCCGGTGATCCCGTCCTCCTTCGCTGCCCAGTCCCGCCAGCGGTAAGGGGCCTCGATGGCTGGACGGAACCTCTCGCCCTTGAGAATTGCCTCCTGCTCCCTGATCATCTCCATATCGTCTATGAAATTGAGGAACATCACCCAGACCAGCATGGGCAGGCGGTCCAGGTCTCCGGAGAGGCCCTTATCCTTGCGCATGATATCCCGGCAGGACTTGACGATGCTGCCTAACTGCTGGGCGGTGGTGAGCTGAGCTTCAGAGGCTTTAGGTTTGCGCGTTCGGGCCATGTTATTACTACTCCTATCATCAAGCGGCGTACAGCAGCACTTGCAGCTGGTCCACCGCTTCCTTTAACCTTTCCGCTCCGCCAAAGATGCCAGTGATCTCCCCCACATTCCCATGCTCGGAAATGGGCGGCACCTTCAGCACCTCAGGCATCTCGAACTGCGTCGTTCCATGCTCTGAATACTTCTCCAAGAGCTCTTCCAGGATGGCCCTGGCCTCCGGTCCGTACTGCCCGAAGAAGTCCGGCTTCTTGCGCCGGAGTTGCTCAGCCCGTTGCCTGCGTGTTTGCAGGGGCGCATTGAAGGCCAAATGGCAGAGCAGGTCAAAGGAATCGGCCTCTGGCTGCCCTGCCTCGCGAGCAAGGTTGGCAAAGTCAATGCCCCGCTCCTCCAGAGCGGCAACTATCTCCGCTCTCTGCTCCAGGTCAGACCATTTCGCCCGCAGCTCGGATGCTGTGGGGTAGAGCGTTCTCACCTTCTCTGCAGCATAATCTGTGAACTTAATCACCCGCAGCTGCTTTCCATCCGGGTCCAGCTCTGAGACGTAGTGCGTTGCGATCTCAAAGCGGCCACCATCCACATAGTACTTGCGTGGGGCGTCCTCATCCGGCAATTCTTGATCTTGGCCGTCGCCATCACCCTTTCCGCTGCCGCTCCCTCTTCGATTGTGGACACCGTCCTCAATCTCGATTCCAAGCGGATCTCCATCAAAAGCCGGATCGGCAAACATCTGCGTGGCGCTGCCGGTGTAGTCCAGGATGGAAAAGAAGAGCTTGCCATAGTCGTCCCGCACTCGCGTTCCCCTGCCTATGATCTGCTTGAACTCGGTCATGGAGCCGATCACCCTCGCCAGGACGATGTTCTTGCAGGTGGGCGCATCCACTCCCGTGGAGAGCAGCTTGGAGGTCGTGAGGATCACAGGCGTCTTAGTCTCCAACTCCTGAAATCTGCTCAAATGACCAATCCCAATCTGTCCCTCATCCGCCGTTACCCGGCAGACGTAATCAGAATTCTGGGCCACCAGATCGGCATTCAGATTGTTCAGAGCCCGGCGCATCTCATCTGCATGCTCCTGGTCCACACAGAAGACGATGGTCTTGGCAAAGCGGTCAGTATTCCTCATGAACTCAGCCAGGTGGCGGGCAATGGCCTGTGTTCGAGCCCGCAAAGCCACGACGCGCTCGAAATCCTTGGTCTGATACTCGCCATCCGGAATCTCATAGCCGAAGCGGTCTTTCTCTCCCTGGCTGGGCCTCCAGCCTGCTGCGTCAACGTCTGTGACTATGCGATGCACCCGGTATGGAGCCAGAAATCCGTCTTCAATCCCTTGCCGCAAGCTGTAGGTGTAAATGGGATCGCCAAAGTAGGCATAAGTGTCCCGGTTATCATCTCGCAGCGGCGTCGCCGTCATGCCCAACTGATAGGCGGGCTGAAAATACTCCAGAATCTCCCTCCAGTTGCTCTCGTCTCTGGCGCTCCCCCGGTGGCACTCATCTACTATTATCAGATCGAAGAAGTCTGGTGCATACTCCCGGAATAAGCCCGGACGTCGATCGTCTTTCGCCAGGGACTGATAGATGGCAAAGTACATCTCCCTGCTCTTGATCGCATCTCCGTTCTCAATCTTCCAGCGTGCGTCTCCAAAGGGCGTGAAAGTCTTATCCTTCGGATCGTCGATGAGTATGTTTCTGTCCGCCAAATATAGAATTCTGGGCTTGCGCGGCTCACCGCGAGAATTCCACTTCGACTCCCAAAGCTTCCAGCAAATCTGAAATGCCACAAAGGTCTTGCCCGTGCCTGTTGCCATGGTCAGGAGGATGCGTTTCTTTCCCTCTACTATGGCCTCAATTGACTTATTGATTGCGATCTCTTGATAGTAGCGGGCGTCTTTTCCCTGAGAGCGATAGTAAGGAGCAAGAAGGCGTTCTTTCTTCTGCGCATCCACAATTTTATGCGCCTCGCAGTAGCGTGACCACAGCTCGACGGGCGATGGAAACTCCGAAAGCAATCGTTCTTTTCCTGTGAAGTAGTCAAACTCAACTATCCCATCTCCATTAGTAGCATAGGCGAATTTGAGCCCCAAAATTTCCGCGTACTCTTTGGCCTGTTGCAGCCCGTCACCTGGTTTCCTGTACATCGGCTTGGCTTCGACAACAGCAATCTTAAAGTCCCGAGTGACTCGAAGCAGGTAATCAGCACGCTTCTTCTTTCGGCGCTTGGGCTTATCTCCAACCATTACGATTCGCCCGTCTGTGAAATTCTGCTGCTCAGTGAAAGAATGAGGCTCATTATCCCAGCCCGACTGGATCAGCTTGGGTACCACATATTTTCTGCAGGTATCAGCTTCATTCAACAGGGATTCCACTTTTCTCTATGCCTCCAAGACACTACTCTGATATTGAAAGATCTTGAGATTGGTGAATTATCTATGGTATTTCAATCTATCATATATATAGCAGGAGCCTTCAAAAACTTTTAAAATTAATTCAATATTATTTTTTTATTCGGAAGGACGCATCGCTTTGTCAAACAAACTCATTTCGGATTTCTTATATCGCTTCTTGCCTCTCCCGCAGAGAGTGTATCGTCAGGGATATAGGCAGGAGTTCAGGGGGCCAGCTGCCATGAATGCTTTGAAGCATAGTGCTTTGCGCAGAGCAGTATACTCTGAGAAACAACTTAGCATATATACCTCAGGCCTGAATTTAAGACAGTGGCAGAATTGTGGTGTTGGCAGCAAAAGGTGTGAGCATGGGCAGCAGCATAGCCAATGAGGCATATGTCTTCACAGAGACGGACAAGACCAAATCCAAATGGGTGGCCAGAGTCTACCAGGATTTTCTGCGGAGGACCGGCAGGCCCAAGACCACATTGAGGGGGCTCTTCTATCATGCCCTGCAAATGAAGGATTCGGAATACCCGATCTGTGGGGGATTTGTAGGAGAGATCAGGATCATGAGGCCCTACCATGAGCAGGATGGGCCTAAACTCCTGAAATGGGCTCGAAAATCCAAGGCAATGGGATTCGTATCCCCTGAGGCTATAATCGAGGAGACCTCAGGCGAGGGCAGCTTTCTGCCGGCGGATATGCAGGCGAATGATCGTACGGATGGCCAGATGAGATCCGCCCCGGCCACTGAGGTCTGGCTGAATAAGCCTTCGCTCTCTTCGCTTCTCAGACCACCATCCTTACCCTTTCCGACCTCAGCCCGAAGGACGCATTCTTCGCCCAGGAGCTGGCGGATTTGATCGACGGCTCAAGGCCCGTGGGGTACAGCGCAAGCATTGAGGTGAAATCGATCGGTCTGGTGCCCGACCAGATTGGAGTGCTGAAGATTCCGCTTGTGCATGGCAATAGAGGCCAAAGGGAGGAAGAGGAACGCTACGAAAGATATCTGAAAAAATGCTCTCTCGATCCGAGAAAGGTGGCAGAGCTGGATGCCCTTGAGGTCTATTATCCCGGCGGGGTTGCCGCATTTCTTGTCGATGCACTGTCCGGATATCTGCACGGCGATATTTGATCCCTTTTTATCATAGCAGCTCTCCATTGCTCCTCATGCCGCGCTCCCTTAGCCTTCCATTCAGCTCAGTCGGGCGCGGAAGTATTATAATAGTCTGGATCGCACTTGAACTGATATGACAGAAGTTCCGGATATCCCTCTGGACCAGATCCAGCAGCGAGTGGTGGCCATGTGGATGGGAAGCTTTTACGGCAGCAGCGGCTACGTGGCCCGGAAGCTTGGCAAGAAGGGCCTGAGGGAGTTTCAGGATATCGGAGCCCGCCAGGTTGCGGCCACCTTCAAGCAGCTGGGCCTGGACGAGCCGGAGAGCGTTGCCATGGCCATGGCCACCAATGACAAGAACCTTTTTGGAAGCCAGGTGGAGGTGGCAGAAGGAGACGGCTTTGTGGAGATCAGACGACTCCGCTGCGGCCAGATGGAGGGTGCCAAGTCCTTTGCACGGGTGGGGGCGAGCCTGATCGCCAAAGAGCACTGCAAGACCTGCATCGAATCCCACTGGCAGAGGGTGTTCTCTGAGCTGAAGATGAAGCTGGAGGTCGAGCACACCGACGAGGGATGCATAATGAGAATATCAAAGCGAGAAGCTTGAAAAAAAGCAACTGAAAGAGTCCCGTCCAAGATTGCACGAGTAATATCAGGCGGGAGATCTGGATCTGCGCTCCTCGAGCTCTCTATTCCTCGCATCGGCCTTGGAGAGAGCCGTCTCCTTGGCCATTTCTTTTGCTTTCGTCCGCTCAGACTGGGCCTGGGACCGAAGATCTGCGGCTGAGGCCTTCGAGTCAGCAGCTGCAACATTGCGATCGGCTCTCATGACTGCTATTTTTTCGGACTGCTCTGATCGGCTGCTTTTCAATTCCTTGCTATTCTCGATTGCCTCTGTCCTCTCTTTTTGCGCCTGATCGCGGGAGCTGGAGGCAGAGGCTTTTGACAGGGATGCAGAATCCCTTTCCTCTTGTGCAGGGTTAGAGGATTGTGCAGACGCGGAGCACTGGTCATTGCTTCCAACTTCTTTCTGAGGATCTGATGCTTGAATGGATAGGATCGCAGCCGCATTATTGCTTTTCTCTGAATTGGATGGTGCTGCAACAGCCTTTGCCCTCATCGCCTTTTCATTGTGCTCTGCTCTTTCCTCAGCCAGCTCATCCTTCTTCTCAGATCGGCTATCCTGCAGCTCTATGCTTCTTTGCGACGCTACCAAGCTCGCCTTTTCTGCAGATTCGCTCTTTTTATCCAGGCTCACTTCAATGGATGACTGAGCCCTCTCATTTGCCTTTTCATTGTGTTCTGCCCTTTCCTCAGCCAGTTCATCCCTCTTCTCAGATCGGCTATTCTGCAGCTCATTTGCTTTTGCAGATGCCGAGCTTGCCTCCTCAGCTGCTATAACCTGGGTCTCATCCTTGAGCTGTGTGTTCGTTTTGACTGTAGCCCCAGTCGTTGTCGTCTCTGGCTTGGCCGGTGTTTCAATCTTTGCCGGTGTCTCTTCGTTTGCCTGCTTTCCGGTCGTTGCGTCCTTGTCAGCCTTTGCAGCTGCCTCATCATTCGCCTGCGTCTTCATGCTGGCAATTGTTCCAGCAGCGGCCGTCTCGCTATTGAGGCGCTTGGATCCGGAGGCTGGATCATCTCCCCCATTATGATCGATCGGACTTTGTGGGCTTTCATTGCGATATACACCTGCTAGAGGCTTGTTCCACTGCTCTTTTGCCGTCGCGTTATCCTCTTGGGTCGAGATATCATCAGATCTATTTTCTGGCAATTGAGTGATCGATACCTGATTTGTGGCAGTAACATTTGCGCTCTCATTTTCCGGGACGGCTGCTTTCTCATCTGCCTTCTCCGACGAGGACTTTGAACGGGATGAGCTTGAAGAGCCTGATGAGCTATGGCTTTTTTTACTGCTGGTTGATGAGCTGGTCTTCTTTGCAGAAGCAATGGAGCCTGTTGCCGCCCCAGTTGCGGAGCTGGTTTTGGACGAATCAAGCTCCGTGCTGGCATTTCCATTTTCATCCTTGCCTGTTGAATTCAAGGTCGATTGGCTGCTCATCGCCCTATCTGGGGATGCATTGGCATCAAGAGCACTCAAAGCATTCTCCTGTCCTCCGTCATCCGTAGCATCGCTGGTTGCTTTTTTGTCGCCCCAGAGAGCTGGGAATATGATGCCCTTGCCGCCCTGAATGCTCATATCATCGTAATCGATGCCGAAAGAGAAGATATCCGAAATCAGAAAAGCGGCTGTGCCAGTCAGTGACATCAGTGTGAGTATCAAAATAAGATTGTATATTCTGGGATGGTTTCCCTTCAATCTATCTTTAGCCAGACTGTAATAGGTGGTTCTCGATCCCATAAAGTCCTTCATACTTAATCAGATATTTTCTAAAGTTTATAACTCTTGCGATTGAATATTCCATTTATTTACGAAGTCTCTCAATTAAGATCTCATTTTACTTGATTACTAATGAGTATAAATAATTTATGTTCGCCATTGCACTGGATAGAGCGACTCATTCCAATAAGTATTTTCTTAGGTAAATTATATATACTGTTATTAACCGAATACTCTCATTGAAGGTGAGGAATATGAAAAAGATCATCTGCAAAAACTGCGGAGTGGTAAACGAGATCTCCGATGGAGCTATGGACGATGGCGATGATTGGCTGGAATGCACCCTCCCTGAGGGCTTTGAATGGATCCTGCCTGCGGGGAAGATAACTCCCGTAGTAGGCGAGCCCCTCTACATCTCCGGCTTTGGCGAGCACCTCTCCCGCCAAGCCTACCGGGACAAATATGACATCGATCCGGAGATAGCCTATCAGCTCATGCGCGGGAGCAGTCGCGTTCGATCCGCAGCCATGGCTTATGCCGGCAAACAGAGGGTCGCAGCAACGGTCAGTTCAAAGAGAAGATCAGAGAGCTGGCTTGATGAAGACGACTGGACCTCTTGAAAAGATGAGATAACAGGGCCCACAACAGGTCGAATATATGGCCATCTGCAGCTGCCAGGAGCCTCCTGGCAATCGCTCACGATAACTGTAATAGTTAAAAAATCGCTCAAAAACACCTTTTCTCTGGCAAAAGGATTGCCTGGTCAGTCAGGTTGCCGTTTTATCTCCGAGCCTCCCTCAGTTCTCAATTTTATGAGCATAATTGATAATTAAGGCACCATACCATCCCTATCCATCATCCGATATGGATCGGCTCGAATTGAGCCCATTTCCAGAGATAGATTCAAATATAAATGTATGGCAGTCTCAACCCTGCATTACCTGTGGCCTGGATCTACTGCTCTGGACCATGAAGTTGGGATGCGCCGAGGAATGTGCATGAAAGAGACGCTTGAGGAGATAGGAACGCGACTTCGTGAGCTGAGAGAGCTGAACCGAGTATCGCCCGAAGAGATGGCAGAGCACCTGAATGTGGCAGTTGACACGTACAACTGCTATGAGGACGGTATGCTGGACATCCCGGCCAGCATTCTCATAGGCATTGCGCGACGGCTGAACGTGGATACAGGCCTGCTCCTAACGGGCGAGGAGTCCAAGATGAGCATCTTCGCCATAACCCGTAAGGGCGAGGGTGTGGAGGTGGAGCGCAGAAAGCAGTATCATTATCAAAGCCTGGCCAGAAAGTTCGCCAATAAGAAGGCTGAGCCTTTTATCGTTACCATCGATCCCAAGAAAGAGAGCCAATCACATCCGGTTCACTCGCTATACAGCCACCCAGGCCAGGAGTTCGAGTATGTTCTTGAGGGCGCACTAAAGATCACCATCAATGAGAACGAGGTCATTCTCAATGAAGGGGACTCGATATTCTTTGATTCAACATATGACCATGTCATGGAAGCTTTAAGTGATAAGCCAGTGAAGCTTTTGGCCGTGGTCATGTAAACCCGTTACAGAGGATTAAAAATGACATCTTTATTGCCTAGGTATGTCTCGCGATTGGATTTCAAATCATACGATGACTTCAGAGAGAACCTGAAGATCATCGTCCCAGAGAACTTCAATTTCGCTTATGACGTCGTCGACGTTTATGCCGCTGAATGTCCTGATAAATGTGCACTCGTCTGGTGTAACGATCATGGCGAGGCGAAGACCATCAGCTTCAAAGAGCTGAAGAAATTAAGCGACAAAGCCGCCAACCTCTTTCAGGGCTTTGGGATAAAGAAGGGCGATACAGCAATGCTCACCCTCAAGAGCCGCTGGGAGTTCTGGGTGTGCATGGTGGGCTTGAACAAGCTCGGCGCAATCTCCATCCCTTCCACCCATATGCTGAAAGCCAAAGACTTTATCTATCGCATCAAAAAAGCAGATCTGAAGCTGATCGTCTGCATCGGTGAGAACGGCGTTCCTGCAGAGTTCGATGCCGCCCACAGAGAGGCGGGAGACGTTCCCCTGGTCAAAGCCCTGGTGGGAAGCCGAGATCTGAATCGAGAGGGCTGGATCAACTTCGATCTGGAGCTGGAACGGGCAAGTGAAGACTTCGTTCGGCCCACAGGAAATCAGGCGACCAAAAACGATGATATACTGCTGGCATACTTCACCTCCGGCACCACCGGCTACCCGAAGCTGGTCAAGCACGATCAGACCTATCCCCTAGGACATATCCTCACCGCCAAGTTCTGGCAGAACGTGGAGGACGACGGATTGCATTACACAGTTGCCGATACCGGCTGGGCCAAATGCGCCTGGGGCAAGATATTCGGCCAATGGATAGCAGGATCGGCCGTCTTCGTCTATGATTACGACCGCTTCGATGCCGGAAGGATGATGGACGAGATGGGCAAATACGGCGTGACCACCTTCTGCGCCCCGCCCACCATCTTCAGGTTCATGATCAAGAGCGATATGTCTCGCTACGACTTCTCCCGCCTCAAGTATGCAGTCACAGCAGGCGAGCCCCTCAACCCTTCGGTATATGAGAGCTTCCTTGAGACCACCGGCCTGCGGCTGATGGAGGGATACGGCCAGACGGAGACCGTGGTCTGCATCTCCAACTATCCCTGGATGGAGGCCAAACCAGGATCCATGGGAAAGCCCGCAGCAGGATACGATATCCTCCTGGTGGGAAAGAACGACAAGATCTGCGAGGTGGGCGAGGAAGGGGAGATTGTGATCAGGACGGATAAAGGAAAGCCGGTGGGCCTTTTCACCGACTACCACATGGACCCGGACAAGACCCAGAACACCTGGCACGATGACTATTATCATACCGGAGATACCGCCTGGCGGGACGAGGATGGTTACTTCTGGTTCATCGGCCGGACGGACGATATGATCAAGAGCTCCGGCTATCGGGTGGGGCCCTTTGAGGTCGAGTCGGCTCTCATGTCCCATCCCGCCGTCCTGGAGGTGGCAATCACCGGAGTGCCCGATCCCATCCGCGGTCAGGTGGTCAAGGCTACGGTGGTTCTCACCCGGGGATTCAGCCCCTCCGAGGAGCTGAAACGCGAGCTGCAAGACCATGTGAAAAAGGTGACAGCGCCCTACAAGTACCCCCGAATAGTCGAGTTCGTTGATGAGCTTCCCAAGACCATCAGCGGCAAGATCAGGAGGGTGGAGATCAGGGATAAGGACAAGCCCTATCCGGTGATCAATTCCCTGGAATGCAAAGCATGCGAGAGGTGTGTTGAGGCCTGTCCGGAAGGGGTGCTGAAGATGGGAACTGAACTGAACCTCCGCAGCTACAACTATGTGCTCTACTCAGGAGACGGATGCATAGGCTGCGCAGCCTGCTACTACACCTGTCCCGAGCCGCTGGCAATTGAGGTCCATGTGCCTCAGAAAGATAAGTCTGCGCAGGAGAGCTGAAAATGGCATCTGGATTAATGGCGGGGAACAGTGCAGTGATTGTGGGAGCGCTCTATGCAGGATGCGACTGCTTCTTCGGCTATCCCATAACTCCGGCCAGCGAGATTCTGCAGGAGGCCTCCAGATTCTTCCCAAAGCTCGGGCGCAAATTCGTCCAGGCGGAATCGGAGGAAGCGGCGATCAACATGGTCTATGGGGCGGCAACCGCCGGTCACCGGGTGCTGGCTGCCAGCTCCGGGCCGGGAATGAGCCTGAAGCAGGAGGGAATAACCTATATCGCCGGAGCGCAGCTGCCCTGCGTTATCGTGGACATCTGCCGGGCGGGTCCGGGTCTGGGCAACATCGGTCCGGAGCAGTCCGACTACAATCAGGCTTGCAAGGGTGGAGGCCACGGCTGCTACCATAACATTGTCCTCGCTCCGGCCAGCGTGCAGGAGATGTGCGACTTCACTCGCAAGGGCTTCGAGCTGGCCTTCAAGTACAGAAATCCGGTGGTCATCCTGGCGGACGGAGTCCTAGGGCATATGGTCGAGCCCCTCGAGTTTCCCCAGGAGGCAATAGAGCATACCATCGATACCACCTGGGCGGTGGCAGGCAAAGCGGAGACCAGAGGAAATCTGGTCACATCCATCTCTTTGGACTTCGGCGACCTGGAGAAGCATAACCTGATGCTGCAGGAGAAGTACCGCCGGGTGGAGGAGAACGAGGTTTTGTGGGATGGATACCGGCTGGAGGATGCGGATGTGGTCTTAGTCTCCTACGGCATCAGCAGCAGGATCGCCCGATCGACGGTGGACAGAGCCCGGAAGGAGGGAATCCGGGCGGGGCTCTTCCGGCCCATAACCCTCTATCCATTCCCCACGGGGGAGATCGCCAAGCTTGCCGATAGGGGCTGCAAGTTCATATCGGTGGAAATGAGCAACGGCCAGATGCGAGACGATATTCGCCTTGCCAGCGGCTGCCGGCCGGTGGAGCTTGTCTGCCGTTACGGAGGAAATCTGATCAACATCGACGAGATCATGGAAAAAATCAGGGAGGTGGCATAAATGGCGGCAAAAGAGAAGCTGTTTGGCGGGCATCCGGGAATGTACGACGTCTTCCCGCGCAAGGGTGGGTCTGCTCCTACCGCCACTCATTACTGTCCGGGCTGCGGGCATGGCATACTGCATAAGCTGATCGGCGAGGCCATGGCCGACCTGGGTATTCAGGACCGGTGCATTGTGATCAGTCCCGTGGGGTGTGCTGTATTCGCTTACTATTATCTGGATTCGGGACACGTGCAGGCCGCTCACGGCAGGGCTCCGGCCATAGCCACAGGCATCTCCCGGGCAGAGGATGATGCCATAGTCATCTCCTATCAGGGGGACGGAGATCTGGCCTCCATCGGCCTGAACGAGACCATCCAGGCGGCTAACCGGGGGGAGAAGCTGGCGGTCTTCTTCGTCAACAACACCGTCTACGGCATGACCGGCGGCCAGATGGCTCCCACCACACTGATCGGCGAGGTCACAGCCACCACTCCTCAGGGCCGCGATCCCCAGGAGCAGGGCTATCCCATTCATATCTGCGAGATCCTGGATACCCTCAGCGCCCCGGTGTTCATCGAGAGGGCGAGCCTCTCGGATATCGAGCACATTCGCAAGGCCAGGAGGGCAGTGAGAAGGGCGCTGGAGATTCAGCGCGATAAGAAAGGCTATGCCTTTGTGGAGCTGCTCAGCCCCTGTCCCACCATTCTGAGGATGGATGCCCGGGGATGCGCCCGGTTCATCAACGAGCAGATGGAAAAGGAGTTTCCCTTGAAGAGATTCCGGGACAGATCGGCTGAGGCAGAGCCCATCGTCAGGCCGAACAGCGACTACACCCTGCAGTCCCTGGACAGGATCTTCGGCTGCGAGGATAATGTATGCGTCCAGTTCGAGCATGATCCGGAGTTCGTGCCCAAAGGGGTGAAGATCGCTGGGTTCGGCGGGCAGGGGGTGCTCAGCATGGGGCTGACCCTGGCCCAGGCGGCCTTCGGGTGCGGTCGGTTCGTCTCCTGGTATCCGGATTACGGGCCGGAGCAGAGGGGCGGGACATCCAACTGCTCGGTGATCATCTCCGGAGTGCCCATCGGCTCGCCGGTGGTGGATCATCCCGATGTGCTGGTGGCCTTCAACCGCCCATCCCTGGAGAAGTTCGCCCCTGCGGTCAGGAAAGGAGGAGTGATCTTATACGACTCTCTGGCCGGCCAGTTCCAGGCACCGGAAGGAGTAAAGGCCATATCCGTACCAGCAACTGAGATCGCTGCGGACAAGGGGGCCAGTATGGCCGCCAACACCGCCATGCTGGGGGCTCTGATGCAGGCCGGAAAACTGGGTTTGCCGAAAGATGCCTATGGGAACGCCTTCCGCGTTACTTTTGCCAAGAAGCCCAAGCTCATACCCAAGAACCTGGAGATCATGGAGGCGGGAGCCCAGGCGGTCAAGGTGCTGGAGATGGCGGCGAGAAAATAATTTTTTAATTATTTTTCAGGTCTTCAATCTCTAGCCCTGCCTGCTTCAAAATAGCATTTAACCGTGAATCCCTGCCGTACCAGAATTTTTATCAGCCTCTCTCCGGATAGGACCGGAAGCTTAGAGGACATCGGCAAGCTCTACTTTGAGGACCTCTGATTGGCCATGATTCAGGTTTTCCAGATCTTCGCGGAAGACTTCCAGAATTAAACGGATGGCATCTTTGACATTCTCCAGAGCCTCTGTCTTTGTCTCTCCCTGGCTTATAGCTCCCGGAAGCTCCAGGCAGCGGGCAGTGAATCCACCTTCTTCTTGAGGTTCTAGGATGACTGAGTATTTCATCAATGAATCGTGGCGCTCTTAGAATTTAAGAATAATCATGGCAAGAAAGGTTTTTACGACATCAAAGCAGACTTGCTTGATTTCTGAATCCTTAAAAACAGCTGCTTACTCTTTGAGAAGTCCTCCTATGCGCGGGCCGGACTTGTCGGCCAGAACCTCAGTCGCCTCGCCCAGCAGTTTTGCCAGGGGGATTATGGCCAGGGCTGAGGTGGCAAAGATGGCAATTCCGCTAATACCGGCCAGATGAGCGAGCAAGGCGACCGGCAAGAAGATGAGGAGCAGTAGTAGTCCGCGCATTTGATGGCCTCTGGAAATCTTTATCTCATAAGGGCAAACCGGATTCTCTGCAGAGCGGTGGCATTGGCCAGGAGCGCAGTCAGGACAACGATCGCCATCAGCCATTGACTGTTGAAAAGCCCAAGGAACATGCCGAAATAGAGCAGCATGAGCCTCTCCAGCCTTTCCAGGAGCCCTCCCATCCTCTTCAGCTCCCCCGGGTCTTTCACAATCCCCCGGTGGTCGGCATAGGCCCGGACAAAGCTGGTCATGAGCCCGCCAAATATCAGGAGGACAATCCAGACCTCATTGGGAAGGCCGAGAAACTCCCCCCTTCCAATATAAATGAGCAGCCCCAGGTAGAGCATCAGCTCCACATACCTGTCAACCACCCCATCGATATAGGCCCCTTTGTCACTGACCTGATTGGTGACCCGGGCAACCGTCCCGTCCACAATATCGATGAAGGCAGACAGGGCGAACATGGCCAGGCCCAGGGCGAGCTGGTGCATCACCAGGGCCCACAGGCCTGCCAGAGCTGGCACCAGGGAGATGAGGGTCCATGCGTTGGGACTGAGTCCTATTGCTGCCAGGCCTCCTGCCAGGCGGTCGGTCTCCTCCGATCGAAGGGTGGCTTTGAGCATATCTTTTTCTCTCACAGGCTCTTGATGAACATCTCCATCCGGTCCAGGGCCTCTATCAGCTCTTCTCTGCTGGTGGCATAGCTGCAGCGAAGGAATCCCTCTCCGCTCTCGCCGAAGACATTGCCCGGGACCACCGCCACCTTCTGCTCGTATAATAGCCTTTCCGCAAACTCCTCTGAGGAGAGGCCGAACCTCTGGATGGAGGGGAAGGCATAAAATGCTCCCTTGGGCTCGAAGCAGTCCAGGCCTATGCGGTTCAGTCCCGAGACGAAAAAGCGCCTGCGCAGGTCGTACTCATGCTTCATGTGCAGCATCTCATCCTCGCCTTTTTGCATGGCTTCGAGGGCTGCCACCTGGGCCATGGTGGGGGCGCAGAGCATGGTGTACTGATGGATCTTGGTCATGGCACCGACCAGCGCCGGGTCTCCCATCGCATAGCCTATCCGCCAGCCGGTCATGGCATGCGACTTGGAAAGGCCGTTTAAGATGATGGTCCTCTCCTTCATCCCCTCCAGCTGGGCGAAGCTGGTGTGGCTTCCAGAATAAGATAATTCTGCATAGACCTCATCGGATATCACTATCAGGTCGTTTTCCACAACCACATCTGCCAGGTCCTCCAGGTCCGAGCGGGTCATTATCGCCCCGGTGGGATTGTTGGGATAGCTCAAGAGAAGGCTGCGGGTCTTTTTGGTCACCGCCCTTGCGATATCCTCTGCCTGGACTCGAAACTCATTATCCAGCCGGGTGGGGACCGTCTTTGGCACCCCACCGGCCAGGATGATATCCGGGGTATAAGCCACATAACAGGGCTCGTGCACCACTGCTTCCTCGCCGGGGTTCAGAGTCGCCCGGAAGGCCAGGTCCACCGCCTCGCTCACTCCAGTGGTGATGAGGATCTCCTCATTGCAGTCGAAGTCGATCCCCATATCCCTGCTGACCTCCTGACAGATGGCCTCCCTCAACTCGGGCATGCCTTTATTGGATGTGTAATGGGTGTTTCCCAGTTCCAGTGAGTAGATGCAGGCCTCGCGCACATGCCAGGGAGTGACGAAGTCGGGCTCGCCCACTCCCAGTGAGATCGCTCCTTTCATCTCGCTTACCAGGTCGAAGAACTTGCGTATCCCGGAGGGAGGCATATCCCTTACCGACTGATTGATGTGACCTTCCGCATTCCAGGGGAGGACATTCTTGAGGCGCTGCTTTTTTGTCTGCTGCTTCATGGAGTTATCACCAGTCTCTCGGGCTTGGGCTGCTCAGTGAGGATAGCCCCATGCTCCTTATAGCTCTTGAGTATGAAATGGGTGCAGGTGGACTGGACACCATCCAGGGGGGCGATCTTCTCCGCCACAAAATAGGCGATATCCTTCATGGATTTGCCCCGCACGGTAACAGACAGGTCGTGGTCTCCGGAGATCAGCCGCACTGACTCCACCTCCGAGAACCTGGCGATCCTCTCTGCCACTGCATCGTAGCCTGTCTTTCTCTGCAGAGCTACCTTCAGCTCCAGGACGGCGAAGACGACGCTCTGGTCGAGCTTCTCCCAGTTGATCAGAGTGATGTATTTCCTTATTATGCCTGCATCCTCCATCTCTTTGATCTCCCGGGCCACCTCCTCCTCGGATTTACCCAGCAGCGCTGCGATCTCGGAAGGTGTTGCCTTGGCGTTTTCGTAAAGGATCTCCAAAATCTCGTGCATGAAATTCTATCTTTTCCCTCTCTATTCAATTATAGGCTTTGCGCTTGCGGCCATAATAGGGATAATCATATACTATCGAAAGTTATTAATACTCTTATTACAACTGTATTAATATGAAACAAATGAAATGCCCTAAATGCCATTACGCATGGGAGACGCGGGTGAGCCGACCTAAGGCCTGTCCCAGGTGCAAGACCAGACTGGATGTGAGAAGGACGAAGAAGGCTTGAGTCGATATTTCTGCCCAATATCGATATCCCTGGATTGAAAGGCGGCTCGCAAAATTTGGGCCAAGCCTTTCTATTTTATCCAGGGGATGGATAGGGCCCCTTGGATAGGGAGCGGAAATCAGGCTCGATTGTTTTCCTTGTCTTCTTAATTATTTTAGGATTAAATCCTTATTTGCTCCACTCCAAAAATTTCAAAGAAAAGCCCCGAGCGTGATTCGAACACGCGACCTATTGATTACAAGTCAATCGCTCTGGACCAGCTGAGCTACCGAGGCACACCTCTCGATTGTTTTTCATCATCACTTAAAGGCTTTGCTCCTCTGGGATCCAGATCGATCCGATCTCTCTTTATCCAGCTTCTGCAGGCTGCGCAACAGGGAATACTTGGTTCCCGGATGGCGGGAGTCAAATCGGCAGAGCTCTTGCCTTGCCTGCTTATGCAGCTCGTCCTCTATCCCTATCTCGGCAAAGCACAGACCATGCTGGAGGGCATAGAGCCGGACCTCCTTGCCGGGTATTCGCCGCAATGGCTGGATGGTGGGGATCATTCCCTGCTCATATCTGTCCGGTCTCGTCTCCTGCCGCCCATATTGCAGCCCACATATATCCCCCTCCAGATAGCTAATGAATACCTCCGTGGCCACATCGTCCAGGTCATGGCCGGTGGCAATAGCGTTTGCTCCCATCTCCCGCGCGAGTCCGGTCATCATTCTCATCTTTTGAGCAAAGCTGATTGGATCTGGGGCTGGATCGCTCGCCACCCTATCATTCAGGAGCGATACAGGCAGAGCTTTGATGGACACGCGCAGCCCTAGCTGCTGGGAGGCGATCCTGGCCGCCTTCGCGCCAGGGCCGTGGTCATCGAGGATCAGGGCGACGAGGTCGATATCCCTTCGCCTCGCGAACAGGTCTTTTATGATATTGGCCATAACTGCGCTGCCCTTTCCTCCATCCATGGCCAGAGCCAGTCTCAGGCCGTGGGCAAAGATCCCGGTCTGTCGAATTGTCTCCCTTACCTTGCGGTGGACGTCATCATCAAAGTGGGATTGGCATAGATGCATTCCTGAGTACTTCTGATAGATTATGGCAGGCATAGGACATTTGCAGCATCTGGTCATTTCATCCGCCTTTGATCATGCTATCTTGAACCTGAGCAATGCCGCCACTCCACCCAAAGAGGCCAGCCTATCCCCGGGCTCAAACTCAGAGCTGAATATGATCACCTTGCCGCGGGAATCGCCTACCTGGCGCATGATATCGTCCACATCACACCGGCGGGCGAGCTCATCCAAGACCAGCAGGCTCTCTATGGCTCCGTAATTCATCGCCTTCTGCACCTCAGCGATGCCGTAGGCCGCTTTGCCGTCCGTAGCGATCTCCCGGAATAGCTCCTCGATCAGCTTTGCCTCCCTGGCGATTCGGCTGGACTCAAGGACGCTTTTCACCGCTCCCCGGCGGAGCACCTCCTGGAACCCCGATCTGCCAATTGAGGAGGCATCGTCCATGGCGATCCTCCCCGCCAGGTCGGGATGAGAGGAGTCTATCACCTTCTTCAGGTCGTCCTTGGCAAATCCCGGGCCAGCGAGGATCACGTCCGCTCCTCCCTGGGCGGCGTTGTCTATGGCCTCGGCCACCCCTCTCATAAACGAGGCCCGGGTGTCCTCTCCGCTCCCTTTGCCGCTGCTCATGCGAATCTCTGCTGCCATCTGCACTCCGAACTGGCGGAGAAGGCCTATAGTGGCCTCTCCCTCCTCCACCAGGGCCAGCACCACCTTGGGCCGTTGCGATTCTTTCACCGCATCATCGATCCGTGCCAAGAGGTCCGGCCTCCAGTGATATTTGAGTATGGACAGGTCCGTTCCCACCTCGATATTCAGGGTGTGGTATGATCCTACATCAATGCCCGATACTATGCGTCCATGCAGCCGCAGCCAGTTGGAGTACATGTGAAACTCTACATCTTCTATCTTGACGCCCAGGCGTACTGTCTTTCTCTCCATCTTCTCCGGCCTGGCCTTGTCAGCAATCGCTGGAACCTTTCTCTGGCTCAGGGCGAATACCAGGTCTCCCCTCTCCACTAAGTGGCGCAGGTGCCACAGGTCATCCAGGGACTCGGGAAGAAGGGCGATCTCGCCCTCTTCGCCACGCAGATCTCTCTTCAGGACGCGCATGAGATATCCTCTCTAATCAAAAGGCTTAAATCATTGTGCATCCAGGGTGGTGGTCGAGCCGCCATAACTCAGATGGTAGAGTGTCTGGCTGTTAATTGAATGAGCAGCAACCAGAATGTCACAGGTTCGAGCCCTGTTGGCGGCGCATTCCTCTGGGCCTGTAGCTTAGTCCGGTTAGAGCGCTCGGCTCATAACCGAGTGGCCGCCGGTTCAAATCCGGCCAGGCCCATGCTGGCAACTATAGCCATCTTGGCCTTTCCTGAATTTCATATCTTTGAAAAGCCGAAAAATTGGTGATGAGGGATATAGAGCGTCTCAGCTCAGGGCTTTGGCAGCGCTCTTCCAGGCGGCGATCTTCTTCTCGGACAGGCCGGTCTTGGCGGCGAGGCTCTTGGCATTGGCACCTGCCAGCTCTCCAGATGTCTTGATCCCTGCTGCCGCCAGCTTTTCCAGAGTCTTGGGGCCAATTCCCGGCAATCCGGCGAGCCCATCGCCATCTGCATTGGATGGCCCGCTGGCCTTCTTGGCAGCTTTGGCCCCTGTTGCTCTCTTGACTGTCTTCTTGGCTGGCCGCGCTTTTGCCCTTTTTCCTTCTCCGCTCTCCTTGCCCTCAGCCAACTCCAGAGCCTTCTTCGCCTGCCAGTCTAAGAAGTTGCAGTGGGGGCAGCCCAGGTCCCAGGGCCTCTTGCCCTTGTTTATGATGCGGATATGAAACATGCCGTGCTTCTCGCAGACCTTATCCGTTACCACTATCGCTCCCGACCTGGGGAGCGGTAGGGTGAATCTGCATTCCGGATAGCCGGAGCAGCCGATAAAGCGCGATCCCCGGTGGCCGCGCCTGATTATCAGCTCGGAATTGCACTTCTCGCAGGTCCCCACGATCTTGTCTGTCCTCAGGCCGTCCTTGAGGGACTGGCCTATGTCCTCTTGGTTGCAGCTCAGCTCGTCGAAGACACTGGTGAGCATGACCCTTGACTCCTCTATCACCTCATCCTCCTTGATCTTCTGCTCGGAGATCTGGGTCATATCCTTCTCCAGGGTCTGGGTCATCTCCGGTTTGGTGATGGTGGGAGCGTATTTTTGCAGGGTGTCCACCACGGCATAAGCGGTGTTAGTGGGCCGCATGGGATTGCCCTGCACATAAGCGCGAGCATAGAGCTTGCTGATGATATCATGGCGGGTGGACTTGGTCCCCAGGCCCAGCTCGTCCATCAGCTTGATCAGCTTTCCCTGGCCGTATCTGGCCGGTGGCTGAGTCTCTTTCGCCTCGACGCTGTGGCCCAGGACCCGGAGGCGTTCGCCCTCTTTCAGGGCGGGCAGGATGCGCTCTTCTGCTTTGCTGTAGGGATAGTAGTACCTCCATCCCGGTTCCACCAGCCGCGCTCCGTTTGCCCGGAAGGGCTCGGGACCTATGTCCACCTTGAGGCTGGTGGCATCCCAGACACAGGGTTCGGCTAAGGTGGCGAAGAAGCGGCGCACCACCAGCTCATAGATCTTCCACTGGTCTTCCTTCAGCTCGCTCTTATTGACAGGAGCGGTGGGGTAGATAGGAGGATGATCTGTGGTCGACCTCTTGCCCCGGGTGGGCACCATCTTTCCTCCGAGGAGCTTTTCCGCTTCTTTGGAGAATTCGCCTTTGGTAAACAGACGGGTGAGTGCGACCAGATCGATGGATGGGGGATAGACGGTATTGTCCGTTCTGGGGTAGGATATGAATCCGTTGACATAGAGCCATTCGGCTATCCGCATGGCATTGGCCGCTGAAAAGCCGATTCCACTGGCTGCGGAGATGAAGCTGGTGGTGTCAAAGGGTGCGGGGGGCTTCTCAACGCGCGGCTTTGTCTGGATGGAGCGGATGATGCCCACCGGGCCCAGACGGGCCACGATAGAATCAACCTCATCCTTCTCCCAGATGCGGCCCCGGGCATGCTGGACGCGCAGATCACGTTCCAGGTCAGCATATATCTCCCAGTATGGCTTGGGGACGAAGGACTGGATCTCCTTCTCTCGATCGACGATCAGGGCCAGGGTGGGTGATTGGACCCTCCCCACGGAGAGAAACTCTTTGCCCAGCCGGCCGGAGGTGAGAGATATATATCGGGTTAAGGCTGCTCCCCAGACCAGGTCTATGATCTGTCTGGCCTCTCCAGAGGCTGCCAGGTCGTAGTCCACCTTGCCGGCGTTCTTGAAGGCCTTGAGGATCTCATCCTTGACGATGGCGCTGTAGCGGACCCGGTCCTCCATGAGACGGGGATTTGCCTCCTTTGCGATCTTCAGGGCTTCCACCCCGATGAGTTCTCCCTCCCGATCGTAGTCCGTGGCCACAGTGATGCGGTCGGCTTCCTTTCCCAGGGAGCGCAGGGCATTGACGATCTTGTCATTGATGGGACGGACGACTATCTCCGCCCTGATCAGGTCTTTACAATCCACCTTCTGCCAGTTGTTGTATCCAGGAGGATAGTCCACTCCCACGATGTGGCCGGATAGGCCCATCACCACCTTATTATCGAACTTGAAGGCCTCAACCCCTCCTATCCGGTAAGGTCGGGGCTTATCCCCCGACAGGATTTGGGCAATCCTCTTTGCAGCATCGTGCTTCTCCGCTATTATGAGATGCATTCCTCAAAGGCAAAACATGGCATCGATTTAAATTTTTCTGTAAAAAATCGCTCCGGATCGGTCGATCGTTATCATCAGGTAGGCTTTTATGCCTATCATTCTGAATCTGAGATTTTCGTAATCTGGTATTCTATATATTATTTAATAATGAAGTTTATTGATCCAACTGACACGATTATTCTACAAATTTTAACTTTTATTATTTCGATATACCTCAATAAAATCGCTTTTGACCGGCAATATCCTCTCTCATGAAGATCAATTCGAATATCTATCTGAAATTGAACTTAGATAAATTATTTTAAAAGCATATATCTATTTATCGATGGCTGAAATAATATTCCTTCATCGGATCACCACTACCAGCAATCGCGATACAAGAAAAGAGGAAAGGTTTCCTCTGAATGCCGTGGAGGGGCCACATGTCAAGAAGCATAGAATTGCACAATTAAAGAGATATGTTTTAATAAAAATTAATTTAAAAAAATTTTCGTTTAGATCTACTCAAAGTCCACAGATTCATATAATATAATAAGTAATAATAATGCCACGCAAAACCTTTAAGTATCAATGATGCAATGGGGAAAAAGGCGGGAGATTGTAACGAACTGCGAGGATGC
>WOYM01000058.1 GCA_011620785.1 Methanothrix sp. | reverse complement strand
GTAATCTTCCTCGTTCGACAATCTTTCGAATGGCAAAGGGAAGATGAAGGGATCTAATCAAGGTCAATCATTATTGATAGGAACATGTCTATGACTCCTCACGCCACCTGGTCCCCCCGTTACACCCTCACCCCCGCCATCGCCCGCGGTCTGATGCAGATCGAGGCAGCCCGCGCCATGGTGGAGCACACGCCCCTCTCGCCTTCAGGGGAGGCCCAGCTGCGAGCCCAGGCCAGAGTGCGTGCGGTTCATTACTCCACCTTCATTGAAGGAAACCGCCTCAGCATATCCCAGGCAAAGGCAGCAATCGCCGACGCAAAGGTGCAAATTGCCGGCCGGGAGAGGGACATCTCAGAGGTTCGAAATTACTGGAACGCCCTCCTGCGGGTCGAAGAGTGGGCTCGAAAGAAAAAGCCGCTCACTGAAGAGCTGGTCAAAAAGCTGCATGCGCTGGTTGAGGTCGGCCCCAGGGCCAGGGCCAGGCCCATCCCCTATCGGGAAGGCCAAAATGCGATCAAGAACAGCTCCACCGGAGCTTTGATCTACCTCCCTCCGGAGGCAAAAGACGTTCCCGCCCTCATGGACTCTCTGCTGGCCTGGGCCGCCGAGGCGGAGGAGTCCGGACTGCCCGTCCCCCTCATCGCCGGCTTGGTCCACTACCAGTTTGTCACCATCCACCCCTACTACGACGGCAACGGCAGGACAGCGCGCCTGCTGGCCACCTTCATCCTGCATAAGGGCGGCTACGGCCTGAACGGCTTCTTCTCTTTGGAGGAGCACCACGCCCGCGATCTGCCCGGATACTATCAAGCTCTGACAGCTCACCCGCACCACAACTACTACTTCGGCAGAAACGAGGCCGATCTGACGCCCTGGCTTGAATACTTCATCACCACCCTAGCCAACGTCTTTGAGGCCGTCAGGCTGACTGCGCAAAAGTGCGCTGTCGAGGGCCTGGAGGAGGAATCGGAAGACCTGCGCCGGCTGGACCATCGAGCAAGGGTGGTTCTCTGCCTCTTTGCCTCAAAGGAGACCATCACCGCCCCGCAAGTAGCAGCAGAGCTGGGCCTCTCCGAGCGCATGGCCAGAAACCTTCTGGGCACCTGGGTGAAAGACGGTTGGCTGATAGTGGCAAATCCATCCCGCCGCGCCAGGTCCTACAGTTTATCGGCAAAATATCGGCAATACGTCGGCAGCTTATCGGCAATAGATAGGGCTAATGGGGAAAACAAGCAGTGAGGACGGCGATCATAGATGTCCAGCCAGTACAGACAAAACCACCTGGCCTTTATTTGCGGCATCAAAGCTTCAAAGAAGCGTCCTCTTCAAGGGCCTTAAAGTGTGCTGCGGAATGTGATCCTGTCACCTTGGACCTGGCCATAGCTGAGGCGGGCAGTGTTGCCTGGAAACAGGTCATCTTTTCCGGAGAAAGCAAGGACAGGGCATTAGATGCATTCCAAGATTGCCAGGATTTTATTGCCACTGCATGCGCTCTCATCAAAGCCTCCGATCTAACGACAGAAGCATTCGAGATTGCAGTGGAAGATAAGACCTCTTACTATGATTCTCTCTTCCTGGCGGCGGCACAGGAGGAGGAAATGCCGCTGCTGACCCTGGACAGAAGACTGTACGAGAAAGCAAAATCGAAAAGAGATGTCCGTTTAGTCTGATGAGAGAATGACATAGCATGAGCATACCTATAAAGCACTGGCTGCACATCATGCTCTATGGATGACCGCCGGACGGCCCGCCTCTGGGAGGTGGACTTTTTTCGGGGACTGGCCATTATAATGATGGTCATCTTCCACCTGGCGTACGACCTGGACTACTTCAGGATCCATGAGATTGATCTGTCCGGAGGATTCTGGTTTTATCTGGCCCGCTTCACTGCCTCCCTCTTTCTCCTGCTGGTTGGAATCTCCCTCACCCTGAGCTATTCCCGGGCGAAATTGGCCGGCCAGCTGAGCCAATACCCTTTCAGGCTCTTGAAAAGGAGCCTCTGGATAATGAGCCTGGCCCTGGGAATTACCCTTGTAACCTACATCGTCATTGGAAGGGGATTTATTGTCTTTGGAATCCTTCACCTCATATCCATCTCCATACTCTTAGCCTATCCCATCCTCCGCCTGGGCAGAATGAACATCCTTTTAGGGCTGGCAGCGATCTTGCTGGGCCTGTACATCCAGGAGCTTGAAGTGGGCTTTTTCTGGCTGATCTGGCTGGGCCTGGCTCCTCGGGATTTCGTCTCCCTGGACTATGTGCCTCTATTGCCCTGGTTCGGATTGGTGCTGATAGGTATGGCCGGAGGCGCATTGCTCTACAAGGACCTCGTCCGCCGCTTTCCCCTGCCTGATATCAGTGCCTGGCCTCCGGTCAGAGGGCTCGCATTTCTGGGCCGCAACTCTCTGGCCATATATATTCTCCATCAGCCTCTGCTGCTTGGCCTGATCTACCTGGCAGAAGGTCCGTCTCTCTAGAAAAGAGGGCCTTGTATCCGATCGAAGGTGATGGGCCGTATTCTGAAAAGCGTGACCGCTCCCTTCGGCCCTGCGAGCGGATAGGGCCCTTAATGTTATCTATCAGCAGAGCTATCCATAGCAGCATGCCATTTGAAGAATGCAGCATTAGCCATAAGGGCGTGCTCGTAGTGGGCGGTATAATCGTAGACCTGATTGCCAGATCCGAGAAGTTCAAGGTGGTCAACGACAATCTCTGTTTTCCCTTCGACTCCAAGATCACCCTCGATCAGCTCAACCAGGATACCGGGGGCTCAGCACACAACCTGGCAACCAACCTGGCAGAATTGGGCACAACCACTTACATCCTCGGCTCGGTGGGCAAAGATGATCACGGCGAGGAATACCTGAGAAACCTTAGAATTCACGGCGCAATCACCAAATATGTCACCTTAAAGGGGGGCCTGACTGGTATGTCTCTGGTCTTTCTCTATAACGGCGAGAAGACCGTTCTGACCAGCAGAGGGGCCAATGACCTGCTGGGTGAAGAGGACCTCAATTGCGAGGTCTTTGATAAGATCGATACCATGGTCCTTACCAGCCTGATAAGCGATGAGAACATG
Source organism: Methanothrix sp. (assembly GCA_011620785.1). Taxonomy (GTDB): domain Archaea; phylum Halobacteriota; class Methanosarcinia; order Methanotrichales; family Methanotrichaceae; genus Methanothrix. The sequence continues at coordinate 77,023 of WOYM01000058.1, read as the reverse complement.
GCGCTGATGAAAAAAGCGATAGAAGAGGCCAAAAAAAGAGGCATCTGCATCATCATGAACCCCAGCATGAGCATGGTCACCCATAGGCCTGAGGATCTGAAGCATGCCATGCATAACAGCCAGATGATAATCATGAACGGCAAGGAGTCGATGCTGATAACCGGGGAGAAGGATGTCGATTCCGCTATCAAAAAGCTGAAGGAGTACGGTGCAGAGACGGTGATCGTCACCCTGGATGTCAAAGGTGCGCTGGTTTTAGATGATGAACGAACCTTCCGGGTACCCTCCTACAAGGTCAAAGTGGTGGACACGACCGGCGGGGGAGATAGCTTCACCGCTGGATTCATCCATGCCAAATACCATGGATACTCGAATGAAGAAGCTGTAAAGTTCGCCTCCGCTGTGGCCGCCCTGAACATCGTCACCCCGGGAGCGAGCACCGACCTGCCCAGCGAAAACGATGTGGTCGAGTTCATGAAGACGGCGGAGTTTCTGGAGGCCTGATTTGGGGGGCGAAGGGAGGGATCGCACCCGCATGGAAATCTAAAATTGAGGATTGTCATCCTTTGGGAGAGACCGCTCTAAGCCCGGTGGGCTATGAGGTGCTGGCAATCCTGGTGGGGTCTCACTCTCAATTATTGCTCATCAGGCTTAAGGGCCAAGTTTTCTTTGCGGAATATGCTCTCCCCCTCCAGGTGCACCCTCCCTGGCAATCCTCCGAACCGTGCCTTGACGATCAGATCTCCGATCTCCTCCTTCATCACCCTAGCAATGCCGATGATGGATGTCGTGGGCCGGGCGTTCACATCCACCGCCCATGGCTTCTCCCCCAGGACGAAGTCGATCCCTGCGTACCCGCGCAAACCTAAAATGGCCGCCGCCTTCTCCGCCGCCTCCCAGATCTCCGCTGCCCGGGGGGTGCGGTAGGGCACCTGGCTTCCCTGATAGCTAATCTTCCCATCGGCAAAGTCGATCAGCTGGCGGTTGAGGGTTAAGGGCAGAAAACCCTCATTCCCCACGATGAAGCTGGCGGAGAGGTGCAGCCCCTCATGGTAGCGGGTGACTATCTCGTCCGGGCCCGCCCGGGCAAAAGAGCTGATCCGGACTCTTTCCGAGCCCGAGCCGGTGCGCGGCTTGACCACATACTGCAGGCAGCCCTTATCCACCGGATCGGGCCGGTCCACGATCTCGGCCACCGGAACGCCGGCGCGCGCGAGCGCCCTGGAGCACAGCAGCTTGTCCGCAGCCAGACGGGCGGCAGCGGGGCTAGAGCCAAGATTGGCCGTCCTGCCCTCGATTATCTCCAAAAAATGCGGCTGCAGGCCATCAGGAGCGATCAGCAGGCAAGCATTTGCCTCGATCGACTGCAGGAGAGAAGCGAAATCCCTCCCGCCCCCCAGCATTATGGGCTCGCCTGCCTTTATCCTGGGCCCAGGGGTGGGATAGGCCACCTCGTGTCCGCTGGACGCGAAGCTATCCACCAGGCAGGAGAGCATTGCTCTGCCCTCCAGCTCATGGGTGCCGCCCAAACCAAGAGCGGATGCATACTCGGCAACGAAGATGTCCATGAATTCTCGAACTGCTATTGAAGAGCAGGCTATACTAGTCTTATGGCCATCAATTAACCTTTTATTCCAGCCCACTTCTCCTAAAGCCCATGAAGCTTCCGGGCACGGCGACAGCAGAGGAGAACATCCACATCGCCATGGGAAAGCTGGCCATCCGGCCTGGCGATCTGTTCCTGGATATAGGCTGCGGCTCAGGGGCAGTCTCCCTGGCCGCCTCCTGCTACACAGACAGGATCTACGGCCTGGACCGCAGATCAGAGGCGGTAAGTCTCAGCAGAGAACTGGTTGCATGTGGGAAATTCCTCCTGGGCGAGGCAGAGGAGATCATCCCCCGCCTTCCCGCGGTGGACAGGTGCTTTATCGGCGGCACTCGAGGGATAGACCGATTCCTTCCCATCCTGCTGGAAAAGGCCTGCCCCGGCTGCATGATCGTCGCCGACCTGGCGAGGATAGGCATAGCCAGCAAGGTGGCAGAGCTGATGAAAAGCGAGGGCATTTTCAGGGAGATCCTGCAGATTCAGATAAACCGGGGCTACGACCTGGCGGGGGACATAGCCTTCAAGCCCATAAATCCCATATTCATGGTGATCGGCAAATGTTAATCGGCATAAGCCTGGGACCGGGCGATCCGGAGCTATTGACCTTCAAGGCAGCAGCAGCCTTAAAGAACTGCAAGCGGGTCTTTGTTCCGGGAGAGATGGCAGCAGAGCTGGCCAGGCCCTATTCCTCCCCCCAGATCCTGGATTTCCCCATGATCCAGGATGAACTGGAGTTGAAAAGGATCTGGCAGAAAAATGCAGATATCATCGCCCAGGACGCTGGCGCCAGCCAGGTGGGCTTTGCCTGCATCGGCGACATCAACACCTTCTCCACCTTCAGCCATCTGAAGAGGGTGATAGAAGAGAGCCATCCGGGAATAGAGATCCAGACCATTCCCGGTGTGGGAGTGGTCCCAGCCCTGGCCTCCAGATTCGATGTACCTTTGGAGAGGTCTTTTCTGGTCTCGGACGGATCCCAGGTGCAATCGGTGATCAGGATAAAGGCGACCAGGCCCAGGAAGCTGGCAGAGGAGCTCCGAGAAGAGGGCTACGAGGATTTCACCCTTGGCATGAGGCTATTTACCCCGGAGGAGAGGATCGTCCGGGGAGAGATGCCGGAGAGGAGCGAGTACTTCAGCGTCCTCTTGGCCCGGAGGAGAGAATGAAGGTCTACTTCGTAGGGGCGGGACCGGGCGACCCGGAGCTTATCACCGTCAAGGGCAAGAGGCTCTTGGAGGAGGCGGACCTGGTGGTGTACGCCGGCTCTCTGGTCAATCCCCAGCTCCTGGAGGGATTGAGAGCCATCAAGGTCGACAGCAATGGGCTGTCTATAGAGGAGACCCAGGCAAAGATGGTCGAGTTCCTGCGAGCGGGAAAGAAGGTGGTGCGACTGCACAGCGGCGACCCTTCGATCTATGGCGCCATATTAGAGCAGATGAAGCCCCTGGAGGAGATGGGAATAGAGGTGGAGGTGGTCCCCGGAGTCTCCTCCCTCTTTGCCGCCTCCGCCGCCCTGAAGACCCAGCTCACCCTTAAGGGGATCTCTGAATCCCTGATCGTAACCAGGCCCAAAGGGACCACGCTGGCAAAGGACGATCTGCCCACCCTCAGCCGCCTGGGAACGACCATGGCCATATTTCTGGGAATAGACAAGATCAGGGATATAGTCCAGTCCTTGGACCGGCCGGGCACAACTCCGGTGGCGGTGGTCTATCATGCCTCCTGGCCGGACCAGCAGGTATTGTGCGGAACTTTAGACGATATCGCCGATAAGGTAGAAGAGGCGAAGATAGACAACAGCGCCCTCATACTGGTGGGCGATGTGGTTAAGAGAACCGGATTTAGGAGGTCTCACCTATACCGGAGCCGCTGAAGTCCCTGGCCATCCTGGTCTTCCCCCGGGATAGGGATAAGGGAGAAAGGATCGCCCGGGCCTTAAGCGATCGCTATCAATCCACCCTAGTCCTCTATGAGGAGGAGAGGATGAAGAGGCTCCTTGAGAAGTACGATCTGCTGGTAGCGATCATGGCGGTGGGGATTGTGACCAGAAGCCTCTGCCGCCATTTGCAGGACAAATGGCGAGACCGGCCAGTGGTTGCCGTCGATTCTGCCCTCAGCTGCGCTGTGCCGGTGGTGGGAGGCCACCACGGGGCCAATGACCTGGCCCTGCACCTGGCGGATAAGCTGGAGCTCTATCCGGCCATAACCACCGCCACCGATGCCTCCGGCCGACCCTGTCTGGAGAGCGTGGCCAGGAGGCTGAAGGCCGATATCGTGAACAAAAGCTCCTCAAAATCCATCAACCTCGCCTTTTTGAATGAAGATGTCCCCATACTGAGGCTGAAGGGGCCCAGGATTCTGCTGGTGGATGAGGATGTGGCGGTGCTCAAGGGAAAGGGGCTGGTTTTGGGAGTGGGAGCGAGAAAGGGCGTATCCTCTGAGGAGGTCCTGCAGGCGATAGATCTGGCCCTGGCGGAATCCGGCAGGAAGAAAGAGGATATAGCATTCTTAGCCACTGCCTGGCTAAAGAAGGAGGAGGAGGGCCTGCTGGAGGCGGCGAAGTCTCTAGACAGGGAGATCGTCTTTCTCTCCCGTGAGGATCTCAACTCCCAAGAGCCTTCCACTCCCTCGAGGGCAGAGGACCTGGGACTGACGGGGGTTGCCGAGCCCGCTGTCCTCGCCCTGGCAAAAAGGCTCATCCTTCCCAAGAAGGCATACGGGAGGGTGACCGTTGCCATTGGAGAGAATTGAAATGACTGCCGAAAAGGGATTGGGACTCAATGAATGATTCTGCACTCAACCGATCAATAGACCGCCATTCCGGAAACAGGCTCTCAATCGTTGGCATCGGGCCGGGAGATGCCTCCCTCCGCACCCTGGCGGCAGTGGATACCATAAGAAGAGCGGACTATGTGGTCGGCTACCGGCCCTATCTGAAGCTCATAGAAGACCTCTTGCCGGGAAAGGAGGTCTACTCCAGCGGCATGGGAAAGGAGATAGATAGGGTCCATGCGGCTTTGGATCTGCTCAGCCGGGGGCCTGTGGCCCTGGTGAGCTCGGGAGATGCCAATGTCTATGGCATGGCAGGCCTGGGCCTGGAGATGGCAGAGCATCCGGCGGAGGTGGAGGTTGTTCCTGGGGTCACATCATTCACCGCTGCAGCTTGCCGGGCCGGCCTTCTCTTCCGGGAATGCGTGACGGTGATAAGCCTCAGCGACCTTCTCACCCCCTGGGAGGATATCGAGGGCCGATTGCGACAGGCAGCAGATTTTGAAATGCCCGTCGCCCTCTACAACCCCAGAAGCCGGAAAAGAGACTGGCAGCTATTGCGCGCCCTGAATATCTATGAAAATAGAGATGTTCTGGTGTCAAAAGATGTGGGCAGAGAGGGTGAGAGGCTCTTTTGGACCACTGCCGCGGCCCTCATGGAGAGCGAAGCCCTGCGGGAAGAAGTCGATATGACCACTGTCCTCATCCTCCCGGGCAGGGGCACTTACCGGGGGGATGTTGCTCGAGAGGCGGAGGTGAACCTGGTGGGCAGCGGTCCGGGAGGCCAGACAAACCTGACTGCAGAGGCCCAGGCTATCCTCAGCTCATCCGAAAAAATTCTGGGAGCAGAGCGTTACCTGAACCTGATCGGTGACTATCCAGGGGAGAAGGTCACTCATGTCGGTCCCTGCCCGGAGAGGTCATACGCCCGCTTCCAGGAGGCAGAACAGCTCGCCCGCTCAGGAAAGAGGGCAAGCATCCTCACCGGCGGCGACCCGAGCATCTTTTCCGCTGCCTGGCGGATCATGGACCTGGCCAGAAATAGGCTTCCCGTTCACATATCTCCGGGAGTGAGCGCCTTCTCGTCAGTTGCCGCAAGGGCAGGAGCACCCCTCTCCGGGGACTTCGCCCTTCTCTCCCGGCCAGATGACCCGGCATCGCTATCCCTGCTGGCGGCAGCAGGCTTCGGCGTTGTGATCTATAATGTAAAAGGGCATGAGGTGCAGGCCCTCCTCCAGAAGCTGGAACCGGAGAGGGCGGTGGCCCTGGCCAGGGACGTGGCCCGGAAGGGAGAAGAGATGATCACAATGAAGGCGGAAGAGCTGATGGAGACAAAGCCATCAGGCTTCCGGTTCACCCTTCTGGTATCCTGCCCGAAGGCGGAGATAAGAGAGGGCAGGATCATAGCCAGAAGGGGATATGATACCAAATACAGCTACTAGAGCTGATTGATATGATAGAGAACTATACCGATATTGGGGCCAGCACACCTGAGGCGATAAAGATCAGCAGAAAGAGCCGGGAGCTCATATCCAGCATGATCGGGGACCGGAGCCTGGAGGACAGGATCACCCAGAGATGCGTCATTGCCACCGGCGACCCAAGCGTGGCCGAGATCATGAGATTTCAGGATGACCCTTTTCAGGCAGGCCTGAAGGCCCTGGAACGGAGCGCTCCCATCTACGTGGATATCAAGATGGTCCAGGCGGGGGTGTTAAAGAAAGGTCATACCAGCCCCATAGAGGCGTTCATCGATAAAGGAGACGAGCTGGCGGCATCCATGGGGATCACCCGCACCTCAGCCGGTGTATTGGCCCTGAATGAGAAGCTCTCCGGATCAATAGTGGTGATAGGAAATGCCCCCTCTGCCCTGCTGACCCTGTGTGAGCTCATGGAGTCGGGACGGGTTCTGCCAGATCTGGTGGTGGGGGTGCCAGTGGGCTTTGTCAATGCCCTGGAGAGCAAAGAGAGGCTGCGGGAGATCACCGTCCCCTCGATATCCACTGCCGGCACTCGCGGTGGGACCCCCATCGCCGTGGCGGCCATAAACGAGATCATAAACACCTATGCCAGAGAGAAAATCTGAGTCGATAGCCGATCCAGTCAGCGGCTTTAGCATACCCCTCTCCTGGATCGAATCCTGTTCCGATCCCCTGGCTCGGGAGAAGATCCTGTCGGGCAGATGGACCATCCTCTCAAGCGGCCTATTATTAAAGCGCGGACTTACCACGGGGACCACCGCAGCAGCAGCAGCGAAAGGGGCGGTCGTATCCCTGGTCCGGGCGACCGAAAGCCTGGAGGTGATGACGCCAGCCGGAATCCCGGTCTCGGTTTCCGTTAAGGCAGAGAACGGCTACTGCAATGCTCGCAAGGACGGAGGGGACCACCAGTCCGATGTCACCGCCGGCCTGGAGATATCGGCCCGAGCAGAGCCGTCTGAAAAGACGGTTCTCCTCGCCGGGGAGGGGATAGGGCGGATAGGAGCCGGTGGCCTGTGCGACCAGATCGGCCGCCCGGCCATAAGCCCCTCGGCAAAAGAGCAGATCATGGCGGCCATATCTGAAGGGTGCAAGGAGACAGGTCTTGAGCACGTGCGGGTACAGATCTGTGTCCCCCAGGGAGAGAGGATTAGCCGCCAGACCCTCAACCCCAAATTGGGGATAATGGGAGGCATATCCATCCTGGGATCGACCGGATTTGTCGAGCCCTGGAATGAGCACCTGATAAATGAGAGAACTGGAGAGCTGAAAGGGGCGAGGAAGGTGGTGGTCAGCACGGGCAGAACCGGCCTCAAGCTCAGCCGAATTCTTTTTCCCGATCACGAAGCGGTGCTGATGGGAAGCCAACTGGACCGGCTGGAGTTTGAGCCTGATCAGGAGAGCATCTTATGCGGCCTTCCCGCCCTGATCCTCAAATGGGCCTGGCCGGGGATACTGGAAAATACGGGGTACAACACCGTGGCCGAGATGGTGGAAAAGGAGCCGGAGCATGAGAACATCGCCCTGGGACTGAGGAGGGCCAAAGAGAAGCTGCCCTACACCCGCATCGTTCTCCTCCACAGGGACGGGCGGATTTTAGCGGAGGCTCCATGATCATCGTAGGAGTGGGCATAGCTCCGGGGATGATGACCCAGGAAGCGGGGGAGGCCATCGGCCGGGCGAGGTTGATCTATGGATCGAAAAGGTCAATAGACCTGGCCAGGGAGTATATCGACCCGGACTGCATTGTCAGGGAGATAGAGGACTACAAGAGGCTCTCATCTCTGCCAGAGGAGGCTGTGGTTCTGAGCACCGGGGACCCCATGCTCTCCGGCCTGGGATATCTGCCGGGCAGGGTGATTCCCGGCATCTCCAGCCTGCAGGTGGCCTGCGCCCGCCTGAAGATCAGCGAGCTGAATGTGGTCCCCATCACTGTCCACGGGCGGAGGATGGACCTGGAGGCCATAGCCTCTGAGCTGAGCCGGGACAAATCCGTCTTTCTCCTCACCGATGACAGCACCGATCTGGAAGGGCTCTGCCGGCTGCTGGAGGAGAGGGGGCTCGCGCGAAGCGTGCTCGCACTCACAGATCTTGGCTACCCCCAGGAAAGGATCGATAGAGGGAGCACCGCCTCTCCCCCTCGGGCCCCCGGTCTCTCCTGCGTTCTCATCGGACCGCTGTGAATGAATGAAATCAGGGATGGCAGCTCTTGCAGGGAAGGTAGCCATGGCTTTTTGCCTCCTCGGCACTCTGGAAATAGACCTTGTTCTCCTGCTTGATCTTCAAGGCATAGCGGCAGTCAGGGAGATGGTACTTCTTAGAGGTGCTGCTGCCTACGAAATTCCCTTCTGACTCCTCCTTTCCATCTGATTCATCCATGATCCCAACGCTGCTGACTGATGCTTCGCCATCATCGGCGCCGGCGCTACCATCAAAGAGCTCAGGATTCCCTGCCCCATCTCCTTCTGCCGATATCTTTGCCTTCGATTCCTTCGAACCTTCTTGCTCCGCCTCTTCTGGCGCCTGAAGCTTGGTGGTTGGCTCTTCTCCTGACGAGATCAGAGGACGAGCTTTCGTGCCCTCGGCACGCTCGATTTTTCTCTCTTTCTCGCCCTCCCTCCCTGCATCCTCCTCTGGCTCTTCTTCATCCTCATTTGACTCATATCTATAGAGAGATCTGTCGGCGTAAAGGGCACGAGCATCAGAGATCGATATCAATTCTCCAGAGGAGATCCTTTTAGAGATCAGATCCTCCTGATCCTCAGCCAGGCTGCACCTTCTGTTCTCGCTGGCCAGAATGCCGCCGGGGCCTGATGCCTCCAGGGTGCAGGTGTAGTCGCCAGGAATTAGTTCGAGGTTCTTGGCGATCTCAAAGCTGTAATCCCTGTTCGTCTCCAGCCTCATCAGCAGGTACTTCGTGCTTGAGATTGAGGCCTTCCCCTGGCGGAGGGTGGCATTGAGCAATAGATAAGGTAGAGTGCCATTCCCGGTGAGAACGACATTTCCCCGCAGGCTGAAGAGATCGATATCCAGATTGGGGTCTATCTCCATTTTCAGCTGACCCGACCATGCCTCTGACTGCTGAGCTACACCGCCAGGGGATGAGGAATGCAGTGGTTGGGACCCCAATTCGATGCAGCCAGTGATGGACGATAACAACAGTATAATGGGAAATAATATCGGAGCTATACCACACTTTCTAAACTTTTTCAAACCCAATTGACCAACCCCCTGATTTCCAGTGGAAAGCAGAAGCCCTGAAATGCGCGCCTTATGAAACTGGCCTGAGCAAGGCAATCTTGAGCAGGGCACCATTTGATCCTCACAGGAAGCTGCATTGCCTTCGAAAAAAGAGCTTGATTCTATTCACATCGATCGGAGCACACGCAGCAGTCCTTCTGCACAGTCCAGCATCTTTTTCAGCCTATCCAGATCCTGCTCAGATCTTATGCCTGCAGAGAGCTCGTCCAGCCGCGCGATCAATGATGCGCGCAGCCCAGCCTTCGCCTCCATAAGCCCGCCATCCATCCTCTCCTCATCAAAGGGGTCCGTACTCCTCGATCCACCATGCAAGCTCTTCCCTGCTGACTGCGGGAGAGGCATAACGGGCTCGTGATCCGGCCCATATTCTTCTGATCTCGAAGGCTCCGGAGCCTCTCTTCCAGCTCCGGAAAGCTGCTCACCATGAACCTGATTATCCTGAAACGAGCAGACCGGGCAGACTATCTCTCCCTGACAGCGAAATAGGGGCGCTCCGCAGTCGTGATGCGTGGCCAGCATTGTGCATCCCCTCTCAAGAAGCCTGGTTATCTTGCTGAGTACTTCATCCTCTTCCATTGTCCCATCACCAGCATTACCACATACGTTTAAATACAACGATATATCATCCTTGAATCAAAGGCAGATAAACATCATAACCTTTTTCCCATAGATATGGGTGGTGGTTCTATGACAGCTGAAAATGTCCTTAAGCAATGTGTCGAGGTATTAGAACGTATTATGAGCGATGATGCAGTCCCGAGGAATATCAGGCGCTCTGCAGAGAGCGTCAAGACCATCCTCATGGACGAGAGCGTAAATGAGGCGATAAAGGCAGCATCTGCCATTTCCATACTCGATGAGATAAGCAATGACCCTAATATTCCACTTCATACCAGAACCCTGATCTGGAATGTTGCTAGCCAGCTTGAGACCATACCAGTCAGCTAAATCCCTCTTTTGGACCAGATAGCCAAGCAGCTTTCCATGGCCTATGAGAGAGACCGTATGGTTTCCACTGGAACTCAAGCCTCTGTGACCTCTGCCCCTCCGCTAATCGCTCTTGGTTGGATATGCAGGGTCAACTACTCCGGCCTAAAGACCGGAGCTTGTTGTTCATCGCTGTAATGTGATCTGCAGGCCCAGCGAAGCCAGAGGATTCTATGATGAATTCTGATCTCATAGGCGATCATTGATCCTGTCGCTAACAGTCGACAAAAAATAATATCTATCACCCGCATCGCGATGAATATAATCGGTATTCTATTTGTCTACATTGATTAAAACGTAGCCTCTTTCCCTGTAGATAGGAAGGTTTATATATGAAAAAAAGGAAACCTAGGAATGGCTAGTTTTATTATATTGTCTATCACGATATTTATTAGAGTTTTATTTCTTTTCCAGAGGAAATCATGGGGTAGGGGGCCAATACTTCCATGGGAAATGAAGGGGAGTTAACCATAACTCTTAATATCCACCAGGACCATTTTAAAATGTTCGAGGGGAATTATCTTGGTACCTATATCCAGAGGGTTATTTGCTGATTTATTGGCGCAAGGGGAGATATTTCAATCCAGAGACATCCTGCGTCCTACATATACACCAACCAAACTGCCTCACAGAGAAGAGCAGATCAATAACCTTGCATCGATTCTGGTCCCAGCTCTAAGAGGTGAGACGCCCTCTAATGTCCTCATATACGGAAAGACCGGCACCGGAAAGACAGCGGTGGCCAAATATGTGGGAAAAGAACTGGAAGAAGCCAGCTTTGAAGATATGAAGTGCGTTGTGATCTATATCAACTGCGAGGTAGTCGATACCCAGTACAGGATTCTGGCCCACCTGGCAAGGCACTTCGACAGAGATATTCCGATGACCGGTTGGCCCACAGATCAGGTTTATGCAGAGTTCAGGAATGCTCTGGATGAGGAGAAGCAAGTAGTAGTGATAATGCTGGACGAGGTGGATAAACTGGTGCGAAAGGGAGACGATGTTCTCTATAACCTTTCCCGGGTAAACTCTGACCTCCTCCGATCGCGGGTGAGCATCATCGGCATATCCAATGACCTCAAGTTCACAGAGTTTCTTGATCCCAGGGTGAAGAGCTCTCTTGGTGAAGACGAGATCATCTTTCCGCCCTACGATGCTGAGCAGATCAGAGAGATCCTGGAGCAGAGGGCTAATGTCGCATTCTGTTCCGGAGCCTTGCAAGAGAGCGTAATACCTCTTTGCGCGGCATTCGCGGCTCAAGAGCATGGAGACGCCCGCCGAGCCCTTGACCTCTTGCGCATCTCTGGAGAACTGGCGGAAAGGGCCCGATCTACTGTGGTCACAGAGGTTCATGTCCGCCAGGCCAGAGATAAGATAGAGCAGGATCGGGTAGAAGAAGTCATCAAGACCCTGCCTACTCAATCCAAGTTAGTGCTCTATAGCATCATTCTCTTAGAGGAGCAAGGGACGAGAAACATCACTACCAGTGCGGTCTATAATATGTACAAACAGCTCTGTCCTCTGGTAGAGACCGATTTTCTCACCCATCGCCGGATCACAGATCTCATTGCGGAGCTGGATATGCTTGGCATCTTGCATACAATTGTAATCAGTAAGGGCAGATATGGCCGGACTAAAGAGATAACATTGAGCGTGTATTCCGGCAAGCTCAAGTCAATACTTCAGCAGGATTACCGGCTGAAGGATCTGACCAATGTCATTGTCCCCCAGCAAGCCCGTTTGGGGCTCTGATATATTTTCCAATATACATTTTTATTAATCTGATTGTATCTCCTTCTATGGCTTTGCTATCTCCGTTCATCCGGTTTTTGATGCCTCTCATCTCGATTGGGCCATTATACTTTGCTCACCTCTCAGGCCCCTCTCCATTCTAGAATCCCAGTCCTATGAAATGAAGGGCTAACAAGAGGATTGCTCCAACTGCCCCGCCAATTCCGCAAATCAGTATGACCAGCCAGCTATAGCCGATATCCGCGCTGATGAACTGATTGGCCAGGAAAAGAATGAAGAGGCCGGCGATTGCGTTTATGACGAAACTTTTAAGGGACCTCAGCAAAAGAAAGGCTCCGAATATGAGAACAACCGCCAGTAAGACTATTCCAACTTCGATCATAGCTGCATATAGTGCAGACTAGCTATTAAAAATTCTCCTAATCAGCTTCTGAACGGCTCCATCTCGCTTGCCAGACGGTGGAGCTCCTTTGTATCCAAGGATAACGGATCAATATGGATCAGCATTATTGCGTTCTTCATGGCGATCTCATCTCTCTGGAATTGAATGAACCGGAGCACAGTCTCATAGTTGCTCTGGGTGATCAGGTAGCCCATGCCTTCCAGGAGGATGATTGGATAGTTGGCCTTGTCGAGGAATTCGGAGATCATGCCGCTCAACCTGGGGAAGTTCGTGGGGTCCACCGTTCTGTATCCTGGTTCGGTCTTTTGGGTCAGCCATATCACTGTCTCCGGGGGTATGCTGAATCTCTCTTGCAGAGTCTCGGGATTGTGTCGGCTGAGGCATAACCCTTCCATTCCATGAGCTACCAGCTCGCTGAATACCTCCAGGCTCTTTTTGGGCTTCTCCTCCTCTACGATATATGTGGTCCCTGGGATAAGCGATACCTCAAATGGGCTCTTCCCATAGCTCTTCATGATCTCAGCCAATGAATCCTTGATATCGAAGGTGGGATCAAATGTTCTGATGATTCTGGCCAGCCTCCTTAAAGCGAGGAAGAAGCTGTGCCTGGTCAGCACCAATCCTGGTCCGATATTCAGTCTGGGGATAGCGGTCAGAGCATCCTGCATATCTGGCTCGCAGGCCGGCCCAGCTTCGTCAGAGGGCTGATCTCTCTTTGGAGCCGCCTCAAAGAATCCGCCTGCTGCAATGAGCTCATTGGCTTTCATAACCGCGTCTCTTCTCACCCCTTCATTCAGTGCGGAGAGCATCGTATCTGAGAAGAGCCGAAAGAGGTACTCTGAGAGGGGACCCAGGGTGAACAATAGCTCTTTTGCTTCATTAACGCTGGAATTCAGTTCCATATGGACAAAATCCTCTCTCTCAGCCAGGATCAGATGGGTCCTTTTGCCCAGCAGCTCCATCTGATAGACGAAGTCCAGTATCTCCCTCTCTGGAACCTTGAACATGTTCTCATTCACCAGCTTTTCTATGCTGTCAATGAGGACAATGCTGTTTCTGCTGGAGTCGACGAACGATTTTATGGTTATGAATAGGAGGGGCAGATTGCGGGGTGAGATGTATCGATCGCTTCCCTTCTCATCGCTCAGCTTGATAATGGGCGTCTCCTTGAATCCCCAACGGAGCCTGACCTCCACCGGGGAGGAGTGGGTGATACACAGCCCTTCCACTCCATGGGTGATCTGGTCGGTGAAGACCTCATAAGCGATATCAGGCACGATGTATATCCTTCCCATCGTCAGATCATAGGTGGGAAGGGTCTCCTTCTTCTCTTCCACCACTGGCTTTACGGGAACCTGTTCCTCTACAATCATCCTGGTGGCAGAAGGTCCTACCGATCCGGTGAGGATCTTCTCGAACTGGTCCCAAAGCTCCTGAAGCTGCCTGGTGCTTACCGTCTCTCGGGTCGCTCCCAGCTGTCTCAGATAAAAATCGACCTGGTGATTTGCTCTCTCTTCGCCTATATATTTTGCAAGGGTCGTCTCGAGCTCACCTATTGTTCCATAGAGCATAGCTCGGGGCTCAACTGGCAGCTCCTGGCCCTGTACCATCGCTTTTTCTGCACCGTATACGAATGACTTAGCGATGCTTTCTTCCTCGAGACTGGGCTTAGTGAGTAGGGATACGAGGGTGTAAAGGCTGGTGTTGACCAGCAGCGTCCAGAATACAGAGTTGGTCCACTGGTCAAGGCCGAGGCCGAATAGGTCTGTGGGTCTGAGGAAAGCCAGGCCGAAGGCACCATCTCTAACCAGGCTTGAGAGCATGCCCTCGTCCCCGGCTATGGTGGGTATCAGGGCGGTGTAGAACCAGAGCAGAAATCCTGAAACGAGACCTGCCATAGCTCCTTTTCGGTTTCCTCCTTTCCAATAAAGGCCTCCGAGAGCAGCTGGCGCCAGCTGACTGGCAGCGAGAAATGAGACGATACCAATATCTGCCAGGATCTGATAGGCAGCAACATGGGAGTAGAGGTATCCCAGAAGGACAACCAGGAGTATATTCAGCCTTCTGGTATTGAGGAGTGCATTGGCCAGGTTCTTCTGCTTTTTAATATGGCGCAGAATATAGGGCAGCTCCAGGTCGTTAAGCAGCATCGTGCCGACGGCCACGGACTCGACAAGAATCATGGCAGTGGCTGCCGATGTCCCTCCTATGAAGACCAGAAGAGATAGAAGATTTTGATTGTGGCTATAAGGTATGGTTATTATGAAGGAGTCCTTGAGGCCGGGGGTATTGAGGAGCAACCCCCCCCAGGCGATGGCCGGAACGAAAAGGTTGATCAGCAGGAGGTAGAGGGGAAAGAGCCACATCGCCTTTTTCAGATGACCCTCTTCCGAGTTCTCCACAACCATGACATGAAACTGTCTGGGCAAGAATAGTATGGCAAAGAAGGACACAAGGGTCAGGGAGAACCATAGGGGATACTCCACGTCCATGAGGTCGGAATAATTCGGATTGCTGCGAGCCTGCTCAGCCATCTGGCTGAAGATATCCCCATAACCTCCAAAGATTCCGTAGGCAACGAATAGCCCTATCATCAGAAAAGCCACCAGCTTCACCAGGGATTCAAAGGCCACCACAGCAATCAGACCCTCATGCCGTTCCATGGGGTCTAGCTGGCGGGCGCCGAAGATCATGGCGAATATACCCAGGAGAAGGGCCACCACCAGGGTGCTCTCCCAGGAGAAGCTCAGGAGGGTATGGGATTCGGCCAGAGTCTCTAATGAGGTGGAAATGGCTATCAGCTGCAAAGCCACATAAGGGGTTACCATGACCAGGCTGAGCAGAGCAACCACTGCCCCGATGGCATAGCTCCTGCCGTAGCGAAAGCTCAAGAAATCGCTGATGGAGGTGAGGCGGTACTCCTTTGATACGCGAATCATCTTTCTGATGAGCACCCAGCCCAGTGTCATAGCCAGGATAGGCCCTAAATATATAGGCAAAAATTCCAGGCCGGTAGATGCTGCTCTTCCTACGGAGCCGTAAAAGGTCCATGCGGAGACATATACGGATAGGGAGAGGGCATATACATAGGGATTGCTGACGATGCTCTTGCCCTCTAGCTTTCTATTGTCTGAGAACCTGGCTATGGCGAAGAGAAGGAGCAGATAGAGCACCATAACCACAAGAGCGGTATTCTGGCCTATCAACTAGAATTCCCCCGGTCAAAGAGGTACATCAGGAGAATGAGTATCATCCAGACTGCAGATATGTAGATGAGTATCGCAGGCATGCCCAGCAGAATTATGCCTTCGGCTAAGGATAGCATAGGCCAGTTGAGCAGCACCCATCCTAAGAAGAAGAGCAAAATCCAGAAATCCTTCTGGCTCAGGAGTTCGTGGAGTGAGGCCATGGCTATAAACCCGGATAGGTTATCATCCCCTTAGCAGATATATCTACTGCATGTAGATCAGACTGCTTTTATATCAGGAATTCCTTCTCGCAGCCGTGAGATGAATTGATCCTCAGAACTCATTATTCAGGCCAAATATCTGCGGATATGGACGGAAAAGAGGTCATGCTGGCGGGCTTCGCCCATGAGATCAGGGACCTGGGGGGCATAGCTTTCCTGGTGCTCAGGGACAGAGAGGGAATGGCTCAGATAACTCTGGTCAAGAAGCTCCTGGGAAAGGATGTTTTCAAGATGGCGCGCTCCATCAGCCGGGAGAGTGTGGTTATGGTCCGGGGGAATGTTAAGGCGGAGGCCAAGGCTCCGCGAGGATATGAGATCCTTCCCACGGAGATTCAGGTTTTGAGCGCCGCCCAGGTGCCTCTTCCTTTGGATCCCACGGAGAAGGTGGAGTGCGAGCTTGACACCCGCCTTGACTCCAGGTTCATGGACATCCGCCGGCCCAGCGTCCTGGCCGCATTCGAGATCGAGAGCGCAGTCCTTTGCAGCCTCAGGGACTATTTCCATAAGAAGGGGATAGTTGAGGTCTTCACCCCCAAGATCGTGGCCGCAGCCACAGAGGGAGGGACCGATCTCTTTCCCATCAGCTACTTTGAGAAGGAGGCCTTCTTGAACCAGAGCCCGCAGCTCTACAAACAGATGCTGATGGGAGCGGGCATGGACCGGGTTTATGAGATCGGTCCCATATTCCGGGCGGAGGAGCATGATACCAGGCGCCATCTGAATGAGGCCATCTCCATAGACCTGGAGGTCAGCTTTGCCGACGACAAGGATGTAATGGAGATCCTGGAGGAGGCGGTGGCTGGGGCATATAGCTATGTGGCTGATAACTGCCGCCGCCAGCTGGGGGTTTTGAATATGGAGCTGGAGGTGCCCCGCCTTCCCTTCAAGAGGATCACCTACACCCGTGCTCTGGAGCTGGCGGAAGAGAAGGCTGGGGCCAGGATGCAATGGGGCGACGACCTGGATACAGAGACGGAGAGATTCTTAGGAGAGAGCATTGGAGAGCATTACTTCCTGATCGACTGGCCATCATCAATCAAGCCCTATTATACCCTGCCTTATGAGGACAAACCTGAGATCTGCCGGGGATTCGATCTCATGCACCCGAGGATGGAGCTGGCCAGCGGGGCGCAGAGGGTGCACGACTACAGCCTGCTGGTGGAGAGGATAAAGGAGAAGGGGCTGGATCCAGATGGCTTTGAATTCTATCTTCGGGCATTTCGCTATGGAATGCCCCCTCATGCCGGTTGGGGTCTGGGGCTGTCCCGCCTGGTGATGACCATGCTCAATCTGGAGAACATTCGTGATGCGGTGATCTTTCCCAGAGATCGAAGGCGCCTTGTGCCCTAGGCTATGCCAGAATGGAGAGGAAATATAGCAGCGTAAGCTCAATATGCCATTTTGGTTTTGAAGGCAAGGGTTCGGCGCAGACCTGATAAGAGGCTGCGCTTCTTTGTCTGAGGCTTTAGATATGGCTTAGACCTAATCCAGCTTCTCGATGCCCACCTTCTTCACCTTTGGCTTCCATATTTTGTCCGGCATCCAGGCAGGTGCTCCTGCTGGCTTGTCTACCTGCACCCTCTCTCCTGAGAAGATGTGCACCTTCTTGGTGCCACGCTCACGCAGCTTTATCTCTGTGTAGCCGCGGTTAGCGGCTTTCAGTGCCGCTTGCCTGGGCGATTTTCCCGTGAAAACTCCAATCTCATTTCCCTGGGCGTCCCTCAGGGCAAAGTTTCTCATTTCAGCCAAATTATTCCCTCCTGATGGTTATGATATGCCTCTCCGATTCGGTATATTAATTTAATCCAAAAGTATCCTTCTCTGGCTCCTCAAAGAGGTGGCGAGCAGCGGTCGGATCACTGCCAATTGATCCTCCAATCGGTCCATAATTCAATGATATTCAGTAAAAAATTTGGCAAAATAGGCGGAAGAACGGGGCTGTTCCTCCTCCTATTAGCCGTTTTATATCTAACCTGTAGCCTTCACCCCTTCCGGCCGTCTCGTCGCCAGGCTGCCGATGAGATATGCTGCTGTACCGCAGATCAGCCGTCTCATTGCCTCTCTGCCAGAAGATGCCCAAGAAAAGTGGCACCAGGACGCAGCAGGCGATGATACCCATGCTGAGCACATCAAGGGGAATTCTCTCCCAGATATCCAGGCTGCCGCCAGCGGAGATCAGGTCGCCGTAGAGGAAGACGGCCCCTATCAGCATCAATATGCCCTGGATGAATCCCACCCGGATTATCGCCGGCAGCCCGCCGATGGCGTAGTAAATGGCCACTAGCGCATCCTTTGAAGATGGGTACCAGGTATACGGTATAGAGGATGAGCATGATAATTGCTTTGTCTTCAGCCTCCGATCGGAAGATAGAAGTAGTAGCAAGATACAAACATAATAATCAATGAGGTGAAACTCTATGGAGCCTCGAATTCTTAAGGTCGGCGAGAAGGTCACAGGCAGATATAGCGGCATGGAGCTGGGCAAGAGCAGGAAGTTCTTCCGGGTGAAGCTCGGGGAAGAGGAGTTTTATCTGCCAAAGGATGTGGGGAACTCCCTTCTCAAGAGCCATCAGATGGGCAATCAGCTGTTTACCATTCAAAGGCAGCTGGATGTCTATGAGATAAAGCCGCTCATTCGTGCGCTGGATTAGAGGGGACTGAGGCCTTTTCGCCTATCCCTCGCTCCCGGCAAAATGGCCACATGCTCTCCACGGGACTTGCCAGTTATATCTTCCAAAAGACCACAAAGCCGATATATATCCTGATCCAGAGCGCCTATCGAAAGGCGAATGAAAATGCTTATTGGAATAGATGTCGGCGGAACCACCACTGATGCTGTTTTAGTGGATGGCAGCCGGGTGGAGAAGACGGCCTATGTGCCTACGGATCACAATGATCTGCTGGGATGCTTGCTGGGGGCTCTGGATGATCTGGTCAGAGGAGTGGACGTCAGCAAGATCGAAAGGGTGGTTTTAAGCACCACTCTGATCACAAATATGATTGCCGAGAAGAAGACGGACCCCGTGACCCTGGTCTTGATCCCGGGCCCGGGTACCAATCCTCGGGACTACAACCTGGGCCAGTCCATCATTCTCGATGGAGCCATAGACTTCCGGGGCAAGGAGATCGACCGGTTGAATGAATCCCAGATAAAAGAGGCCGCCGCCAGGATAAAGGAGAGTGGAGTCTCGAGGGTGGCAGTGGTGGGAAAGTTCAGCCAGAGAAATCCGGCTCACGAGGATAAGGTATCCCAGATCATGTCCCAAATCCTGCCCGGATCCAAGATCGAGCTGGGCCATCGGGTATCTGGTCGCCTCAACTTCCCCCGGAGGGCTGCCACCACAAAGCTCACCCTGGCCACCAAAGAGAGCTATGCGAGGTTCGCTCTTGCCATATCCAGGGCTCTGGAGGAGAGGCGGATCACCGCTCCCGTTTATATCCTGAAGGCAGACGGCGGAACCCTGCCTTTGGAGGGATCGCTGGAAATGCCGGTGGAGACCATCTTCTCCGGGCCTGCGGCCAGCATCATGGGGGTCATGGCCCTGACTCCTCCTGGCCAGACCTCCGTAGTGGTGGACGTCGGCGGCACGACGACAGACCTGGCTCTCATCCTCTCCGGCAGTCCGCTGCTCTCCTCTAAAGGGGCGCGAGTGGATTCTATGCTGACTCATGTGCGCGCTTTTGCCGTAAGGTCCGTTGCCATTGGCGGGGACAGTGCAGTGAATATCACCGGCGATTGCCTGACAGTGGGCCCGCAGAGAAACGGCTCGCCCTTCTGTTTGGGGGGCACGGGCCCCACTCCCACCGATGCTCTGCGCTTCTTGGGCCGGTCGAGCGTCGGCGACCTGGGGCGAGCAAGGGAGGCGATGGCAGGGCTGGCAAGCAGGATGAACTGCACTATAGAAAAGGCAGCAGAGATGGTGTTAGATTCTGTGGTGGAGAAGATCGCCTCACAGGTCAATGAGATGTTCCGGGAGTGGGAGCAGGAGCCTGCTTATCGCATCTGGGAGATCATGAAAAAGGAGAAGCTCGAGGCGCAGAATGTGGTTGGGGTGGGGGGAGCTGCCCCCGCTTTGGTGCCTCTTATCGCCTCCCGGCTGAAGGTGGCCTCGATTGTGCCTGAGCATGCTGCGGTTGCCAATGCCATTGGTGCTGCCGTTGCCCGGCCTACCATCACCCTTAACCTTCATATCGATACCGAGAGGGGTGAGTATGTGACTGCAGAGGATGGGATCATGGGCAAAGTGAATGAGAAGCAGATGTCTCTGGCTCAGGCCGAGCAGCTGGCAAAGAGGCTTCTCGTGGAGAGAGCAGGTCGCCTGGGGATCGAGGAGTATGCCGCTGAAGCTCTGGTCACTTCCAGCGAGGTCTTCAATATGATTCGGGGATGGTCGACGGTAGGAAAGCTCCTGGACGTACGGATGGAGATTCCTGCTGGCCTGCTATCCTCATGGAGGTGCACGTAAATGGCTTCTACTGCAAGAGCGGGAAAGACCGGCCTGATATTCTTCCCCGCCTTCGACTGGGCCATCTCGCCCACCCACCCAGAGAGAGAGGAGAGGCTGCTTTATACCCGGGACCAGATCTTCGAGGAGGGGCTGATGGACCTCCCCCAGATCGAGGAGTACAAGCCTCGATTGGCAGAGAACAAGGACATCGCTCGCACCCATTTCTGCGTTCCAGATGTGGAGAGCCAGGTGACCGAGGCCCATCTCATTGCCGCCGGAAGCACCCTCACCCTGGCCGATGCCCTGGAGAAAGGGGAGATCAGAAACGGCTTTGCCCTGGTGCGCCCGCCAGGCCACCACAGCATGCGGGTGGTGCACGGCAACCGGGGATTTTGCAATATCAACAATATGGCTATACTTGTCGAGTACCTGAGGACCAGATATGGCCATAAGAGGCTCGCGGTGATCGATACGGATGTGCATCACGGCGACGGCACTCAGGAGATCTTCTGGCATGATCCCAGTGTCCTGTGCATATCCTTCCACCAGGACGGGCATACCCTCTATCCTGGGTCCGGTTTCGTCAATGAGATCGGCGGGCCGCAGGCACTGGCGCGCACCCTGAACGTTCCCCTGCCTCCGGGCACCACAGACGAGGGCATCCATTATGTTCTGGACAATCTCATCCTGCCCATCCTGGAGGAGTTCAAGCCGGATCTGGTCCTGAACTCCGCCGGCCAGGACAACCACTACACTGATCCTCTAGCTAATATGCGGTTCTCTGCCAATGGCTATGCCCGGCTCAATGAGAAGCTTGCTCCAGATATCTGCGTCCTGGAGGGAGGCTATGCGGTGGAAAGCGCTCTTCCCTATGTGAACACCGGCATCATCCTGGCCATGGCCGGCCTTGACTACTCCCATGTACGCGAGCCGGATTATGTTCCTGGAGCCTTTGTGCAGACCGATGCCATGTGGCGGGAGATCAAGAAAACGGTGGAGCAGGTGAATGAGGCCTGGGCGAAGAGGGAGGAGATGGTCCAGATGGCCCTGGAGAGTCTGGGCGACTTCTACCGCCGGAAGAAGAGGGTCTTTTACGATACGGACATGATCAATGAGAGCCAGGAGGAGTCGGTCAGGCTCTGTCCGGACTGCCCGGGATACATGACCATCACCAGCTCAGCCCAGAGGGGATATGGCACCTTGAACAATGCCTTCTGCGTCTCCATCCCTCGCGGTGCCTGCTCGTCCTGCCGGGAGGATGCAAAAGAGGAGTATGAGGAGCATCTGGAGGATCGCAGGATAGGGTATGTCTATCTACAGGACAAGGACCGGGACAAGTTCAAGTTCTGCAACAATATGACCCATACCCAGAAGGGGTACTGAGGGCCAGGCATATTGAAAGTTGGGCCATACCGGCCTATACTGGTCTTCTGCGAGCTATATGAGCGATAGAGCAAAGGAACTGGAGGCGGCGGCGGCATCGATCGATGCTGCCTCCCTTGATATGGCCAGGAAGGGGATCGTCACCGGCTGCCAGGAGCTGATTTACTGGCTGGAACTCTTATCCCGCCGCCTGGAAAAGGTCCCGCCCGAAAAGCAGCATAAGTTCGCCCGCGCCTTCTCTCTTATAATACTCGGCCACTTGCCCACCCGGCCCGGGACCTGCCCTTTTTGCGTCCAGTATGGCCAGAGCCGAAGCTGCCAGGGTTGCGGCTATGCTGCCACTCACGGGCGCTGCGATTCTGATCAGTCGTCTTTCAGCCTGTTCATCGAGGCCTTCAGTGAGCTGGGAAGGGTGATTTATCAGGATACAGGAGGCCTGAACTGCCATCCGGATGATGTCCGGCTGAGGCTTGAGCATTGC
Source organism: Methanothrix sp. (assembly GCA_011620785.1). Lineage (GTDB taxonomy): Archaea > Halobacteriota > Methanosarcinia > Methanotrichales > Methanotrichaceae > Methanothrix. Next base: position 54,986 of record WOYM01000058.1, on the reverse strand, counting down.
ATTCGCTCCTCCCGCCTACTGGCAGCGGATATGATGGAGGATATTGATTCTCTCTGTGCCCGGGAGTTGATGGAGAGGAAAGTCAGGTACCTTGGGCAGATGATCGATCTTTTGCCGAAAGAGCTCTTCGGTCCAGAGATAATGGAGAGTTGGTGTCGGGTGCATGAGATGCTTCGCAATTATTGGTAGCACTCTGTCTGCTGCGGAATAGACAGATCACATTTCAGCTCAGATGCTGCACGAAGAGTTCCTCATAGAGCCTCTTGACGTTCTCCGCCGTCTTAGTCATCTCCGGGAAGCCCTGGTCGTTCATCGCCTCCTGCACGTCCTGGGGAAGGCGGAGCTTGTACTGGCTGCGGGAGAGGAACCAGCCTTGCCGGGCATAGTAGCGGGAGAGATACTCCTGCTCCGTCTGGCCGGGGGTGGGGATGAACAGCCCATGCTTTTTGTCCAGCTCCACCATCTCCATCATGGTGGTATAGCCGGACCTGGTGATCAGAAAGCGGGCCCGGTTCATCAGCTCCACTTTATCCTCCGTGGATAGGTAAGAGTGAACTGTGGTGTGATCATCCAGCTTCTCGTGCCTCTCCTTCTGAGGGCTTCCCAGGAGCACCACCTTCTCCCCGGGGAGCTTTTGCACCTGCTTTAAGATGATCTCCTCCAGCTTCGTCCTCTGGGGCTCGGGTCCTGAGATGATGATCAGATAATCCAGGTCTTCATCCAGATTCATCTTCCTGGTGCTGGTGAAGATTCCGGCGAAATAGGCTCTTTTGTTGGTGGCATCCAAGCGGGATCGGCTGAGCTTGCCGCTCAGGTTCGGCTGGCCCGCCCAGGGATAGATATCCGGCACAATGACTCCGTCGAACTTGACATGAACGAAGCTGTTCACGGGAATGGTGAGCATCTCAAAAGGGTAGAGGTACTGGGGCAGGCTGAAGCGGAGCTGATGGGAGATGAAGTAGCTGGGAATGTCGTGGCTGTAGACCCCCATGCGGTTGTCGCTTATTATCAGATCAAACTTATTCCTGGTGAGGATCTCGTCCAGCTTCTTTCTCTCCCTGGCCAGAGCGCGGAGGAGGATGGGAATGCTGGCAGCGAACTTGGGCAGGAAGAACCGGGTGGAGCTGTAGGGGGCAGGATAGTCCTTGAATGTTATGAAATCGCATTCCGGGAATTCCCTCTTCAGAAGGGCCAGGGCATTGCCGCTGGTGCCAATGGTGACCTCGTGGCCCCTTCGGAGTAGCTCCTCAATGATGGGAATATCCCTGGTGGAGTGGCCCAAACCCCAGTTCAGAGGGCTCACGAATACTTTTCCCATGAGGCGGGAGATCAAGCTCTAGGTATAAATCGTTTTCTTGATAAGAGATAAATATCAACCTGTTACACCAATAGCCCGTGTACGAGCAGATAGTTCAAGTCGTCGATAAGATGAAGAAAGGAAGCCCTGGCTATGAAGGGATCAGCGCCATCCTGAATAGATATGCCAGGGGAGAGATCGATCAAGATCTTCATTAGACGGCCAACAGAGATGCAAAGCAAAAGCGGCAAGGGTACCAGGTCAATAGAATGATGTTGGGCATAAGCGTTACTGAATTGAGGGACCTGGTCATATCATTGATCGCCCTGGTAATAGCCTTCTCGGTGCTTTTTGGAGGGGCGGTGCTTGATATGAATATGATCATCGTCTCCACTCTGGGTGTTGCCAGCGGATTTCTCCTCCATGAACTGGCTCATAAGTTCACTGCCCAGCATTTTGGATATCTGGCCGAATACCGGGCCAATCTCTGGGGCCTCGGTCTGGCGGTGGCTTCAGCCTTCGCCGGCCTTCTCATCGCCGCTCCGGGAGCGGTGATGATCAGCCGGTCCCGACCCCCTGTCCAGACATATATTCAAGACAGCATATATGGCTCTACCGTCCCCGATCCGTTTCGTCAGGAGGAGCTGGCCAGCCAGCTGAAAAGAGAGATGCTCTTAATATCTCTGGCCGGGCCGATGACCAACATCGTGCTGGCGGCTTTCTTCTTCATTCTGGGGATGAGCGGCCTGGCAGATGGCGAAGTCTGGGCGCAGGCGATTACATTTGCCCTCTTCATCAACCTGATCCTGGCGGCCTTCAATATGCTGCCCTTCGGACCCCTGGATGGAAAGAAGATCTTCGACAGCGACCGGCGGGTCTGGGCTCTGGTCGGCCTGCCTGTGATACTGATCGCTCTGCCGGTTTATTTGGGGATTATATAAAGGAAGGCTGGTTCAATTCTGCAATTGTGCTGCTATCGAGGGTCAGTTATTTCAACTACTCCATGCAGGACGGGAAGTAGGTGTTGAATGAATGACTCAAATTGAGGTTCTGCAGGAGATCTCTGATACCCTCATTTCAATCAATGATTGCCTGGAAGGGATTGGTGCAGAGCTTGAGGATATCAGCCTGGCCAGCAAGATGATGATATTCTTCAAGCTGATCGAATTGAAGCCGGAGATGAAGGACAAGCTCGGGCCTTTGATCAATGAACTGGCAGAATCTATGGATTTCGAGATGGATGAGGCAGCAGGAGAGGAATAGCGAAAAAGCTCTCACTGAAAGGGCCGCCTGAGAGATTCAGGGAGGAGGTGGGCCCCGAATCTCTCGCGCATCTCTTGATTTGATTTACTTAACAAAAACATCACAGATGTCTATTATATTTAGCCCTTTCCATCCGGACAATTGCAGTAATGTAAAGCATGGCGTGAATGAAGATAGCTGAGCCCTCCTTTCAGCGAAGATCTTTTGATCTAAGCGATTCTGCAGTTGAGGATATGGATGAGCATGTCCTGACCAGGTTACGCCAAGAGCTGATTGAGGGAATCGACGAGAAGACCAGAGACGGAGCATCGCGTTTTTTCAAGGAGGAGGTCAAGTTTTACGGTGTCAAATCCAGCCTGGTCAGGAAGATCGCGACCAAATATTACCGGGAGATAAAAGGGAGGGACAAAGGGGAGATCTTCACCCTCTGCGAAGAGCTTCTCCGCTCAGATTATGGGGAGGAGGCGTTCATCGCTTTTGAGTGGGCCTACACCTTGCGCAGCCAATATGAGCCCTCCGACTTCACAATCTTCAAGGGCTGGCTTGAGCGATATGTGAACAACTGGGCGAAGTGCGACACCCTATGCAACCATACCCTGGGAAACTTCATTGAATTGTATCCCCAGTACATGGAGAATCTCTTTGGCTGGGCCCGGTCAGACAACCGATGGGTGCGGCGGGCCTCGGCTGTGACCCTCATCCTCCCCGCTCGCAGGGGCGACTTTCTGCCGGAGGTATTCATGATCGCTGACATCCTCCTTCTGGATAAGGACGACATGGTGCAGAAGGGATATGGCTGGCTTTTAAAAGAGGCGAGCAGAACTCATCAGGCCGAGGTCTTCGACTATGTGATGAAAAACAAGGCCGTCATGCCCAGAACGTCTCTGCGCTATACCATAGAGAAGATGCCCGCGGAATTGAGAAGAAAAGCGATGGAGAGATGATATCCTCTGGAACTATCCGCAGTACTTGCACCCAGGAACTGTCTCCCCATTTCCTAGATAGAGCACCTGGCTTCGGCTGCCATATCTGAAGACTGTCACCCCCTTGCATCCCATTTCGTAGGCCAGTCTGTAAACCTGGAGCACGTCGCTTGTCGTCGCCTCTGCGGGCAGGTTCACCGTCTTGGATACTGCATTGTCGGTATATTTTTGGAAGGCGGCCTGAATGCGCACATGCTGCTGAGGGGAGATGTCAAGAGCAGTGCGGAACAGCTCCTTTAGATCCTGGGGCAGGCCAGCGATCTCCTGCACACTGCCCCTCCGGGCCAGCTCAGCCTTGAGATCCGGGGTATAAATCCCCCTTTCCATCGCCATCTTCTCAAAGAGCGGCGAGACCTCCAGCAGCCGCGCCCCCTCCAGCACCCGGCGCACGAATGCCAATGCAAAGAGCGGCTCAATGCCGCTGCTCGTCCCGGCGATGATGCTGATGGTACCGGTGGGGGCGATGGTGGTCACCGTGGCGTTTCTCATTGCGCTCCACCCCCGCAGGCGTGAGCTATCAAACAGGGGGAACGATCCCCTCTCCTCACCCAGGCGCGCCGACTGGGCGCGGGCGTGCTCGCTGATGAATCCCATCAGCTTCTCCGCCAGGGCCACAGCCTGGGGCGAGGCATAGGAGATGTTCATCTGGATGAGCATATCGGCAAATCCCATCACCCCCAGGCCGATTTTGCGGGTGGATAGGGTCGCCTCCTCAATCTCTTTCAGAGGGAAGCGGTTCATCTCGATTACGTTGTCCAGAAACCTCACCCCCAGGCTGACCAGCTCAGCCAAACGATCCCAGTCCAGCTCTCCTTTTCTCACCAGCCGGGAGAGGTTGATTGAGCCCAGGTTGCAGGACTCGTAAGGGAGAAGAGGCTGCTCCCCGCAGGGGTTTGTGGCCTCGATCTCCCCTGGGAGTGGGTGGGCGGCATTGATGCGATCGATGAAGATGATCCCCGGGTCGCCACCCCTCCAGGCAGAGGTGGCGATAAGGCCCAAAAGCTCCGCTGCCTTCAGCCGGCCCGCCGCCAGGCCCGTGCGCGGATTGATCAGGTCGATCTCGCCCTCACCCCGCGATTTTTCCATAAATTCGTCTGTCGCCGCCACAGAGAGGTTGAAGTTCTCCAGGAATCCCGACTGCTCCTTGGCCTCGATGAACTCCATGATATCGGGATGGTCGACCCTCAATATTCCCATGTTCGCCCCCCGCCGGCGTCCGCCTTGCTTGATCACATCGGTCGCGGTATCGAAGATGCGCATGAAGGAGACCGGTCCGCTGGCCACTCCCCCAGTGGCCCGGACTACATCGTCCCTGGGCCGCAGCCGGGAGAAGGAGAATCCCGTGCCTCCACCACTCTGGTGGATGAGGGCCATGCTCTTCAGGGCATCGAATATCCCTGAGAGCGAATCCGTCACTGGAAGGACGAAGCATGCCGATAGCTGCCCCAGTTCCAGCCCGGAGTTCATCAGGGTGGGGGAGTTGGGCAGAAACTCCAGGTTCCTCATCATCTGCAGGAAAAGAGATCGATAGCTTTCAACATCGCCGCCATATTTGGACTCGGCCTTGGAGATATGATCGGCCACCCGTCCGAACATCTCTCCCGGCGTCTCCACCACCAGGCCGCGCTCGTCCCTTAAGAGATACCTCTTCTTCAACACCTCCGCAGCATTGATTGAGAGCTTCAGGTCACCTGCCACCCCCAGATATCGTTTGGCTTCTCTGATCTTCCTCTTCCCTGCCCACGGCTCGAAAGGCTTTGGATATGGCCAGAGCAATCTTCTCGGTCTGGAACTCGACCACGCTTCCGTCCCGTTTTCTGATGCGCTCGATCATCCCTGTCTATCCTGCGGATCCGTAATCCATCAGTTGCATTAAATCCGGATTATCCGCACCTCATACATATCATGCATAATCGATATAAACCTGCATCTCTCTTGTCCGAGCCGTTAAATTTCTATGGCTTGACCGCTGACTTACTACAATTACAGAGGTTAAATGAAATGAAAATTGCCATCTCAGGAAAAGGAGGCGTGGGCAAAACCACCCTCGCCGGAACCCTGGCCCGTTTATTTGCGCGCGACGGCTATAACGTCCTGGCGATCGACGCCGACCCGAGCATGAACCTGGGCTCAGCCCTGGGGATAAAAGAGCTTCCCAAGCCGGTCACTGAACACAAGGACCTGGTTGAGGAGCGAGCGGGCATGCCCATGGGCATGTTCAAGATGAACCCCAAGGTCGACGATGTTGTAGGCATGTGCGGCTGCACCGGGCCGGACAACGTCAAGCTGGTGGTCATGGGCACCATCGACTCCGGCGGATCAGGCTGCATGTGTCCCGCCAATGCCTTCGTCAAAGCCCTCCTTCGCCATGTAATAACCCGGGAGAAGGATCTGGTGATCCTGGATATGGAAGCGGGCATAGAGCATCTGGGCCGGGCTACTGCCAGAGGCGTCGACGCCATGATCGCAGTGGTGGAGCCGGGGATGAGGTCCATTGAGACCGTGGAGAGGATAATGCAGCTGGGCAAAGAGATCGGCATCTCCAGGTACTTTGCTGTCATAAACAAGGCGGACAACCCAGGTCCTGTGGCGGACAAGCTCTCGGCAATGGGAATTCCAGTCCTGGGAACCATACCTTTCGACCGCTGCCTGGTGGAGGCGGACCTGGCAGGCACCCCTCCTATAGATGCCGACTGCCCTTCGATCCAGTCCATCAAGAGGATAAAAGAGAAGCTTGAAGAGATGTTCGGCGAGAATAAAATAGAGAAGAATGAATAGATCGAGAAATAGATGAAACAGGCAGGCCTAGAAGGCCAGATGGCCTGCTCTTAATCCCTCTCCTACCACCGACCCTATGACTCGAGAGCCAGATCCCATGATCCTGCAGGCTTCCTGGGCCTCTTCCTCCGCCAGCACCACCAAAAAGCCCATTCCCATGTTGAACGTCTGGTACATCTCCAGATCCTCCACCCTGCCCTGCTCTTGCAGGAAATGGAAGATGGGCTGGGGTTCCAGCGGATCGGTGATCTCGAATCCGAGATTGCTGATCCGGCGCAGCTTTAGCAGTCCCGAGCCGGTGATGTGCGCGAGGCCGTGGACATCGCACCTTCCCACCAGCTCTACGATCTCATGATAGATTCTGGTGGGAACTAAAAGCTCCTCTCCTATGCTTTTTTCCCCTCCGGGCAGGCGATCGAAGTAAGTGTATCCGGATTGGGCCACAATGGCCCTGGCCAGAGTGTAGCCGTTGCTGTGCAGGCCGCTGCTGGGGACCCCAACCAGCACATCCCCCTTCTTGATCTTCTCTCCGGTCACCACCTTATCCTTGTCCACGACGCCGATAGCGGTTCCGGCCAGGTCGAATCCCCGGATGATCTCAGGCAGGGAGGCGGTCTCTCCTCCCACGATGGTCATATTGGAGAGCTCTGCACCCCGGGCGAGACCTATGGCTATCTGCTCGGCGCGTTCGGGATCGACCTTCTCCACCGCCAGGTAGTCGACAAAGGCTATGGGCTCGGCACCGATGGCATACAGGTCGTTCACATTCATGGCTATGCAGTCAATTCCCACGGTATCCCACTTGGAGATGGCATTGGCGATCAGAACCTTTGAACCCACCCCGTCTGTGGTCATGGCCAGGGCAAAGCTTCCCATATCCAGGAGGCCTGCATAATGGCCTATATCGGTCAATGGCGCCCCGAACCCTTTGCGCCTGGTGGTGAGAACGGACTTCATGGCCTCGATGGACCTATTCTCCAGGCTGATGTCCACTCCTGCCTGGGCATAGGTGAGCTTCTTCATGCTTCACCACCCAGACCGAACTCGCGATGAAGCTCCCGAACTGCTCTTTCCCCATCCGCCGATGCCACCACAAAGGAGATGTTATGCTGGCCAGATGCCTGGCTGATCATGACCACATTGATCCTGGCCTGACCCATGGCCTTGAACACCCGGGCGGCTACCCCAGGAGTCCCGGCCATTCCCGAGCCTGTCACCGCTACTGTGCAGACATCATGGTCATGGGAGATCTCCTTGACCACATCTCTGGGGAACTCGGATCGCAGAGCCTCATCCGCTCGATCTGCCTGTCCCTCCTCTATGACCATGGATATGTTGGCCTCAGAGGAGCCCTGGCTGATCATCACGATATTGATCCCCGCTTCGGCCAGAGCGGTGAAGGCGCGAGCAGCAACGCCCAGTGTCCCTATCATCCCCGCGCCGGAGATGTTCAGAAGCTCGACTTTCTGATGCAGTGTGACCGCCTTGATCACATCCTCTTTGAGAACATCGTCCCTCACGATCTGAGTTCCTGGGTCCTCGGGATCGAAGGTGCACTTAACCCTCACAGGGATACCCTTTTTGATGGCTGGCTCAATGGCTCTGGGATGGAGGACCTTAGCCCCGAAGTAGGAGAGCTCCATCGCCTCCCGGTAGGAGATGGTGGGTATCGTCTTGGCCTCTGGCACTATCTTGGGATCAGTGGTCATGATGCCGGAGGTCTCCTTCCAGAACCAGATCTCATCCGCATTGATCGCCGCACCGATCAGTGATGCGGAGAGGTCGGAGCCACCACGACCAAGAGTGGTGTTCGTCCCCTTCTCGTCCTGGGCTATGAATCCGGTGACCACTGGGACGCCCTTCAACGGCAGTAGCTTCTGGGGGATGAGGCCATAGGTCTTCTCCAGGGGTCTGGCATCCCCGTAATTGCTGTCGGTGATGATTCCCGCCTCTCTTCCGGTATAATGCTGGGATTCGATTCCCATATCCCGCAGCACCCCGGATAGAATGGGTGCAGCCAGCTGCTCGCCATAGCCGGAGATATAGTCGAGCGAGCGTCTAGTTAGCTCTCCCAGATAGCAGATGCCGATGTAGGCCTTCTCGAGCAATGAGAGCTTCTCGGATATTATACCCTGTACCTCTTTGGCGATTGCAGGATCCTGGATTGCATCTGCTATCGCTTGGTTGTGTCTATCTGTTATCCTCTCTATGAAGTCCATCACATCTGAGACATTGCCTTCGCTGGCCGCCCTTCTGGCACAGGCCAGAAGCTCATCCGTTACCCCTTGAAGGGCAGAGGTGACGAGGACTATCTCATTGTCGCGATGAAAATGCGCGACAAGATCGCCCACATGCCTCAGCCGGTTTCCGTCAGCAACGGAAACACCACCAAACTTCATTACCAAGCGCGCCATCTTAAAAACCGAACCAGAGCTATCTTCGCATCGATTTAAGCTTTATCCAGCGAAGGTTCAAGAGGGAGGTCTGCCAAAATGAAGGATCATATATTTTCCTTTACAAATCGCCCGAAGAAGGGGCCGAAGGCTTAAATACATTGAGCCCGAGGAGTCTCAGTCCTAGTCAGGATTATAAGATTTATCTCAAACTTCGCGAGGCGTATTATGGGCAAGAGGAAGAAGATAGCAGAACGTGTAATGACTCTGATGGATAAACCCAAGTTTATCAGGAACATCGGAATCGTGGCACATATCGATCACGGCAAGACAACCCTTTCTGATAACCTGTTGGGCGGGGCAGGCATGATCTCCATGGATCTGGCAGGAAAGCAGCTATTCATGGATTTCGATCCCCTGGAGCAGGCCCGGGGAATCACCATCGATGCCGCCAATGTCTCCATGGTCCACGAGGTGGACGGCAAAGAGTATCTGATCAATATGATTGACACTCCCGGTCACGTAGACTTCGGGGGCGACGTCACCCGAGCCATGCGCGCAGTGGACGGTGCTGTGGTGGTCGTGGACGCGGTAGAGGGCGCCATGCCCCAGACGGAGACCGTGCTCAGGCAGGCTCTGAAGGAGGGCGTTCGGCCGGTCCTTTTCGTCAATAAAGTGGACCGGATGATCAACGAGCTCAAGGTGGAGAAGAAGGACATGGCCGCCCGCCTGGGCAAAGTCATTGACAATGTCAACAAGCTCATTTTAGGAATGGATGAGGAGAAATATAAGGCCGGCTGGAAGCTGGATGCCGCCAAGGGAAATATCGCCTTCGGATCAGCTCTCTATAATTGGGCAATAAGCGTTCCCCAGATGAAGAAGACGGGGATTGGCTTCGATCAGGTGGTAGATTACTGCCATGAAGGAAAGATGAAGGAGCTGGCAGAGAAGGTTCCCCTGTACATTGCGGTCAACGATATGGTGGTCAAGTTCCTCCCCAGTCCCATCGAGGCCCAAAAGGAGCGGGTCGGGGTCATCTGGCACGGCGATTGGGACAGCCCGGTGGGGAAGGCCATGGCTTCATGCGATCCGAATGGGCCGGTGGCTTTCATGATCAACAAGGTCAAGGTCGACCCCCATGCTGGCGAGGTGGCCACAGGAAGGCTCTTCTCCGGGACACTCAGGCGGGGCATGGAGCTTTATGTATCGGGCATCGGCGGAACCAACCGCATTCAGCAGACCGGTGTGGTAATGGGTGCGGAGAGGGTAGAGGTAGAGGAGATCCCGGCAGGGAACATAGCCGCAGTCACCGGCCTGCGGGATGCGATCGTCGGATCCACTATCTCCTCTGAGGAGAATATGACCCCCTTCGAGCAGATCAAGCACGTCTCCGAGCCGGTCATGACCGTGGCGGTAGAGGCCAAGAACACCCGCGACCTGCCCAAGGTCGTAGAGGTTCTGAGGCAGATCGCCAAGGAGGACCCAACTCTGCAGGTCACCATCAATGAGGAGACCGGAGAGCATCTCATGGCAGGCATGGGTGAGCTGCACTTGGATGTAACCGTCACCAGGCTCCAGCGCGATCGCGGTGTAGAGCTGAAGACCTCTCCACCCATTGTGGTATACCGGGAGTCCATAGCCGGCCATGCAGGGCCAGTAGAAGGAAAGTCGCCCAACCATCATAACCGCTTCTATATCGAGTTTGAGCCTCTGGAAGAAGGAGTGATCCAGTCCCTGAAAGAGGGCAAGATCAGCATGAAGATGGAGGAGATTGAGCGCAGAAAGCTGCTCATCGAAAATGGCATGGACAAGGATGAGGCCCGGAGCATATCCGGCTACTACGGCACCAATGTCCTTCTTAATATGACCAAAGGCATTCAGTACCTGAGAGAAACCATGGAGCTCATATTGGAGGGCTTCGAGGAGGCCTTGAAGAACGGCCCCATCTGCAGGGAACCGGTCCAGGGGATAAAGGCCAAGATAATGGATGTGAAGCTGCACGAGGATGCAGTGCACCGCGGCCCCGCTCAGGTCATTCCCGCAGTCAGGCAGGCAGTGCAGGCAGGGATCCTAATGGCAGATCCAGTGCTGCTCGAGCCCTTCCAGAACGTCTATATACAGGTGCCTCAGGATCAAATGGGTGGAGCCATGTCTGAGATCCAGGGGAGAAGAGGCGTCATCCTAAACATGGACAGCCAGGGCGATATGGTGATCCTTAAATCCAAGATGCCTGTGGCTCAGATGTTCGGTTTCTCCGGGGCGATAAGATCGGCCACCGAAGGGAGAGCCCTCTGGTCGACGGAGTTCGCAGGATTCGAGCCCCTGCCCGCAAACCTGCTCCTGGAGACAGTCAAGCAGATCAGGACCAGAAAGGGCTTGAAGCCGGAGATGCCCAAACCCAGTGATTACCTGAAGGTCGTATAAGCGACCCTTCGAAAGGATTAAAAGCAGAAATACTGAAAAATATGGATAGTGCCAGTTGGAGGAGATAAGTTATGGCAGATACTAAGCCGCATCTCAATCTTGCATTCATTGGACACGTCGACCACGGAAAGTCGACAACCGTAGGCAGATTGATGTTCGAGACAGGGGCTGTAGACCCCCACGTCATTGATGAGTATAGGAAAGAAGCCGCAAGCAAAGGCAAGGCAACCTTCGAGTTCGCCTGGGTCATGGACAGCCTGAAGGAAGAGCGCGAGAGGGGCGTTACCATCGACATCGCCCATCATCGGTTCGATACCGCCAAGTACTACTTTACCGTGGTGGACTGCCCTGGCCACAGGGACTTCGTGAAGAACATGATCACCGGGGCCAGCCAGGCAGATGCTGCCGTATTGGTCGTGGCCGTCCCCGACGGGGTCATGGCTCAGACCAAGGAGCACGTATTCCTGTCCAGGACCCTGGGAGTCAACCAGCTGGTTGTGGCTATGAACAAGATCGATGCTACCACTCCGCCATTTGACGAGAAGAGGTACAACGAGGTCAAGGAAGAGGTAGGCAAGCTCCTCAAGATGGTTGGATACAAGGTAGATGATATACCATTCATACCCCTCTCCGGCCTGATGGGAGATAACCTGGCCAAAGCCAGCACCAATACGCCCTGGTACAAGGGCCCAACCCTGCTCGAGGCCTTAAACAACCTCAAGGTCCCGGATAAGCCCACCAACCTGCCTCTGCGCGTACCGGTGCAGGACGTCTATACCATCTCTGGCGTGGGCACTGTGCCCGTGGGCAGAGTAGAGACCGGTGTCATGAGAAAGAACGATAAGATAGTCTTCCAGCCTGCAAATGTGACCGGCGAGGTCAAGTCCATTGAGATGCATCACGAGGAGGTGCCTGAGGCATTCCCCGGTGATAACATCGGATGGAATGTGCGCGGCGTCTCCAAGAAGGACATTCGCCGGGGAGATGTCTGCGGATCGGTGGAGAAGCCCCCGACCGTTGCCAAGGAGTTCAAGGCTCAGATAGTGGTATTGCAGCATCCCAGTGCTATATCCGCCGGATACACTCCTGTATTCCACTGCCATACAGCTCAGATTGCCTGCACCCTGACAGCCATTCTGGCCAAGCTGGACCCGAGGTCCGGTGCAGTCAAGGAAGAGAATCCCGCCTTCATCAAGGCTGGAGATGCGGCCATCATCATGGTCACTCCCTCCAAGCCCATGGTCATTGAGCCGGTGAAGGAGATTCCCCAGCTGGGCAGGTTCGCCATTAGGGACATGGGCACGACCGTCGCAGCCGGCATGTGCATGAGCGTGGTACCACGCTGAACCAACTTTTTTTGGTGTAAAACATGCAAAAGGCAAGAATTCGGCTCTCTGGCACCAATCCCTTGATGCTGGACGATATCTGCAATCAGGTCAAAGGGATTGCCCAGAGGACGGGCGTCCATATGGCGGGCCCCATCCCACTTCCCACTAAGAGAATGGTTGTACCATGCAGAAAGAGCCCTGATGGAGAGGGGACTGCTACCTGGGACCACTGGGAGATGAGGGTGCACAAGAGGCTTATCGATCTAGATGCCGATGAGCGCGCTCTTCGCCAGCTCATGAGGATTCAGGTTCCTAAAAACGTGAATATAGAAATAGTTCTGGAAAGCTAAGATCAGTAGGTAGGGGTGCTTCCCGGGAAGAGAGCCCGCTGCCTATATCATTCTAAATTTTCAGAGGAATGTTCCAGTATCATGGCATTAATTGGATGGGATGCTGGATTGAATGAGATCAAAGGGGATGTGGACTCGTAGTATAGTCTGGATAGAATAGAGGCCTCCGGAGCCTCGGGCCCGGGTTCGAATCCCGGCGGGTCCGTAACATTTTTTTTGCCGTTAATTCTTGCTTTTAACAGACGCTGTTTAGGCCTTTCCTCTATTAGGGCAATTTGTATGTTTCAGCTACTGGATGGCCTTTCCGCCCTGGCATTTGACCTGTCTGCTCCTTTTAGAGTAACCCCATCATCGATCTTTTTGAGAATGATGGTCCCATCGCCTAAATGGTCTATGGCAATCCTGTCTCCAGTGCATAAGTCAAGGCCATATCTGATGGCTAGGGGAAGCTGAACCCTGCCGTTAGCATCGATATTGGTAATCAATCCACTCACCTAGGCCATCCCTCCCTCTTGTTTATAAAAGGCTTATTCTGAGATGAGGTTCATATGAAGGCAATGAGATAAGATATCTGATCTAGACGATGGCAAAACCGTGAATTTCCACAAATTCTCTGTATCTTTTCGCCTCGGTGGTGAACCGCTTTGCTCTGACCCAACCACAGAGACGCAGAGGAACAGAGTCTATAATCGCTGCCGTGCCTCGCCCACATAATTCAGCGAAGAGCCTTTCCGTCTCGCGGGCATGGCCGGGGAGCATGACTTTTCATCGAATGAACTCTCTAGCAGTCTATGCCCTCGCATCCCGCCTCTCGCTTCTCCTTAGAGGGATCGTCCCGGAAGACCAGCCTCTTTTCCACATCGAATGTGCCGGTAAAGGACTCGTGCACCTTGACATCCTTGGAGAACATCTTGTGCAGATGGGCATCGGTCTGCCAGGTTCCATTAAACGAGTTCCTGGTCGATATGCCTACCGAGTCAACCGGGCTGGTGCTGAGGAGCCGTGCGATCTCATTCGGATCAGCCGTATAAGAGGAAGGATTTGTGGAGGCGAAGAATGTGCTTCCCTCCCTCTCCATCTCGGTGACGGAGAAGGACTCCTGAACCTCAGCTCCTATTCCTCCCCAGAAGGATTTGGAGTTGATGTACTTGGTTCCCACCATTGGGGCGGTGCCGGAGTAGGTGATCCGAGTGTTCTCCCAGAGGTTCAGGGGAATAGTTGAGTCATTGCTCATGCCCGGCAGCCGCCCAGCTCTCTGGGATTCAACGGTTCCTGTATCCATCTCCAGGTCGCCGTCCCCGGTCATGAAGCTGTTATACTCCAAAGCCAGGTCTCTGTCCTTTACGGAGACGCCAACCTCGAAATAGCCCGTTCCTGCCACCTTCAGGCCGTTGGTGAAATCCCCCTCCTGGACCTGTCCGGATAGAGCAGATGCAATGCCAGTTTGCTCCAGGGAGAAGAGGAATATCAGCAACAAAGCCAACGCTACTCCCCTCGTAATCCTACCCCATTTTTCTTACTGGAGTTCTATTTGGATCTTCTAGATAAAAAAGTTATTGCACTGGGGGGGCGATAGTTTGATCTCATTCCTTTGCCCAAACTCATGGCTGATGTCAGGGGATCTCGCTGTGGTCATGGATGTAGCAGGGACCATTATGAGGATGTATCGCGTGGCCAAGGACATACCAGGAGATATTATCCTGGAGAAGGTCGTCACCTGGGAGCTTATCATGGAGAAGAGTGGCCGGGCACTGGTAGTGCCTCAGATCGATCCGGATATGATAATATCCTGCAATTCCGACCATCCCATCAGGGTGCTGGTCTTGGGTCGCGAGGATTGCATCAAGATCAGCTGCTCATCCTCTCAGATCTCCCCAGATGAGGTCTTGAGGATTCTGAAGAACTCTCCGGTCAAGATGCGCGAACTGCAGGAGGCCTGTGCAATAGTGAAAGCGAAATGCCCGGGGAACTATCGCACTGCGGGATTCATCGTTGACCGTGATCATGGGGAGATCGCCTATGCAATTAGCACTGGTGGCATTCCATTTCCTGGATTGGAGAGGGTACTGCATGATTTAAAGGCCATGGGCGCGGATGTTTTTCTGGCCTCAGGAGATAGCAGAAGGAGCCTGAACAGCCTGGACGATCTGGGCATAGATCCATCGCGAATGAATCCAGTCGCCAACCCCTGGCGGAAGAAGGAGATTGTAGCAGAGCTCAAGGAAAGGTATGGCCAGGTGGTCATGGTTGGCGATGGCTTGAATGATATCTATGCCTTGAAGGCGGCAGACCTGGGGGTCCTGACGGTAGAGCAGCACACTCGCCCCTCTCCGCGGTTGCTGGATTCTGCCAGTGTCATCATCAAGAGCATCCGTGACCTTCCCCGAGTCATTAAAGAATCTGGATCTATCGGCCAGGACAAATCTATTCCTTCCCGACAGGGCGAACTACAAGAAAAGTATTATATACCTTGACAGTTGACCCTTTGTCCGGCAACCTTTTAATTCGCTTCGAAATGAGATTGAACTAGAAGATACTAGGAGTAGCCAATAAATGTTCGAAGAGCTTTTAGAGCTATACAAAACAAAGGCCGAAGAGATTGAAAGAGATCGTCGAGAAGCACAGGCTATGATCATGCTCGTCTCCGCTATCGACAAGATGTCTCGGGACATGGACTCAAAGAAGAGCGATGTCGAGCTTTTGGGCAGGCTGATCGATCAGGTTGACCGCTTATCCAAAGAGGTATCCGACCTGAAGAGCCAGTTTCGCACCAGGCAAGCCCGGCCTTCTGCTGCAGTGGAGTCAGGCTCAGGCGATGGTAAGGCCCTGGATAATCATGCCCGATCTCTGATCGATATAATGGCGGAAAAGCCGGGCAGATATACCACCAGCGAGCTGGTGGACATGCTCGGTCTGAATAAGACAACGGTCATAAGCGTGATGAAGCGCGCTTTAGAGCTTGATCCGAAGCATGTCAAGATGAGCCAGGGCAAGAGGCGCAAGCTCTATTTGTCCTATGTCTCCGATGAGGATACGCAAAAGGTAGAATCCTCATCTGGGACCGGTGAATCTGACCGGGTGAA
The DNA here is from genome assembly GCA_011620785.1 of Methanothrix sp. Classification (GTDB taxonomy): domain Archaea; phylum Halobacteriota; class Methanosarcinia; order Methanotrichales; family Methanotrichaceae; genus Methanothrix. The sequence goes on along the minus strand of WOYM01000058.1, from coordinate 39,087 downwards.
GCTTGAGCTCATGGCCATGACCTGAGGGTGAAGCTCATTTAAACTGCAAATTTGATACTATCGAGGCCGAACTGCCGGAAAACATCCGGCAGCCTTTCGCTTTGTGGGTTGCCCCTTATGCCGGGCTTTCAGAGATATTTCTCCCCAAATCGCCCTAATTCTATTTGGTCATCTAATGTCGACCTGCATATTAACAGTAGATCTTGGGTATCTTGCTACTTGACCGGCAATATAGAATCTCGAAATGATGGGAATCATTTCCATCAGCTCTCCTCTGGATGGATGAGCCGGAAGGCTTTGAATATTCCGGCAATCGCATTCTTCACCAGCTCTCTTCTCAATTCCATGCGGTAGATCAGCACCACAAATACGGTGAAGGTGGTGGCCAGGGCGAACACTATGGCCAGAACGGTCACCATGCCGAAGTTATTGGTGATCAGAAATGGGGATGATATCAAGGCGGCAAATCCGAATACTGTGGTAAGCCCTGAGGCGATCAATGCCGAGCCTATGGCCCTGGTAGCTGTGGAGAGGGCCTTTCTGGGATCGCCGATCTTCTCCAGCTCCTCATAGAACCGCTCCATCATCAGGATGGCATACTCTGATCCCACTCCCAGGATCAAAGCCCCCAGGCACGCAGTAAGGGGGGTGTATTTCATGCCTGATATGTACATTACACCACCCATCCAGCCTATAACCACCAGCATGGGAAGCACAGGAAGCAAGGCCTTTATCAGATCCCGGTAAATCGCCAAGAGCACTATGAATATCAGCAAGAGTCCGAAGAGGGTCATCTCCGTCCTTCCTTTGGTCAGGGCGGTTATGACCGTGGTCATCACCACTGCGTCTCCCGTCATTCTCACCGAGACCCCTGCAGGAGGAGGATTCCAGGCGATATCCTTCTCGATCTCTTTCATCAGCCGGTCTGAGCCCTCAGTGCCCAGGTTGGTTATGGTTTGGCCTACATTGAGGTCGATTATGGCGGTGTTGTGTCCCTCCAGGTATATATCCCGCCAATTGGCAGGAAGGGCATCGATTAGCATTCGGATAATTGTCCTATCCGTGGGGAGAGTTCCCTGGTTTGCCTCTTTTGCCAAGCTGACAATGCTCGTATATCCCAATATCTGATCTCTGGAGCCTTTCAGATAGATGGAGAACTCATCCATCCACTCTAGCACCTGCGGATCGGTGACATCATCGGCCTGCACCAGCAGCTGGATGCTGTCAGTCCCCCCGAAGGACCTCTGGCGTTGCCACGTCATCCGCCTCGATCAATACGGCGATGGATGCAGTTCCAAAGTTCTGCACATAGAGATGGTCATAGACCTGATAAAGAGCGGATTCCTTGCCCACCATGCTCTCGGTGGTCAGCCCTTGCATCTCGATCTGTTGGGCATAGTGGACGGCGCTGAGGGTGATGAGCAGTGTGGCAAAGATGATAATTATGGGATTATCTGAGATCCACCGGCCGAGCTGTTCTGAGCCGTTCATTGCATATGCCTCGTTTCCTCTTTGAACTGCCAGAGCCTGGGATCTTCCCGAGCCAGTATGGATGGTTATATCTCCAAGCCAGTGCTGATCGATGAACTCTGGGCCGCCCTTCAGGCCTTAAATATCGGCCGCCCAGAGGGCGGATTGAGCGGAGGAAGAATCCCCCTCACCGGAGCATCACCTTGCTCATGGTCACAAGGAAGAGAGCCATTAGCAGCCATCCGGCCAGGGTCTCAAAAACGGTCAGGAACTCGAAGCCCTCAATGATGCTGATGTTCTGGGGGGCCCGGCCAAGAAACCACATGCTGCTGAAGTAGAAGGCATCGTTTATCGATATGCTGCTGCCGGGGCTTGCAGAAGCAGAAGGTTGCAGGGCATGTGCTCCCCAGAAGATCGCTGTGAAGAGGATGATCAGAGACAGGCTGAGGATCACGGTGTGGGATGGACGGACTCCATAGCCGCAGGAGAGCCAGGCAAGGCGGTCGATGATTCTGGGAAATGCCTTCGTGGTCCGAGCATGCTTCTCCTTTCGATACTGATAGTAACAGTCGTCCTCGTCCTCGAACTGCTCCAAGTTTCTTAAGTTCTTTATCAGGGTGAGATAGACTGAGCCGTTGTAGGGCAGATGTTCGCGGATGGTGTTCCAGCGGACCACAATGCGGTTATAGTTCAGGTCCTTTAAGTGGATGCTGGCGTCCTCTTCGAAGATGGCGTCGGAGAGCCGCAGGGTGTACACCCTGGCATTGGAGAGGTGAAAGCTGCGATGGAATTTTGCCCGGCCGAAGTCGGCATCGTTGAACCTGGCTCGGGAGAAGTTGGCCTCGGTAGTGAAGTGAGCGCGGGAGAAGTTGGCTTCCCCGTGAAACTGGGCCTGGGAGAAACCGGCGTCTCCCTGGAAAAAGGAGTCAGAGAAGTTGGCCGCCTGAGAGAATACGGTGCCGTCAAAATCCACCAGCCCCTGGAAGGCGGAGTGGTCGAAGAACACATTTCCCTTGATCACCGAGTACTCGATCTTGATTATCGATTCTACGATCTTCCGCTTGTTTCTGTTCAAAGGTAGGTCCAGATTGTGCAGGTCCAGGTCACCGTAGATGATGACATTCTCATACTCAACCGGCTTGCCCTCCTCTATCCTTTTGTGGATCTCCTCTGCCTTGATCATCAGAAGGCTATCGACCATAAGCGTAATGAGTATTCGATAAATGCAGATATGCCTTTCGCTCGACCGGTCTATGCCTCGCCTCTTCCCAGGAGCATCTCCTCGATCCAGTCCCAGTCGTGCTCATAGATGTGGGCAGAGGAGCTGGTGGTGGAGATGGAGCCCGGCTGGGCACCCACTTCTCGTGCGGCATATTCCAGCAGTCTGGCCAGGCCGTAGAGGTTGGCGGGATAGGCCCCGGCGAAGTCATGGCTGCGAAAGAAGATGGCCAGGTGCAGCCTGCCGCCGCGCAACTTGAAATCATCAACGATCATGCAGGGGACCTCATTCCTCTCCCCATCCACCGGGGGGATCCAGGTCACTGCCGTAGCCCGGCGGGTGGCAGGAGATTCCTTCAGCCGTTGAATGGCTATATCGATCTGATCCAGGGGGGGGGTGCCCGGCAGGCGCCAGGCGCGCAGCCTCTCGCCATAAGTATACTCAAATCCGGGATTGTCGCCGCAGAGCAGTTGATGGGCATACTCCTCCAGGCGCTCCTCATTCCAGGAGTACTCCTCCGGAATCATCTCTTGATATGGATTCTCCACCACCACCTGCAGGGATAGAAGCTCCCGTATCTTGGTCCCTCTCTCATCCGAGATCTCTTCACCCTGTCTCCAGATGAGGTTCAGACCTCGATGCCAGGCATCGGAGATGGAGCGGGCGCGTATAAACCTGCCCAGCCCATTGCTCTTCAGCTCTGATGATGCCGTATGCGGCAAGATCTGTCCACCTCTCCGTCCATGTGTTGTTCATCCTCTTTTCATCATATCAAGATAACCCTCTCAGCCAGATGACTGGTGAGATGATGGATCGCCAAGCCCAGTTCGCCGTAGCTGAACTCTATATCGATCAATCCTGCGTATGCCATTAACAATATGAATCATCACAGAGAGCAACAGGAAGTGTTACTGTCCAAAGGCTATAAAGTGTAGCAATGAGGGAGGGGCGAAAGTGATTACATGGGAAAAGATACTTTAATAAGGGCTTTGAAATATCTCTACTGATGGGTGACTTTGAGTGGGCAATGGTCAATTCTCTCAACTCCTTCTTCGAGAGTGAAGGCATTAAAGCCATAGCCTATCGGCTCCGACAGTCGCGGTTTGCCACCCAGCTGGCCGATATCCTGGTGGACTCCAAAATTGCTGAGTACTACCTGGCAATCGAATGCAAAAGCCTTGATGCCCGCAAGACCAGGTCGCTTTATTTCAAGCAGCACTTCAGCGAGGCCTCAGGCGGCCATCAGATAGAGAGAGAGACGGATTTCATTATCCGTTCTGGCCGTCAGGGCATACTGGCGGTGGAGCTGCGTTATGGGGTGGGGAAGAGCAGAACTGCCCATCTCATCCCCTGGGGGCAGATATTCGACCGCTACAATGAGGGGGGGGCGGGAATAACATTGCAGGAGGTCCAGGTTAATCCCCCACTGGAGCGAAGGGGTGGAGCTTATGAGATATCCCGTCTGGACATACTCAGGATCACCGGATACTATGATCTGGCAGGGAACGATCTCTTGCATGAGGCCGATCTTTACCCCGAGGACCTCAGCTTGGAGGAGTAAAAGGATATGACCCGAACAGAGGATTTCTTGAGGGAGGCGTTTGCCGGCGAATCTGGAGCGAACAGGAAGTACAGCGTATTTGCCGCTCAGGCGGATAAGGAGGGCTACACTCAGGCCGCCAGGCTCTTTCGGGCCGCTGCCGAGGCGGAGGCGGTGCACGCAGCCAACCACCTGCGCGCCCTGAAGGCCATCAAGATCACCAAGGAGAATTTGCGTGAGGCGATCGCCGGAGAGACGCATGAGTTCAAGGATATGTATCCAGAGATGATAGCTATAGCAAAGGAGGAGGGCGCCCGGGATGCTGAGAGGTCGTTCACCTATGCCAATGCGGTGGAAGAGCATCATGCCAGGCTATATCATGATATGCTCGAGGGGCTGGATATCCAGGTGGAGTCATTCCCCTATTACGTTTGCCCGGTATGCGGCATGACTGTGGATCACAAGGCTCCCGACAAGTGTCCAGTCTGCGGAGTCAAAGGAAGCATGTTCAAGAAGATCGAATAGAGCAAAACGGATTTATCCTGCACCCCCATAATCATCCATATGAGATATCTAATGATTCTGGCAATGGTCTTGCTGCTTTCAAGCACCTGCGCTTTATGCCAGTCAACTGACCGCTCCCAGGATGATCCCGTATCAACCATTTTGAGGGGGCTGGTGGTCGCATCATCGGACGACCTGAAATCCTACACCTTCTCCATGGAGATGGAGCAGGATATGATGCTTGAGAACCTCTCTTCTGGCCAGTCTCAGCAGGTTCAAACCCGGTCCATCGGCTTTGGCCTGGTGAATATGACCGATCAGGCCCTGAAGCTCGTCATGGCCTCTTTGACTTTTATTCCCGGCGATGAGGGCAACTCCACGGCATTAGCCCTGGAAGAGTATCTGCAAAACGACACCATTTATATGAAGATGGATGGCAACTGGACCGCTATGGAGCTATCTGGATTGGGCGATGCCTGGTCTCGAGAGAATTCCCTGGACCAGCAGATCGATATGTTCAATCAGTCCCGGCTTACTCTGGTCGGCTCGGAGATGGTGGGGGACGAGGACTGCTATAAGGTGCGAGCAGAGATAGACATTGCCTCTTATGCCGATCCCTTTTCACAGGAGGTGGCTTCCATTGTGCCATTCATCCCCCTGAATTTCTCCGATCTCTTCCGCAATATGACCATGGAGGTCCATTACTGGATATCCAAAGAGGATCAGCTCTTAAAGAGGGCGGATATGTTTGAGACCCTTTATATGGCTCCCCAGTCACTGGGACTGCAGTCATCGGAGGAGGAGAACATAGCGGTTCGCATGAGCTCCACTACTTCCGTGGTCTTCGATGGATTCAATGAGAGCGTAAATATCGTTCTGCCGCCCGAGGCCAGCGCTGCTCAGCTCTTCAATATGTCATCTTATCCTGAGAGCGAGGCGGTTGCTGTCTCCTTATTGGATCAGGATGGATTGAACGAGACTGCTGTCATCGAGGCGCTCCCCGCAACAGTGGCCGATGATGCTCTGCCCCAGGATGAGGCAAGGGTTGTGCTGCCGGAAAACCAGTCCCTCTCGGCCTGAGGGCTCACAATAGGACGATCGCGCCATTGGAGGCGAGCCTTCACCCGTTCGATCAGCGTAGCTGAGGATCCTGGGTGGGCTCAGCCATACCTTTTCCGAGGAAAAAATCATAAGCTGCAAAGCCCTTGCAACTCTATCGAATAGTTATTATATACCATATTCCTTATCGACCTTTCAACGCTCAGCAAGCACTGATGGTGCGACAGATGGCAACCTTGGACAGAGATAAAGTATCAATGGCCGGTGATAACCGAGACCAGCAAACAGATCTTGAAAGAGATGTCTGGAAGCAGGCATGGACAGCTATCTCAGCAAGCCTGTGAAGATAGAGGATCTGCAGTCAGTGCTGCGGCCCACAGGGCATTGAACTCCCTTGTAAATCCAGAGGCTATGCAGAAGTTGAAACAAGTCTTTCCTCTCCGGGGACAGTCTACACTGCCGCTCAATGCCCTGGATATCCGCCCGAGCCGCCCTCGATGGGGCCGGCGTCCTCGTAGCCCTGCCGCTGTCCAGTTCCTGCCAGGCGGGTGAGTGTCTCGGGATGAAACAGCAGACTGAGGGCGTTCAGGGCGTGCTCTGCCGTCCTACTCTCCGCCAACCAGGCGAGCGTCTTCTCATCTTTGGCCTCATCCTCGTGCACGAATACCTCCAGGATATGCTTGTTGGTCATGAGCTGGGCCATGATCAGGCCGCTGGATGCCTCATGTGCGCACATCTTGTCCTTATCTGCAGGGCCGGGCATCCCTAAAGCGATGACGATATCGCAATCCTCTTCCTCCAGCAGCCTCTTGGCTGCAACAGGCAGGTCTTTGATTCCGGGGACGGTGTAGCGGACGATCTGGACTGATGCCTCTTTCTTGATGGTGCTCACTGCTGCCCGGGCCATATCGACCCGGGCGAAGGTGGTGTCGGCAATGCCGATGCGTTTCATAAAAGTACAGTTGGGTGGGTTGGCTTTTAGGTTTATCGGCATCATCTGGACCGCAGAGCACCCTTGAGTGCCTGCTGGCTGCTAGATGAGAAGCGGCAGCATAAGCGTGAACTGAGCGAAAGAATTAATTAGTATTAATATCTTCGCTACAGTTCCGTGGCCAGGGGCGGCTTATCCTAACAATCTTCCTCCTTTACCTTTCGCCGCTCTCGGCCCTCTTCTCATTATATTCATTGTCCGGATGACCGGATTTGCGGTCATCTCATTCTGGATAGACGAAGGCACCCTTTTGAGTCGGTCGTAGTCCAGCTTCATCAGATCGCTGAGGAACTCCGTCTCCAGGTCTTTGTTGCCTTCCATGTAGCCGCTGGAGATGTTTATCCTGCCGGCCAAATCCACCAGATCGGATTTATAGCTATCTGCGATGAATGTGGATTCAGATCCTGAAATTCTCCTCCCTATTGATCGCTTCCATCTGGCTCTGACAGGCTTTCAGCTCCTCGGGGCTGCCCTGCACTGCCAGCCAGACCGCTCCCTCTGCCCCTCCTACCCCGCCTGCGGCCAGGATCTCAGCTTTGGCTCCGGATAACAGCCTTATGGCCTCGATCTCGGTGAATACCTCACCTGGCAGGGGCAGAAGCCTGTGGCCATTGCTGCCGGGGGCGTTCAATCGTGCCGCCAGATCGATCAGATCTCCCGGTATACGTTTTTCCAGCCCCACGGGAAGGATCAGACTCACCCTGCGGCCCACTGCTGCCTGCAGGGCGGCGATTGCCGTGCCCCCCTGGGGATGGCCGATTAAAACTCCTGCCTGATGGCGGACGAGATCCAGAGCATTGGCTCCCTTGAGGATGACATCCCCCTCCTTCAGTCTGGCGGAGACATCGAATATGGTAGCGCCCTTCATCCAGATCCCCTCCTCTATCACCACGTCTCCAGGAAAATGGCTCTGGTCGGCCAGCCTGCCTTCATTGGTGGTCCTTCCCGGCAGGAGGGTGACCCCGCGGAAGAACCGATTCTTAGAGAAGCCCTCCTCCTGGCCCAGTGCCCCTAAAATCTCCTCTGCAACGTAGCCGTTGGTAGTGCCGGCGATGATGACTATGGTATGGGAACGCATCGCTTCTAAAATGGCAGGGTGGGAGGCCAATGCTTTAGCAATCAGTCTTTTTCCTGCCGCCGGGGTGAGGACGAATTGGTGCATATCCAAGAGTAAAGCATCTTGACCAAGATAAATCCAATGATGGAATATCGGCGGATATTAACATTCCTTGCCTTCAACCGATAGAATTAATAAGCATAATAGCACCGCTACTGGTTTGTGGCCAGGGGCGGCTTTTCCTTACAATCTCTTCCTTTACCTTTTGCCGCTCCCGGCCCTCTCCTCATTGCATCCAACCGTCCGAATGGCTGGACCGAGGAATCTTATGGCAATTATGAGAAGATCAATTTGTCGGGTCAACTACTCCGCCCTGGAGGACGGGGCTTGCGACTACGATGATGTTGTGTCACATTTGGCTGATTGGCTTGGCAGCCTACTCAGGCAAGATATACCCGCCTGAGGCCAAAGCACAGGTCACCGTATTCGCCACTCCAGAATCCTTCCTTCCTCCTCCAGATCTTGGCTGCGTCCCTCTATCCGGCGGCCGCAGTACGGGCAGACCAATCCCGGCGAATGTGATGAGCAGAATGATTATGGTGAAGAGCATAAGACCAAGCTCCTCCTTTTTCAACCGGAGGACGTCATCGAATGTCTGCAGGGCGCGCGAGTAATGGGCCAGCTTCAAAATCCGGAAGAGACGGAAGAGGCGCATGGCTCGAATGAACCTCAGATCGGCGATGACGAATGGAAGATAGAAGGGAAACACCGCGATGAAGTCCACCACTGCCAGGGGAGTTATTGCAAAGCGCAGTCTGCTGCCCTGAGGGGCGCGGTATCTTGGATCCTCAATGCAGCTCCAGATGCGCAGTATATACTCGATGGTGAATATTCCTATGGAGAATACATTGAATGCCTCAAAAATGGGTCCATAGGCGAAGTAGAGCCATTCCACCGTCTCCATGATCACAGCTGCGACATTAAGAACCACTAAAAGCATGAGGGCGAGGCTGACCAGATTTGGCCATCTGTGCGTATGGTTTTCCCCCTCCAGGATCTCATATGTCCAACGCCGATAGCTTTTGGGCATCCAGGCCTAGCTTATGTCCATCTTAATATATACGAACTTGCCTCTTTTTCAGCATGCGTGCTGCCCTCCTTCAGCAGACTGTCCTGCCCTGCCAGGATCCCGAGAACCTCGATCGGGCCCTCCGATTGGCCAGCTCTGCTCTTGAGATGGGCGCAGAGATACTGGTATATCCGGAGCTCTTTTTATCCGGATTCTGCTATGAGCCCGCCACTGCAGGTGCAGAGGATCTGATGCTCGCCGCGCTCGATCCGTTTCGCGATATTGTCAGGGATCACGACTGCCTGATCATCGGCTCAGTCCGTCGCGGCCGGTCAAACCTCGGATTTTGCCTGGACCGCACCGGTTTGAAGCTGCGCCCCAAAATCCATCCCTTCGGCGAGGAGAAGAAGCACTTCGATAGGGGGGAGTTCATCTCCCCCATAGCCACCCGCTGGGGCCGGGTGGGGCTGGAGATCTGCTATGACCTGCGCTTTCCCGAGGTGGCCCGCTCCCTGACCCTGCAGGATGCTGACTTCCTGGTGACTGTGGCCCAGTTTCCTGAGCATCGGCGCGAGCAGTGGCGGGCGCTAAGCCTCGCCCGGGCGATAGAGAACCAGATCCCTCACCTGGCCTGCAACTGGGCAGAAGGGGGTGGCTCCATGATCATCAGCGCCCGGGGCACTGTGCTGGCAGGGGCGGAGAGCGGCGAAGAAATCATATTCGCCGAGGTCGACCTATCCGAGAGGGACCAGGTACGAGTTGAGATTCCCTGCTTTTCCGACCGCCGGCCCGAGGTGTATTGAGGTGATGGCATAAACCCCCTGACCATGAACTTCCTCATATCGAAGTTCCGGGAGTATTATATCCAGGCCACCCTGGATGTCCCTCCAGGCCTCCAGTCCAGGGAATGGGGTTTTCTCTTCTTCGATGACTCAGGCATGCGCCGGCACAAGTCCTTCTTCAGCCGGGGGGAGCTGGTGGACTATGTGCGCTCCATGATTCCCCGCCATGTCTATCATTCCGCCGCCTATTACCAGCGGCCCGGTGCGCCGACGATGAAGGAGAAGATATGGCAGGGAGCGGACCTTATATTCGATTTGGATGCCGATCACCTGCGCGGTGCAGCCAGAAGCTATGCCGGGATGCTGGAGCAGGTCAAGAGGGAGACCCTAAAGCTCCTCTCCTTTTTGCTATCCGATTTCGGTTTTGCGGAAAGTAAAATTAGCGTCGTCTTCTCCGGCGGCCGGGGATATCACATCCATGTCCGGGACCCGCGGATCTATGGCTTTGGGGGGGACGAGCGGCGCGAAGTAGTTGATTACCTAACTGGCAGGGGCCTTGATATCGAACGCCTGAGATTTAAGGTGTCGATATCTGGTGATGTTGGCGATGGGAAGGTGCGCGCACTCAGATGTCCCGCTCAAAATTCACCTGGATGGGGTGGCAGGTTTAATGAGGCAGTTTTAAGATTTGCTGAAGAAATTCGCAGTTTAGATGAAAAGAGTGCTGTGAAAAAGCTCACTGCGATAAAAAACATTGGAGATGTTCGGGCTGTCGAATTTTATAGGCGGATCAAGAGTGATCGTGTTTTAGATGATATACGATCAGGTAATCTGGATAGTCTAAAAGGTGTTCAAGATATTTGGAAATTTGTTATCAACTATTATCTTATAGACCAGTTTGTAGAAATCCTGGGCGGCGAAACCGACGAGCCGGTGACCGCAGATGTGCGCCGGCTGATCCGTTGTCCTGGGAGCCTGCACGGCGGCTCGGGGCTGAGGGTGACGCCCTTATCGATCAGCGCTCTGGAGGAGTTCGATCCCCTGGAGGATGCGGTGGTCTTCGGGGATGAACCGGTTTTTCTGGAGATCTCAAAGCCCTTCAACACCCAGATGAAAGGGCAGAGCTTCAGCCTGAAGGAGGGCACCGAGGAGCTTCCCCTCTACCTGGCGGTATTCCTCATGGCCAGAGGGGTGGCCCAGGCCAGGACAAGACACTAGAACGGTGAAAAGCTATTATACTATCCAGCCACTTAAGATCAGTCCGCATAAATTTGATGATGAGGTGGTGAAATGGATCTGGCCAATGCGCTCCGGGAAGAGCGCAAGTCCGCGGAGCTTCAGCCGTTGGATGAGGATTTCTATCAGCAGGTTGGCACTTATCTGACCGGCATGAGCCAGGAGCTCTCTCAAATCATAGATCCCTTCAGCGTTGAGGCTCAAATCCTGCAGGATACCCTCAAGAGCGAGAGGAGCAGTCTGAACAAGCTCATCGACCAGAGGATAAAGAAGATCGTCCGCCGAGCGCTTCGCAATGCGAGATCGGCTTCTCGGGAGGAGGTCTTCTCCGGCATGACGGCAGAGGAGACGGAGATCTACCGGCAGATGCTCTCGACCATTGCCCTCGGCCGGGAGTCCATCCTCTCCCATATGACTCCCACCGAAAGGCCTTTAACGGGCAAAAAAGATATATTGCGGGAATACGAAGTCGTGCGGTTGCTGGATGATGTTCCTATGTTTGCGGGAGTTGACGGGAAGAATTACCTTCTCGCCAGGGACGATGTGGTCGTCCTCCCTGCCGTCCATGCCAGAAATCTGCGCAACAAAAATTTAGCTTCAGAAGTGAAGATCCAGAGATGATAAGAAGTGAAGATGCCAAAGAAGCTTAACGCTTACTGTCCGTTCTGCAAGAAGCACACCGCACAAACGGTGGAAAGGGTGAGAAAAGGCCGGGCTTCAACCTTGACCCGCATTACCAGGCAGAAGCTCAGAGCCAATGGAATAGGGAATCAGGGCAAGTTCTCCAAGGTTCCAGGCGGAGACAAGCCCACGAAGAGACTTAACCTGAGGTACCGCTGTGGTGAGTGCAAGAAGGCCCACAACCGCCCCGGATTCAAGGCGGGCAAGTTCGATCTGGTGGAGAGCTAGATATGCCCAGCAAGTTCGTCAAGGTAAAATGCAACGACTGCGAGAATGAGCAGGTGATCTTCGCCCATGCCTCAACTGTGGTGAAATGCCTGGTATGCGGGCGCACATTGGCTGAGCCCACTGGGGGCAAGGCATTGATCAAAACTACCGTAGTAGAAGTGCTCGAGTGATTTCTAATGCAACGTGAGGGCTGGCCAGAGCCCGGATCTCTTGTGGTCTGCACCGTCACTCAGGTGGTGGACTTCGGTGCTTTCGTCTCCATAGACGAGTATGCAGGCAAGCAGGGCCTGATTCATATCTCCGAGGTAGCCAGTGGATGGATCAAGTACATTCGCGACCATGTGCGAGAAGGGCAGAAGATAGTTTGTAAGGTACTGAATGTAGATACCTCCCGCCATCACATCGATCTATCTCTCAAGGATGTGAATGAGCATCAGAGGCGGGAGAAGATCCAGGAGTGGAAGGCGGACCAGAAGGCCTGGAAATGGCTGGAGATGGCCTATAAAGACCGGCCCGAGGATGCCAAGAGGGTGGCTGATTCTCTCATGGCCGCCTACGACAGCCTCTATCTGGCCATGGAGGAGGCGGCGATCAGTGGCGCTGAAGCTCTGAACGAAGCCGATCTCACCGAAGAGGATGTCAAGATCTTAGAGAGCCTATCTCGAGATAATGTCAAGATACCGTCGGTTGACATCAGCGGCTATGTGGATATCACCTCTCCCGCTCCGGATGGTGTAGAGGTTATCCGCAAGGCTTTAAAACAGGCCAGAAGGACCAAGGACAAGGATGCTACCCTTTCAGTTTCGTATATCGGAGCACCGCGATACCGCATTCATGTAACTGCTCCGGACTATAAGCATGCAGAGTCCGTTCTCAAAAAGGCCGCTCAGGCCATAGTAAGCTATATAGAACAACACGGCGGAGAGGGCGCTTTCTACAGAGAGGCATGAGATCCAAGATCCTGCGGTGTGAGTCCTGCGCTCGATACACCCTGAAGGAGATATGTCCTGCCTGTGGCGGCCGTGCCGCGCCAACCAAACCAGCGAGGTTCTCCCCTGATGATCCTTATGGCAGATACAGGAGAGTCCTCGCCTCGGAGGCATAATGAAAGAGACCCTGGTTTTTCGCATAAAAGATGTAGATCTCACCGATCCCATTATGATTGAGGGGCTGCCTGGGGTAGGCCACGTGGGTAAACTGGTGGCAGATCACATGGTAGAGGAGCTGCATGCCGAGAAGATCATTGAGATCTACTCTCCCCATTTTCCTCCCCAGGTGATGGTGAAGGAGGATGGAACCATCAAGCAGGTGAAAAATGAGATCTATGCGCGACGGGGGCAGAATGGGGAGCCCGATCTATTGATCATCATCGGCGACTATCAGAGTGCCACCAATGAGGGCCATTACGAGCTGACCAGCATATTTCTGGACATCGCCGAGAGCTACAAGGTTCGGCGAATCTATGCTCTGGGCGGCTATGGTACCGGCCAGTTCGTGGACAAGTCCTCGGTGATGGGCGCGGCCACCAGCATCGAGCTGGTGGAGGAGATGAAAACGCAGGGGGTTCTCTTCCAGGAGAACGAGCCCGGTGGGGGCATTATAGGCGTCTCCGGCCTCTTGCTGGGCCTGGGAGCCCTACGGGGACTGGATGCGATCTGTCTGATGGGTGTTACCAGTGGCTATCTGGTCGATCCAAAGGCAGCATCAGAGGTCCTGCGCGTTCTATCCGGGATCCTGGGCATAGAGGTGGGAATGCATGCCCTTGAGGAGAGGGCGAAGGAGATGGAGAAGATCATAGGCAAGCTCCAGGAGATGGAGCGGGCCCAGTCTCCCTTCGAAGCGGGTGGGGATGAGGATCTCAGGTACATCGGATAGCCTCATTGAATCCGCCCACCGGCTGCTATCCCTGGCCTTAAAAGAAGGGGCAGCAGAGGCTGAGGTCTATGGTATGGTGGGACGCTCGGTTGATGTCGACCTTCGAAGGGAGTATGTGGAGATGGCGAGCGAGAGCTACCACTGCGGTCTGGGATTGCGCGCGGTAGTGGATGGTGCTGTCGGATTCTCCAGCAGCAGCGACATGGCTCAGCTGGAGTTCGTAGCCAGGAGCGCTGTTCGATCGGCCAGGGCGCGGGGCAGGGATGACACCTGGATCGCTCTCCCTCAGCCGGAGAGGGTGACAGAGCCCGAGGGGATCTATGACCGGCGGCTGGATAAGATCGCTCCTGAGGAGTGCATCGACATCGCCCATAGCCTCTTGGCGGGCTGCAATGAGGTCGATGGTGCAGAGCCGGTCTCCGGCGGTGTGGCCTGTGTCTCAGGCACAGGATTTGTGCTCAACTCTCAGGGGATCGAGCTGGTGGAGACCTCGACCCTCATGCAGGCCTCAATGGAGGCCATAGCCCGGAGGGAGGACGTGGCCACAGGCAGCGAGTTTTTCAATTCCCGCCACTTAGAGCTATCGATGCAGTCAGTGGGCCGCTTGGCAGGGGAGATGGCCCGTGCCTCGTTGGGTGGAGCTAAAGGAGAGGGCGGAAGGTTCGATGTGCTGCTCAGGCCGCTGGCGGTAGCGGAGCTTTTAGAGGGAGCCTTCCTCATCTCATTAGAGGCGGATAGCGTTCAGAAGGGTCGTTCTTCTCTTCGGGGTCGGCTGGGGGAGATGATAGCCTCCGAGGATCTCATGATCGTAGACGACGGCCTTCTTCCCGGGGGCATAGACTCCTCCGCCTTCGATGGGGAGGGAGTGCCCTCCCAGAGGACGGTCCTAGTCGAGCGTGGGATACTGAAGGGATTTCTCTACGATAACTATACTGCAGGGAAGGACGGCGTCCGCTCCACAGGAAACTCGGTGCGTTCGGGCTACTCCGATCTCCCTCGGGTGGGATCGAGAAATCTGATCATTGACTCACCCTCAGCCTATGACCTCCAGGCGGAGACAGAGGGCTATCTGGTCCATGGCCTCATCGGCGCTCATACCGCCAACCCCATATCTGGCGACTTCTCAGTCGAGGCGCGCAATGCTTTTCGAATCTCCCCGGGTGGAGAGGCCCAGCCGATCAGATCCTTGATGCTCGCGGGGAACATATTTGAGATCCTGAAGACGATTGAGGTGGGCATTGACCGCCGGTCCATAGGCTCCATAGTCACCCCCACATTGAAGGTTAAAATGATGGTAGTAGGAAGCTAAAGGAGAATAAAGAGTGATCATAGGAGGTCCGGCCTCCCAGCTTTTGGCGGGCAGGGTGGCAGCGATTTTGGGTGAGGTGCTGGCGTTATGCGACTACAAGACCTTTCCCGATGGGGAGTCATATACACAGGTGACGGCACCGCTCGACGATAAGGTGGCAATAATCCAGTCCACCCCTACCGATAGGGATCTGGTCTATCTGCTCCAGCTCCTGGATGTCTGCCAGGAGAGCAGCATCGATCTGGTCATACCCTACTTCGGCTATGCCCGCCAGGACAAGATCTTCAAGCCGGGGGAGCCCATGACCGCCAGGGCGGTGGCCACCGCTCTCAACCCCTTCTTGAAAAAGGGCCGGGTCCACCTGGTAAACATCCATGCACCATCCATCATGAATCATTTCTGCTGTCCGGCGGACAATCTGGATGCAACGCTGCTTTTAGCGGAAAAGGTGGCCTCTTTGGGCCTTGAGGACCCTGTGGTCATATCGCCGGACAAGGGTGCAGTGGCGATGGCCAGGACCGCTGCCGCCACCCTGGGAGCGGATAGCGATTACCTGCAGAAGACCCGCATCTCCGGCACTGAGGTCAGTATGGCTCCCAAAGAGATCGACGTCCGGGGAAGGGACGTGGTGATATTCGATGATATGATCGCCACCGGCGGCACTATGGCCACGGCGATAGAGATGTTGCGCGCGCAGGGCGCAGCCCGGGTCTATCTGGCGGCGGTGCATCCCGTCCTCACCGGATCGGCGGTCCTTAAGCTCTACCGCTCCGGGGTTGAGGGCGTATTGGCCACGGACACCCTGGATAAGGGAGTGAGCACCGTCTCTGTGGCGCCGATAATTGCCCGGGCGCTAGAGTCCTGAATTTTGAGATTAGCCAAAAAACTCCTCCAGCCAGTCCACCTGGCCTGGAGGCATCTGCAGCTTTTCCTCGATTATCTTTGCCACCAGATCGGCCACTTCCTGGGGGGTCCTTCCGGTGGTATCTATCTCGTCCACCCGCTGGCAATACTCAACGGCCTCCACTAAGATCACGTCCAGAGCCTCTGCCTCCAGGTTCTCCCTTATCTTTTCGGGCGAGTAACCTCTCTCTTCCAGCCGGGATTCGAGCTTTTGCGGAGCCAGCCGGAGGACTATCGACCATTGGGCGAAGTGATGGGAGAAGTGGCCTTCAAGGATGGCGATTTGGTCAGAATCCATCTCAGCCAGGCGCTCAGCCAGTCCATCCATGTCCGCCTCCAGGCAGCCCCTTTTCGGATCGGTGCCGAAGTTCAGGCCCTCCCTAACTAAGGCGTTGATATCTATCACCCGGTAAGGCAGAAGACGGGCGACGGTGGTCTTGCCCGTCCCTGGAGTGCCGGTCAGGGCGATCTGCATATCAGCGCCGGATCTCCCTGAAGGCGGCGAGGAACCGGTCGTTCTCCGCGGGCGTTCCCACTGTCACCCGGACGTGATTTTCTCCCGCTCCCCGGAATGAGCGGCAGTCGCGGATGATGATACCTTTTTGCAGGAACTTCTCTGCAAATGAGTCCGAGGCTTCCTCGGTTTTCAGGTAGAGGAAGTTGGCCTGGGAGGGATAAGACCTGATCTCTTTTTGCAGGCGACTGCGCTCCATTCTTATCTTTCTCACCGATTCGTTCATAAAGTCCAGATCCGCGAGCGCTGCTGCGCCGGCAGCAACTGAGGCGCAGGATATGCCAAAGAAGGGCGGCGCCGCCCGGCGGTACTCCCGAGCCATCCACTCGGGCATCAGGGCATAGCCCAGGCGCATCCCCGCCAGGCCGAAGGCCTTGGATAAAGTCCGTCCCACCACCAGGTTCTCGTATCTACTCACCAGCTCCGCCAGGCTCCGCTCTGCAAACTCCACATAGGCCTCGTCCAAAAAGACGATGGCCTCCGTCGTCTCCAGCAGCTGGCGCAGCTCCTCTTCTTTCAGGGTGTTTCCGGTGGGATTGTTCGGCGAGCAGATGAAAGCCATCTTTGCCTCATCTGCAATTCTCTCACAAATCCGGAAATCCGGGCTCCGGGGGGAGAATAGGGGTTCAGCCCCCGCCAGAACGGTCAGGATCTCATAGTAGCTGAATGTGGGGGTGGCGATGAAGGTTCGGTCGCCCTTCTCCAAAAAGAGCCGGGTCAGGGTGTCCATCACTCCGTCCATGCCCGCTCCTATAACCAGCATCTCCTGGGGAGAGCCGGTGTATCTGGCCAGCCCTTCCATCAGCTCCTCGGGCTCAGGATACCTCTCCGGGGAGACATTTTTCAGGGCTTCAAAAACCTTAGGGCTGGGACCGTATGGGTTCTCATTGCTTCCCAGCTTTACGATATCCGCCGGGTCGAGACCATAGCGACGGGAGATCTCAGTGAAACCCTTGCCTGCCACATAGGGGCGCAGCCTCTTCAGGCTCTCCCTGGTACTTTGCCTAGAGGAGCTCACCTATTACCTCCACCACTCTGTCTATTTCCTCCTTCGTCACCACCAGGGGCGGGATGAGGCGGAGGGTATGCTCTCCAGTGTTGTTGATCAGCACTCCCTTTTGCAGGGCCTTCTCCACCAGCGATTTGCAGTCGCAATTCAGATCCAGGCCGACCATCAGCCCCAGTCCGCGAACCTCCTGGGGGTTGAGCTTCTCTATCTCTGACTTAAGATATCTGCCCAGATCCTCTGAGCGCTCGACCAGCTTCTCCTCTCGTATGACATCGATCGTTGCCAGGGCGGCAGCACAGATCAGGGGGCCGCCGGCGAATGTCGAGCCGTGGTCTCCTTTCTGGAAGGCCTCCGCCGCACCGGCACGGGCGAGCATCGCTCCCATGGGCAGGCCTCCGGCTATGGCCTTGGCCAGGCAGATAATATCAGGGACAACCCCGGAGTGCTCCCTGGCAAACCACCTGCCGGTCCGTCCAAATCCAGTCTGCACCTCATCCAGGATGAGAAGGGCTCCTTGGTCATCGCATATGTCTCGCGCTGTTCTGAGATAATCCCCGTCCGGCACATAGACCCCTGCCTCGCCCTGTACCGGCTCCAGGATCACCGCTCCGGTCTCGGAGTTGACTGCCGCCTTCAGAGCCTCGCTATCGTTGTAGGGGACGAACTCCGCTTCCCTCAGCGGCCGGAACGGCTCCCTATAAGCGGCTTTATGAGTTAGGCCAAGGGCCCCCAGGGTGCGTCCGTGAAAGGCCCTCTCTGCCGCGACGATCTTCGCCCTGCCCGTTGCCCGGCGGACGAGCTTGAGCGCCGCCTCTATGCTCTCCGCTCCGGAGTTGCAAAAGTATGCCCGGTCCATGCCGGTGAGCCCCTTCAGCTCTTCCGCTAGCAGTACCTGGTTTTCGGTGTAGTAGAGGTTGGAGGTGTGGATGAGAGCAGCAGCCTGGCGGCTGACCGCCTCCACCAACTTCGGATGGCAGTGGCCAATGCTGTTCACCGCTATGCCGGCGACGAAGTCCAGGTATTCCCTGCCTTCGCTGTCCCAAACATGAGCACCGCTTCCCTTTACAAGAAGCACATCCTGGCGGCCATAGGTCTGGAATATGGATTCGGATTCCCTTTTCACTAGATCTTTCTTATCTGTCATGAGATTGACACCCATCCCGCTAGATGCTCTTGGCAAACCTCAGGCTCATTTGAATCTGGCGATTGACATCTCGGCTGGTTATATCCATATGGCCGGGATACATAACCTTGACATCCAGCTCTGTCAGCCTCTGGATGGAGCGGACCAATTCATCGGTGCTTCCGCCGAACATATCCGTCCGGCCGATGTTCCCGTCGGGGAATACTGTATCCCCGGAGAATAGCACCTTTTCCGTTCGCTCATAAAGGCACAGGCTGCCGGTGGAGTGCCCTTGGGTCTCCATGACCTCCAGCTTCCATTTCCCAATATCCAGGACCATACCCTCTTTCAGGGTCTCGTCCACTTTGTACTCCGGGGCCTGCTGGCCGAAGAGGTATGCAACCGATGCCAGCTCATCTCCTATGCAGCCCACCTCCTTCTCGCTCAGCATCAGGCGTGCTCCTGTCGCCTCCTTGAGGGCGGGAGCGGCACCGGAGTGATCGTGATGGCAGTGAGTGAGGACGATAAGCTCGATCTTGGCTGGATCGATGAATTTCTTGATGTTCTTTAAGGTCGGCCCTGCCATCATGCCCGCGTCAACCAGAATGGGCTTCTCATCCAAGACCAGGTAGACATTGCCATCGAAGGCGGCACCGCTAACCTTATGCACTTCAACCATTGATAAACACCTGCAGCGAGAAAGTTGCTCCTACAATATATTAGTTGGTAACAATGACCCTGATGGAAGAGGCAAGCAGTGGGCGCGTGCCCCAAAGTATCGAACGGGTGGCAAGAAAAGAGGGAATAGATCCGGCAAAGCTGGCCCGGCTGGTGGCCGCGGGCAGGGTGGTCATCCCGGGAAATGTCCGCCGCGAGGGGCTGGATCCGGCAGGCATAGGGGAGATGCTAGCCGTTAAAGTGAATGTCAACCTGGGCACATCCCAGAACCTCGACTCCCCCGAGGTAGAGGTGGAAAAAGCTCTGGCGGCAGCTGAAGCGGGAGCGGACGCTGTGATGGACCTGTCCACCGGAGGTGACCTGGACCTGGTGCGCAAGAATATCCTGGCAGCAGTAAAAGTGCCCCTGGGCACAGTTCCCATCTATCAGGCCGCCGTCAAAAAGGAGCTGACCAGCCAGGGGATGTTCGATTCCCTGGAGCGACATGCCCGAGATGGGGTGGACTTCGTCACCGTTCATGCCGGGGTGAACAGGATATCCCTGGAGCGGCTCAGACAGGACCCCCGTCTGATGGGGGTGGTGAGCCGGGGCGGCTCTTTGACCATGAAATATATCGCCGATACGGGAGGGGAGAATCCCTACTACCAGGAGTTCGACTACCTGCTGGAGATCGCCAGGGAGTATGAATTGACCCTCTCGCTGGGCGACGGTCTGCGGCCAGGGTGCATCGAGGATGCATCTGACCGGGCCAAGTACATGGAGTTCATCATGCTAGGTGAGCTGGTTAAAAGGGCGCGAGCTGCGGGAGTGCAGGCCATGGTGGAGGGGCCGGGGCATGTGCCTGCGGATGAGATCGAGACCAGTGTGAGGGCTATGAAGCATTTGACCGGCGGAGCGCCCTTATACCTTCTCGGACCCCTGGTGACGGACGTCGCCCCCGGGTACGACCATATCACCGCTGCCATGGGTGGCGTGATCGCCGGTATGGCGGGAGCGGACTTCCTCTGTGCTACGACTCCCTCCGAGCACCTCGATCTGCCCAACAGAGAGGATGTGATCGAGGGAACCTATGTCACTCGGATCGCTGCCCATGCAGCCGACCTCACCCGGCCGGGCGTGCGAGAAAGAGCACGATCCTGGGATCTGCAGATGTCCCGGGCGCGAGCCGCTCTGGACTGGGATGGCCAGTTCCAGGCGGCAATAAATCCGGCAAGAGCAAAGCAGATCAGACACAGGAGAGGGTTGGAGACCGACACCTGCACCATGTGCTCTGAGCTGTGTGCCATCCGGCTGGCAAAAGAGGCGATGGAGAAAGAGAGGGATAAGGATCCGAAGTGTGCCTGATACAGCCCGTCCTGGCTGGACGGGACACTGTCGTGATCTTCTGAACCCCTCTCCCATAATTTTTGGAGGCCCTTGATCATCTCAGCTTATCTGCTGCTTGGCAAGGGAGCTGGATGATCTGCATCGGCTCGATGATTATGTTGGAGGTGGCGGTGGCCTTCCCACCTTCCACGGTGTTGATGGCGCGAACGGATATTCCCGATACTCTTATGTCCAGGCGGTTTCGAAGCTGGCCCTCAAGGCCTATATCCTGACCGCTGAGATCCGGATCGCTGCAATTGCTGCTGCTCTCCTGGAGGCTGCTGGAAAAAAGCTCCTCTTGCCTCTGGGTGTAGGCTGCGGATAGATTTTCCAGTTTTGCGGTTAGAGCAGCCATATCTGGCATGACCATCTCTCTGGGTTGTGAGAGCAGAATGGAATCTGTTCTTGGGCCGATGAAGGCATTGGTTGGCGTTTGATCAATGTGGTTTGAGATCTCACATGAGGTGATGGGCCTGTCTGGCATCTGCCCGGCTAGGACTGGGCCCGATAAGAGAAAAATTAATAGAAAACCCGCTTTTATTGCATCGGCGGGTCTCCTTGAAATCTTCATATCCAATCCTGTCTGGTTCGACTGGCTTGATATCACTGCTGGTTGGCTATCACCTTGACATTGTTGGTGGCGGAGGCAAATCCGAATGCAAGAGCGTCTCTATTGCCGATCTTGATCTGGTCTATATTGACCTTGATGCAGCAGTCCTGGCAGCTGGGTGACACATTGCCATAGCAGCAATTGCACTCTCCAGTGTCCTGGTTCTTTATGACCTCCAGGTTATTGGTAGCTAAAGTTACGGGCGCCCTGTGCCATGGCACACCAAAGGCCATTGCTCTGTCATTTCCGATCGCCATCGTATCCGCATTGGTATCCTGAAATTCCGGGAAAAGGTATGCTGAACCTTCTGTCTGGAATATCACGCCATTCTTTCCGAAGATATCTATGCTGCCACTGCCGCCCATGCCCTGTGCAAATGCAGGTATTGACAGCATAGCTATGGCCAGCACTAAAATAACACCCTTCTGTCTAATAATTTCACCCCTTTCGTTGTTTGATATCGATACAATTTCTCTCTATAATATTTATCTTTTTTGGTAAGAGATACTAACCGCCATCGATTGTACCTGCAGTTTGAGGAGCACCCATTGCCTGGAGATTTATTCCGCCATATTCGTATTCCTCCTACCTATGATCGTATTCGCCGGATATACTACTCTCTCTATTACTATAAAAATTTTTTTGTTGTGTTTATAAAGATAGATCAGGCGAATATTAGCTTTCGAACCTTTAATGTGGCCAGATCTACAATTGGCGCCACTGCACAAACCGGCTGAATGTTCATCTTCTTCTGAAAATCAGTCTGCGACTGCCAGGTGCCACTGTTTATCGCTGCCACTCCTTTATAGCGGGCGATTCCCACGGTATGGACGTGCCCGCAATGGAGAATTGCCGGGGGATGGGAGATGACATAATGATCCTCGTTCTCCGGTGCGATGGACACCCGGCTGCCATAGATTGGGGAGAGGTGCCTTCTTCTCAGCATCTCTATCATCGCCTTCTCTGGGTTGGCATAGGTGATTCCGGGCAGGCGGAGGACGAGATCGTCTATGCTCCGGCCATGGTAGATCAGCACCGATATGCCGCTCAATGTAATCCAAGCGGGATTGCCCACGAAGAGCATATCAGGTCGGAAGTATCTCTGCACCTCCGGAGGGAGAGCGGGCTGGGGTTCCGCCTGGCGCACTATGTCGTGATTGCCCGGGGAGATGATGATCTTGATGTCGCTTCTTATGGCATTTAGCAGCCCTGCAGCCGCCTCGTACTGGGAATAGATATCCATTATCGCCAGATCGTTTTGCTGGCCAGGATAAATTCCAATCCCGTCCACCAGGTCTCCGGCGATCACCAGGTATTCCACCTGGGAGGCAAGCCCACTGGGATCATCCGCTTCTCCGTTCAGCCAGTCGGAGAACCTCTGCCAGGCCTCATCCATGAAATACTTGCTCCCCACATGAAGATCGGATATGAGTATGGCATGGCCGCTACCTTTCTCCAGGGAGGCGGTCTGATTGGGCATATCAGGCCAGAGCAGCGATTTGACAAAGATCCTTCCATTACCGTCTGAAATGCCCGTGACTCCAATGACCTCATCCGGAATTATCTGCCCCGACTCCTCATAGGCCTCCCCATCCTTTTGGATGACCGCCACTATCATCCCGGTGGGATCCTCCAGCTCTATCACCCGGTTGCCTTTGGAGGTATTTCTGATATCAAGGACCATGCCGATTAGAGAGACCTCCCTGCCCGATGTACTCTTGCTCAAGGACTCTATCGGCCGGGAGTTGATCCGGCGGGAGAGGATCTCTCTGATCTTTGCATATCTGTCCCGAAAGTAGCAGACGAAATCATCGTACTCGCCTACACAGGTCGACCGCCCGGTTATGTCGCAGCTCAATTGGGCAGAGCACTGGGGATGAGAATCGGAGGGAGTTGAGTCTGAGGTGATCTCGGATGCTGATGGTTCGATGAGGCCTTTGATGTGCTGCATACCAATAACCGCCAGGGATCGATCTATGCTGCCGATTATGCGCCGGAAGAGCTCTTCCTGGCTGCCCTGATAGCGGCATATGGCTTCAAGGGCCTCCGGCTCCAGCTGGTAGCCCTGTTCGGCAAACCTATGCACAGTCTCCCTGCCCTGGGCTGGAACGCTCTTGGCCGACTTGGGGGATATCTGCAGCATCGAAAGGAGTATAAGAATGTACCAACTGATAAATGTGGCTGATGAAGATCGGAGAATGGTTTGACAGTCTGCCTATCCCTCAGCTGGCCAAAGATATAATTTTCGTTGTAGTGGTGGTGGGGGCCATATCCCTCCTCTCCCAGATAACTCTGGGCCTCTGGACGCCTATGGTGGCTGTGGAGTCGGGAAGCATGGTGCCCAATCTCAATGTGGGAGATATTATCCTCGTTCAGGGGGCAAGTCGCTCCGAGGTGATTCCCTGGGATGAGGCAGAAAAGATGAACTATACAGCATTCAACAATCCTGGGGACGTCATCCTCTATCGGCCTTATGGCAAGGAGAGCCTGAACCTTTTCGACCAGCTCAAAATGGTCCTGGGAATGCCTCCCGGCCAGGGCAAGGCCATACCCATAATCCATCGTGCTCTATATCACGTGGAGGAGAATGAGCCGATGTGGGAGGGAGGGCCTGGAGCGCCGTTTTCTGGCTATATCACCAAAGGTGATCACAATGAGGTCATCGACCAGAAGGCAGGCCGGACCCTGGGCATGGCCAATATGTCGTACTTCGATCAGCATCGCGATGATATCATGCGGGTGGGCGATGATGTGTATCTGGACAAGAACACCGGCCTGCTCCTTTACCAGACCGAGAATGGAACCTATGTGGGAGATGGGATCAGCTATCTGACCCCGGTGAAGGATGAGTGGGTCATAGGGGTGGCCAGGGTGAAGATACCATTGGTGGGCTACGTCAGGCTGCTGCCCAATATAATCTCTGATGAGATTCACAAGATAATCGGCTAAGTCAACTACCACGCCCTGAAGGGCGTGGCTTGTAGCTAGTGGTTAGCCCGCTACGATTGGCTGGTTGACAGACAGCCTGCTACGATCAGATCTACTGAAGGTAGCGATGTTTCTGGATGCATTCAAATCAGCATCGATCTGGAAGCCACAGCTCTTGCATTTGAAGGTCTTACCATTACGGTTTTCCTTCTTCTGAAAACCACACTTGGAACATGTACGAGAAGTATATCTTGGATCTATGGCAACCGCCTTCTTGCCTATAGCCATAGCCTTGTATTCTACTATGGTTCGCAGTTCTGCGAAACTCCATTTACCAAGCTTCTCATTCTTATTACCGTTCCTGATGTTGGTTAGGTCTTCTAGAGCGATTACGTCATATGGTTTTGATACTATCCAGTTAGCGATGTTATGATTCACGTCCCTTTGAAACCGTCTCTCTCGACCTGAAAGCTTCTGAAGCTTTCGTTTAGCTGATCGAGTGCCCTTGGACTGAAGCTTTGATCTTAAATACTGGTATTTACCCTTAACAGCCTTTACAGGTCCAGACTCCCAAAACGTGTTATCGCTACATACTGCTATGTTATTGATTCCAAGATCCACTCCCAGCCGCCTATCTCCCATTACAATTTCTGGGTCTGGTTGTTCTACCTGAACATTGAGATAGCACGCATTTTTGGCTATCTTAAGTTGTGCGTTCATGACTTTCCATGTAGCATATTTCTGGTAGTATTCCGGTAGGCGGAAGTCATATCTCAGCCTTCCAAAAACGGTCGTGAGTTTACAATATCCAGATTCCAAGAACACTTTCATAGTTCTGATATCGAATCTGACAGCTCCCAGAGAATGCTTGAAAGGCTTTTTCTCAAATCGGAGTCTTTTAAGCATATCGCTTGCTTGGTCCCTGGCGGTCTGAATCAGGGCAGATGGCAGTGTAGGATACTTATCTCGGAGATCGCTATATGTAGCCCTATTGAGTCTGGTCTTGTTGTAATCATGTGCCGCAAAACCGTAGTCCATGACATCCTGACAGGCAGCATTCCAAATAGTTGCTGTCTGGATGAGTTCATTAGACTTATCGAGCTTTATCTTCAAAGTGCGGTACATGTTATTAATCATGTAGTGCCTTTATTAGATTTGTAGTTTTCGATATTAGGCAAAAGGGCTCCGCTTTCATCCTGTTGCGACTTCGTCGCAACTCCCCCGGACTCGCAGTCCGGGAGACCACCCTGAAGGGTGGGGTCTTCCTGCTCCGCCCTTCGCGATCCCGCGAGATAAACTCAATGGCCCTCTTCAGATGGGCCCGGATTCCACCTGGCCCGCACCGCCCAGTGATCCAGGTGGAATGGCTCCAGGTTCATGACCTTAATAAGCTCCAGTCCTTCCAGCTTTTTTAGCTCTGACTGGAGGACTGCTTTAGGCGGGGCGGTCGTGTCCACCGAGCGGCTCTTGAGCATGAGACACAGCTCGCCTCCCTGGCCCAGGTACCTCGCGCAGTTGAGAGTGGCGATCTGGGCCTGATTCTTCTGAGCTACATCCTGGTAGACCAGATTCACCGGCTCGAGAAGCGGGGCATACTCCTCCGGCTTTGCCGCATCGGCGAGGATGGGAATGATGTTTTTGCGTCTCTCGCACAGCCGGACCAGGTCGCGCATGGAGCGGGCCGAGAACTCCACCGCATAGACCAGGCCTCCTGAGACAATATCCGCCACGTGGCTGACGGTGGTGCCAGTGGATGCTCCCAGGTAGAGTACCCGGGAGTCTCTCTTCAAGGGGAGTGTCTGCCATTTTCCCTTCAGGATGAGGGCGGCGAGCTTCGAGCGGTATGGGTCCCAGAGGCGATATCCATTGTGGATGCGTTCGCCGTAGACGGGCACGGGATCGGACGATCTCGTCGCTAGCCGCGCAACATCCCCTTCATGCAGGATATAGATCCCTGGAGCAATCTCTTCCGGTGGCATCGGGATATTGCTTTTCTCCTGGGTGCCAGCTTCTCGATGCAGAGCCTACAGCTCCTTTCCCATGGAGGTGGTGGTTAGTTTGACATGCTTCACACCCTTCAGAGACATCATCTTCTCCGCCGCCACTCTAACATCCTTGCCCTCTCCCCGCAGGACAATCACCTCCAGGCAGTTGTCGTGGTCCAGATGGACATGAAGGCTGGACTGGATTATATCGCCCGAGTCATGCTGGATATCAGTCAGATTCTCCACCAGGCCCCTTTGGGAATGGGAATAGACCAGTGTGATGACACCTACTCTCTCCCCCTGCACATCGCTCATCCATTCGTAGTGGACGATGTAGTTTCTGATTGCATCTCTTATTCCCTCGGAGCGCGAGGAGTAGCCGCGCTTCAATATTATCTCGTCGAACCTGGAAAGAAGCTTTTCAGGTAGCGAGACGCCTATCCTCATTAATTCCTGTTCCATGTACAATCGCGTTTAAAATACAGGTGATATTTAGTAATAAGCTTTATGGAGCAAAATCATAATTGCAGAGATATTAAACCATGGGAACCATAAAGATTTTCCCCTTGCCTGGCTAAGATAATGGCATATGCCAGACATCGCACTCATTGGCCAGAGGACTCTGCTCTTCGAGAAGCTCTTCCAGGATGTAGGGGCCAGCTACCAGTTCTTGTCGCCAAGCATCCTTGGAAGCCCATTTTTGCCCCAGTACAAGATGGTGATGATTCCCTCCGGCTTTGCCAATCCGGATTATTCCCAGATCCTTCCCGGTCTGGAGAGGATGAAATCGAATATAGAACGCTTTGTCATGAATGGGGGGGTGCTGACGGTGTTCGGCCCCCTGGTCCCGGAGCATGACTTTGATTGGCTGCCTCTCCCCCTGAAATACATTTGCGAGATGAGCACTCAGAGTGTCAATCCCTCTGAGGGGGATTGCTCCTGCCTGATCTGCACCACCACCCCGGAGTGCGACGGCTACTTTATCCCAGGCGAGGGCTTCGAGACGGTGATAAAGGATGATAAGGGCAGGGCCATTCTGGTCATGGCCAAATACAGTGAGGGGCTCATCGTGGCCACCTCTGTGCATGAGTTTCCTGCAGCAGAGTACATAAAGTGGGCTTTAGATATGGCCCGGCCCGCCCGTATCTGAGGGATGTGGCGTCGATGCCAGACTGCAGTCATGAGGATGAGCATCTCCTGATAAAAAAGAAGAGCAAGCTGCGCCAGGAGATCGAGGATTTGCTGGAACAGAAGGGATTAGTCATGGAAAGGAGGATCTCTGTGATGAACCTGGATAATGGAGAAGCCCATTACTTTGAAGACTATGCTGAATCCCTGGAGTTCCTAAAAGGCAAGAAGGGGCGATGGTATATTACTACACCTGGTTTAAGGTACTCCAGAAAAGATCGCTAATGCAGCAGATAATATTCTTCTATATGGATCCAATAATAGGGTTCATTTTTTTTAAATCACATTCATATTTAAAACAATTATGCATCCTCTGGCGTCACCTCAAACGCGTCAAGAGGTCTTTGATTTTTAAGGTTATGGCAGCTTGCATCCCTTTGTTTCTCTTGGATGGATAGGTTTCCTCATCGATGATTAAAGCCAGCGCATACAGCGCTTCAATGACCTTTGATTCATCTATCCCCCTGATTCGGCAGACTTCGGGCAGTATATCTTTGGGATCTTTTTGTTTAGATTTGGCGAGGACTATGGTCTCCCTACATACCGCGGCATATTTGCGAGGAAGCTCCATTCGGCCAGGAAATTCAGGGTCCCAGGATCTGGCCGCCCTAGCGATCAGCTCGTCTTGAGAACGTGAAGTCTTAGACTTCACTAAATGCAAGATCTCCATGCTATTTGCCCCTAACTATGGTTAATAACATTTATTAATGAATAAGCTTTCGCTAATAGCATTCAATTTTATCAAAAAAGATAATTATTATGTTGTGCGTTGGTCGCAGGCGAAGTCTGCTGAAACCATCGCCGAGAATCAGTAGCAAAAGGTATATTCCTCCAGCAATATTCACCATCTTGGATGTTGGCGGTTTTCAGCCACTCCTGTGCGCGACCAGGGATTCGATAGGCCCCTAACCCACGTCTGCGGGCGGATATGCATTTCAATCAGGCGGCCTATCAATAACTCTATTATTATAATTAAATATCTGTATTTATTAATTCAATATCTATAAGGATTATCATCTTGCGGAGCTAGCAAATAAATTTAGTTTCAATTGACACGTTAAATTATTGACTTAGTGCAGATAATTGTTTGCAGAGACTCGTCGAATCTATATATATTTTCTATTAGGAATATACATATCGCCGAACTGGACTCGAAAACTACATATATAAGCATTATCAACATTATTTGTGATGATTGTCCCATTTCTTGTTGTTGGAATTATAATAGCGACCACAATTCTAGTGTGCTCGTACAGAGCTATCTATGGACCGGGGACGTTCAACCGTATCGTTGCTGCGAATGTGATAGGTACGAAGGCGATTGTGCTCTTGATCGTGGTGGGCTATATCATCGAAAGACCGGAATTCATCGACATTGCACTCATGTATGCTGTAATTGCATTTATTGGAACGATAATTATCGCCAAATATGTAGAACGAGGAGAACTATGTTAGCGATAGACGTGATATCGACAATGTTTTTGGCGGCAGGAGCCTTTTTCATGATAATTGGAACCGCGGGGCTTTTGAGGTTTCCTGATTTCTATACCAGGCTGCATGCTACGGGAAAATGCGACACACTTGGACAGATCCTCATAATAGTTGGCTGCATGACCTATGAAGGATTGAGCTTTATAACGATTAAACTGTTCTTCGTGTCGGCTTTTTACCTATTGGTCGGTCCTACAGGTACGCACGCCTTGATGAAAGCTGCATATGTTAGCGGCTTGCCGGTTTGGAGGAAGGGCGACAAGAGGATGTGATGGAGAGATGACTGCTATGAAAAAAGAGGGCTGGTCCTTCTCAATCGCTCTGACTTTTTGCGTCATGTTCGCATTCTGGATGCTCCTATCAGCCTGGACCGTTTATCTTCTCGAGCCCTATGATCTCTTCAAAGTATCGTCAAGAGGTATATTGGCAGCATTGATTGTCTCATTCCTCACCTACGAGATCTTCGTGCCCAGCCGAGGCGAGAATGTGCTCTTGAAGATCCGAAGACTAATTCCTTATATCGGATGGGAGTTATGGCAAATTTATCTGGCCACTATTGATGTGACAAAACGTGTCCTGGGCATTCTGCCGGTAGATCCCAGAATCATAGAATTTGATACAACTCTGAGAAGTGACTTCGCCCTAGTCACATTTGCAAACTCCATCACATTGACTCCAGGGACAATAACCATAGATATCGAGCCTGAGATGGGGCGATACATAGTGCATGCCATTGCCAAAGAGCCTGCAGAATCTCTTACTGTAGACCAGAGCATGCAAAAGAAAGTGGGTCATGTCTTTATGGAGGAATAAAGGAGGCTAAAAAAGATGATACTTCCTATTGATTTATTGTTATTGTTATTTCTTCTTATTATTGCCGTGGCAGCGTTATGGGTAAAGGACCTTTTGGCTGCCATCGTCTTGATGGGTGCTTATAGCTTTATTATGGCCAATGTTTGGCTGCAGATGGGCTCATGCGATGTAGCATTTACCGAGGCGGCAGTAGGAGCCGGTGCCTCAACTGCCCTAATGATGGCCTGTTTATCGAGAGTGCCGAGGTGGGAGAAGAAATGAAACCACCAGCAATGAAACCACTGACGATATCGGGATTCATTACCGCCATCCTCTTGATTGCCTTGTCGATATATGTGGTCGAGGACCTGCCAGCTTTCGGTGATGAGAATTCTCCTGTTAATAAATATGTGAAGCTTTTCAACGTTGATGCCGATGGCCTGGTGGAGAGCTTAAATGCAGGCATTCTTCCTTTGCAAATCAAAACCAAAATAGAAGATATGGGATTTAATAAAGAGGAGAATTATCCAACCCTGGAAGAGGGGAATTACAGGATCGAGTGGAGCGAAAAGGGATCGTTCGAGGGGGGTCGGCTCTCAGAAGGGGGATGGGATGTTCTCATCAATGAAGGCGAGATATTTTATAATGAACCTATACGATATTATTTTATTAAAGAAGACGACGGAAATTTGACCGTCTACAGATATAATTTTCCGGTTAGGATCAATGAAATGACTGAGGAGGAGACGGCCACCATAAACATCGTGACTGCCGGGCTTGCTGATTACAGGGGTTACGATACAATGGGTGAGGAGACTGTCATCCTCACCGGTGCAATTGGCGTTATATTGCTGCTGAGGAGGCGAGGGCGACTATGACCCAGGAGAAGAGGGCATATAAAAGGGATGTTGTAATTGAGGTGACGGCAAGTCTGATGTTCCCTTTTATCTTGTTATTTGGGCTCTATGTTATGATGGGGACGGGTGGGACCGGAGGTGGATTTCAAGGTGGGACAATACTTGCCACGGGATTCATCCTTTATATAACCGTCTTTGGCGCGGACAAAGGCAGAGAAAAAATGCCCGAGTCAGTGAATGTTTTCTTCAAAAGCTTCGGCTTGTTCCTGTATAATGGTGCCGGTTGGTTGTGTATCCTTTTCAGCCTTGCCACTGCACAGTGGCTTAATATGCCCGCATTTTGGCCCGTGACGGAATTTACAGGGGTAGCAGGAGCTAGGGGGTTTCTAATAGCATACATGATCTCTGTGGGGATTGGATTGACGGTGATGGCGTCATTCGTCTCTCAATATTTCGATCTGTCTATGAAAGAGGATGATGAGATGGAAGGTGATGAAGGATGATGGAATGGTTAATTCAACACGTCCTCGAAAAATATAATTTCTGGATTGCCATGCTCATCGCTATCATAGGCCTTACTGCAACGATCGTAAAGGAGAACTTGCTTAAAAAGCTCATCGGTTTAAGCATATTTCAGACGGCTATGTTCCTTTGGTTTGTGTCCCTCGGAGATGTAGGACGGAATATTTTAACTACCTGGGGATTGAAAACGGGTACTCCACCCATTTTATGGGAGCAAGCAGCAGAGAAAGGCTACATATACGTGAATCCACTGCCCAATGTGCTGATGCTGACAGGAATTGTGGTGAGCGCGGCCACAACCGCAGTCGCCCTAGCCATTGTGATAAGAATATATCAAAAGTATGGGACCATAGAAGAGGACGAGATAATAGAGAAAGAGAAGGAATTTGAGCGAGTGGGGGGGTGATGTGAGAAATGTATCCAGTTGAACATTTCCCCGTGCTCATAGTCGGGCTGGCATTGTTTTGTGGCTTTACTATGCTGCTTGCTGGATACACGAGCAGAAAGCTGCCCTTCTTCATGTCTTTGGCCATGAACTCTGTCTTCCTCATCATGTCCCTATTCATATTGGATCATGTCCTTACCGTGGGACCTATCCGCTACTGGCTGGGGGGGTGGAGGCCGCCCTGGGGCATTGAGTACGTTGTAGATGCGATGAATGCCTACCTGCTGATCATAGTTATATCAATAGTTATATTAGTATTAATATATTCTCGTGGTAATGTAAGGCATGAGATAGAGGAAAGGAAGCATGTCACCTTCTACACCCTAGTCCAGCTCATGGCTGCCGGAATGTACGGAATAACCGTTACTGGCGACCTGTTCAACATGTTCATCTGGTTGGAGATTGCGTCCCTGACCGCATATGCATTAATAGCTGCAGCCGGTGGAAGAGCATTGCGGGCGGCTTATAATTATGTGATAATGGGTTCCATCGGTGCCGTTTTATACATCTTTGGCGTTGGTTGGATTTATTCCGTCACGGGCACCCTCAATTTCGCTGATATGAGGCTATTGCTTCCACTCGTATATGACAATAGAGCAGTTCAAATGGGCTTTGCCATGATTGTGGTGGGAGTTATGATTAAGGCATACATATTTCCCCTTCATCTATGGCAGCCTGATGTTTATACCTATGCTCCGTCCACTATAAGCTCAATGATGGCCTCAGTGCATGTGAAAGTGATGTTCTATATACTTTTAAGGATGTTTTACTCCGTCTTCACATTGGAATTCGTACGGCACTATATCGGCCTTGATTTATTAATATGTTGGGTTGCTGCGATAGCCATTCTGGCAGGTTCAATCTGGGCAATAAAGCAGAGAAATCTGAAGAGAATGCTCGCCTACTCCTCGGTATCACAAATGGGGTATATACTCTTAGGGTTAGGACTTTCTCCCTTATCACCATGGGGGCTGGTTGGCGTCGTGGTTCACATATTGAATCATGCCATTGGGAAAGGCTGTCTCTTCATGTGCGCCGGCGCTATCAGTCAGCAAGAGGGACTGAGGGACATAAGGGACTTTGAGGCCCTCGGGAAAAAGATGCCGCATGTCTGTGCAGCCTTTACTATTGCCGCACTCTCGATGATAGGAATTCCGCTTACTGCGGGATTCGCCTCCAAGCTTTTCTTGATTGTTGCCTCCCTGGATGCCGCTCAATACCCCTTCGTAGCCGTATTGCTGCTAAGCAGCCTCCTTAACCTGGTATACTTCTGGAGGGTGATTGATCAAATGTACTTTGTGAAGCACAAGGTGACAGAGAATGCGGTAGAGGTCAGAGAAAAGAGCAAATCTCTCCCGCTCTCCATGGTTGCGCCGATACTGATCCTGGCGTCCCTTTGTATCATAATGGGCATCATCTGGCTCACAAATATTCCTATGCCTCTGATTAATCACATATTATCGAATCTGAGAATGGGGGTGACGCTCTAATGGAGCTAATGACGCCCCTTTTTGCCATCCTGTGCCCAGCGATAGCAGCCGCTTTAATCCTGCCCTCCAGGAATCATCCCAACATAAGAGAGGCATGGACAATAGCCGCAAGCGTAGCGATGTTCCTGCTCGTTCTGTCCATGGCACCACTGATCGTGAAAGGAGAGACGATAAAACTCATCCTGTTCCAGTCGATGTTCAAGGATATCTATATTGGATTCAAGGTTGATGCCTTTGGCGAAATCTTCGCCATAACTGCATCCTCCCTCTGGGTCCTGGTTTCCATTTACTCCATAGGATATATGCGAACGCTCAAGGAGCATGCTCAGACTAGATACTACTTTTCATTCTGCTTTGCCATAATGGGTGCAGTGGGTGTTGCTTTGTCGGCAAATTTAGTCACCCTGTACATATTTTATGAGATAATAACCGTCTCTACCTACCCTCTGGTAATTCATGAGCAGACGCCGGAGGCACTGCGGGCAGGGCATAAGTACCTGGCCTATCTGATGCCAGCAGGTGCCTTCCTCCTTTTCGCCATCATGGTCACTTATTACCTGGCAGGCACTACGGATTTTACGCCCGGCGGTATAAGGCCACTAGCTGATGCCTCACCAATGATAGTAACCGTGCTATTCTTCGCCTTCCTTCTAGGATTTATGAAGGCGGCGTGGATGCCCTTTCATTCCTGGCTGCCCTCGGCGATGATCGCACCTTCGCCAGTGAGCGCGCTACTGCACGCCGTAGCTGTGGTCAAGGCGGGAGTCTTTGGAATTGTGCGCATAGTAGGCTACGTCATAGGCATGGACCTGATGCAGGAGCTGGGGCTCTGGCTGATCCTGGCAGGCATTGCCGGCTTCACCATGATCGTTGCCTCCTTCTTCGCCATCACCCAGGATAACCTCAAGAGGAGGCTAGCCTACTCCACCATAAGCCAGTTATCCTACATCATCTTGGGTGCGGCATTGATGACCCGAGACAGCATGCAAGGGGCGATGTTACATATCCCCTTCCACGGATACATGAAGATAACCCTCTTCCTTTGTGCCGGTGCCATATTGGTGGCGACAGGTAAGATGAGAATAAGCGAGATGGCGGGAATAGGGAAGAGGATGCCCGTGACCATGCTCGCATTCAGCATAGCTGCCATAGGCATGGCTGGAATCCCCCCAGTTTGCGGATTTATCAGCAAATTGTATCTCTGTCTGGGCGCATGGGCAGTGGGCTCTCCATATGGGATGATATTCTTAGCAGTCATCCTGATAAGCTCTTTGCTGGATATAGTTTATTTCTTTCCTATAATACTGACAGCGTTCTTCAAGAAGCCTGCAGAGGATATCAGCGCATTTGGAGAAGAAAAGATGAAGGAGGCACCACTGTTGGTGGTCGTCCCCTTGGCAATAACCGCAATCTTCTCCCTAGTATTTTTCATATATCCAAATATGTTCTACATATATGATCTAGCAGAAATGGCTATATCAGAACTCTTCGGAGGTGTATGAAGGAATCATCCGAAACTGCACTAGAATGATAAAATGCGGACCGATTAGGATTACTGAATCAATTTAGACATAAGGGGGAGGCATGATTAAGGAGAGATTTGTGATTGTGCTGTGGATGGTAATATGCTTAGCATCAGCCAACCCCGATACAACGACTTCCGGCCAGCTTAACACATTTCCCTGCGCCCCAATTCCTGGAGAGGAATGGAACAGAACCTACGGTGGCTCCAGTGACGATGTGGGCACTTATGGCCAGCAGACCAAGGATGGCGGCTACATCATTACCGGCTATACATCCTCTTATGGCGCCGATGCGCCATTTTCCTGGCTCATTAAGGTCCAGCACAGGGGAGATCTCTGGCTGATAAAAACGGATGCAAAGGGACACAAGGAATGGGATAGAACCTACGGCGGTCTGGGAAAAGATTTGGGCTTTTTCGTCCAGCAAACTAAGGATGAGGGGTACATCATCGTGGGAGGAAAGAAGTCCTTTTGGATTGTCGGCAATTATGACTTATGGGTTATAAAGACCGATGCAAATGGGAGTGTCTTGTGGGATCGAACCTTTGGAGGATCCGGTGAGGATTTGGGATTCTCAGTGCAGCAAACCAATGATGATGGGTACATCGTTGCAGGTTATACGTCATTTACCAATGGCAAGAAGGCCTGGATCATCAAGATCGATTCGCAAGGAAATAAGCAGCTGGATATGGCCACGGGCAGAGCGGATTCAGAGGCCGCATCGATCGGTTTGACCAAAGACGGCGGCTATGTCATTGCAGGTTACACACCGTCTTCAGGATCCGGCAAAGAGGATGTATGGCTGATAAAGACCAATTCGAAGCTGCATTGGGATTGGCTTAAAACCTTCGGTGGACCTAGTCGGGATTTGGGTTTGTCAGTGCAGGAAACGGAAGATGGCGGGTATATCATAGCTGGCTTAACAGAGTCCTTCGGTGCGGGAAAAGGAGATGTTTGGCTAATAAAGACCGACCTGAAGGGAGACAAAGAATGGGATAGAACCTTTGGGGGGAGCAATTTTGACTCCGGTGCCTCTGTGCAGCAGACGAGAGATGGCGGGTATATCGTCACAGGTTATAACACCACAACTACCGACAATGTTCGTAGCTATTCCCGGCTGTTCAATTCTAACAATATTGGGCGTGTATGGTTGATAAAAACCGATTCAAAGGGGATTGAGCTGTGGAATGAGACGTTTGGCGGCACCCGCAATGACTGGGGAAATTCCGTGCAGGAGACGCAGGATGGTGGCTATATCATAACCGGCGTCACTGAGTCCTATGGCGCAGGAAAAGAAGATGTCTGGCTGATAAAAGTAAGATAAGAGAGATGATAATGGGATGTCGGGAGAGAGATCGATGGAAAATACCGCAGAAGAAGAGAGGGAAACGAGGGCGAGAAGCGAGTACTTTTGGCATACCTATTACGGCTTTCCCTCGGAGATGCTCGGCTGGGCCTTGCTAGTTGTGACGCTGTTATTCTCTGCATTCGTGATATCAGTAGCTATGGGTATATTATGATAATTATTGGAAATGGGGGATCAATTATATCCAAGATGAGGAGATGATGAAAGTGGATTTATTACTTGCAGTTCTCGCCATATTGGGCATTATTGGATATGTATTTCTCTTTCTCGGGACCGCTGAGCCACGTCACCGGCACGGGAACCTATTCCTCACAATCGTTGCGTTTTCCCTCATTATAATGGTAATGGCTGGTTTATTCGTTCAGTGGCCCGTCGAGTTCGCATGGCAAGAAGTGACGGCATTTTATGCGATATTCGGTTTCTCCGCATTCACCTTCCTCATCTATGCAGCCAAAGGATTGCGTCTTTGGCTCTCGAAAGATGAGGACTATTATAAGAAGAAGGGGGTGTGAAAGCTGATGATAGGCTGGTTGCATCCAGGATTTATACTGATCATAGGAGCGTTATTTGTACCGCTCTTTAAAGGTAAGTGGAAGCAGGCATATTTGATCATTCCCCCTTTGGCAGCGCTAATAGATGTAATACTCATGTATACGGGAGTATTTGGAGAAATTCCCTTCTCATCGTGGCATCTGCCATTCTTAGGATACGATCTCGTCTTCGGAAGAGTGGATAAACTGAGCTTTCTATTCGCACTGGCATTCACCCTGGCCTCCGTCCCGGTCATGATCTATTCGCTTCATGTAAAAAGTAGCAGCGAACATATGTGCCAGCTAGTATATGCGGGAAGTGCGCTGGGTGTAGTCTTTGCCGGTGACCTGATAACCTTATATTTCTTCTGGGAGATAATGTCGGTCGCGTCCATGCTCGTTATCTGGCATGGTGCGACGGAGAAAGCGCATAGTGCCGGGTTTAGATATATCATGTGGCACATTGCCGGCGGCATAATCCTGCTGGCGGGAATTGTCATATATATTGCCAGCACCGGTTCAATAACCTTTGATGCCATTGGCTGGAGTTCCAGCAGTACTTATCTGGCTGCTATGTTAATCTTCTTAGGTTTTATTATAAATGCAGGCGTTCCTCCGCTGCATGCCTGGCTACCTGATGCTTATCCCGAGTCAACTGTTACGGGGTCAGTATATTTGAGCATCTTTACAACCAAGTCCGCCGTGTATGTTTTAGCGAGGGGCTTCACGGGTTTTGGGCCTTTGATGTGGCTGGGGGCAATTATGGTTATATATCCTATATTTTATGCCGTCCTGGAGAATAACTTGAGGCGGGTCCTCTCCTATAGCCTCATCAACCAGGTGGGTTTCATGCTATGCGGCATAGGGATGGGCACAGCTCTTTCCCTCAATGGCGCGACTTCTCACGCCTTTGCCCACATCATCTATAAGTCGCTGCTCTTTATGAGCGTGGGAAGCGTGCTTTTTAGGACGGGAACTGCAAAGATCACCGACCTGGGCGGATTATATAAGACCATGCCGTTAACTACCATTTTCTGTTTAGTGGGGGCGGCATCAATTTCGGCATTCCCCCTGTTTTCCGGTTTTGTGACCAAAGCCATGGTCGTTCAAGCATCTGCATCTGGAGGTCTGGCAATAGTCTATGTTCTCTTGCAGCTTGCCTCCGCAGGCGTTTTCGAACATGCAGGCATAAAGGTTCCATTCTTCACTTTCTTTGGCCACGACTCAGGCCTGCGGGTAAAGGACCCACCACTCAATATGCTATTCGGCATGGGGATAATGGCATTCTTATGCATCTTCATAGGCCTGTATCCGTATCCTCTCTACCAGCTTCTCCCCTACCCCGTTGATTTCGATGCGTACACAGCGTCTCATGTTATAGAATCACTTCAACTGCTGTTATTCGCTTCATTTGCGTTCTTCCTTCTCATAACCTCAGGAATATATCCTCCAGAGGGGAGGACAATTAGCCTCGATACAGACTGGCCATTGAGACTTGCTGGGGGGAAGTTCATATGGTTCGTAAAGGGGCCTTTAACGAGCTTCTCAAACTGGATGGACGGCAATGTCAAGAGGATAGCTGCCGATTTCTCTCTATTAGGAGGAGAAAAGGAAGAGAGAGTGTTTATTGGAGTATCTGTGATGCTGGCACTCTTATTCCTGGCGTTCTACTTGATCGTGGAGTTGCTATATCAATGGATTTTCTCTTAGTCTTGGCGAAAGGAGGAATAAGAATGAGATAAAGCGGCTATCCAAAGATAAGGTACAATGAATTAAAGGCAGAGAAGAGAGCTGAGGCCAAAGAGCTATCTAACTATAAGTTTCAATGGTGATAAAATGCGAGTTCAATCGCTTGGTTATATCCTGATGGCACTTATTACCCTGTGGATATATGTGACCACGGTAATAGATGCTATTATTTAGGGGGCTAAGTATATGGACGCTGATGAAGGATTAGTGTTTGCGGGAGCATCGCTTGGGATAAGCATGCTGGTTGTTTGGGTTATTTTTATTATTGCTCTTTTATGGACAAGGGGGGCAGGATGAGGCGACTGCAAGCAGGGAGAATACTGAAAGCGTTGGGAAGATGAAATGGCTGACAAGCACGATATGAGATTGCGGATCAAAGACCGCCGGAGACGGCCGCTTGAATTGGCGAACCCAGCAGCTTGAGCGCGGCTATCTGGGAGAGAGGCAAATCCACCGTTGCCAAGGCTGCGCCTATACCTATTGAAATGCACCCAATTATAACAAGGCTTGTGCGCACTCTGCGCTCAATGGGCAGGAGTCCAACTACACCCAATAGTGCCAGGAATGCCAATATGGGTGAAATGGTCCATGCAAAGAGCCCTAGCACAACTACGATTGCAGCGAGCGATGCTTTGAGAGGAGTGCCCTTTAAGAAAGAACCCTCGGCTCGAATCGGAAACATCTTTAGCATGCAGTCATCTCTCCCTTGCAGGCCGATTCAGCCCAATTTTCGATGTCATAGATCAGACATTTGTTATGCATTCTCCATATTAAATGGTTTTGGTGGGTGCCACTAGAGCAATTGTTAATTATTAATCATAATAATCATACTACTTGGGGTTTTTTCGCTGTATGCCATCCAAAAAAGATGAATTATTAAAAGCATGTTTATGAGTTCCTCATCAATATAATAAAATAAATATAAAGTTAAACCCAAAAAAAAATTCAGCCCGCCAATGGGCCGAAGGGTATGTAGAAGATCCATACGAAGTATACCAT
>WOYM01000059.1 GCA_011620785.1 Methanothrix sp. | reverse complement strand
AAGATCGGGAATGCTTTGACGAGTAAGCTTGTAGGTTGCATTGTGATTATCTACCCTGTTCCAAGACTGGTTATCATATCATAAGAGGTGACAAGCATGCGCTCCTTCCCACCCTTGAGGACGGGGTCTCCGCGCTGCTACGGAGATGAACGAAGTGAAGATAGGAAGTGAAGATAGGGCCGGTTTAAGATATGACTCATACCTCAATTCTTTTTAGAAATTTAAAAAATTATTTGTGCATATTTTTTCATATATATGCAGAAAAAAAAGAAAAATGACTATGCCTCAGCCTCTTCAGGAGCTGATTTATCCTTTTTTGCTTTGAGCTTTATCTCAATCTCAAGCTCATCCTTCTCGCACTCTACCTCGACCTTGATTGGAGGCTCGGGATTGATGGAAATATTGATGCTGCCATATTTCACTGAGACCTCTCCGCCAGCCTCGATCTCCTGAGCAAGACCTCTTAGAAATGAGGCCGTCTCGGAGCTGGTGAGGGCATACTTCTGCTCGAACTCCTCAACCCCTTTGCCTGAGCGGAATTTAAGCTCAATCTTTCCCGGAATACCAGTTAATTCAGCCATAACAATCGCTGTTCTTTTAGGGCTCGATCTATAAATCGCTTTGGTTCTGGAAGGATCTTCGGCTTGCTGGATGTGATTAGAGTAAATTTCGTAGCAAAAAAGGGATGTGATGATGAAAGGGCGATGTTTCAAGCCCATTCATCTGAATTTCAGCTTCTCCAGCTCGATTTCTCAATAGTTCTTGGCCATCAGCTCGAAGTAAGCCTGCTCATGAGCGCATGCCGGGCACTCATCTGGAGCCTCGGTGCCCTCATGGATGTATCCGCAGTTTCGGCATCTCCAGGCCACTTTGGTATCTTTCTTGAAGACCTTGCCCTCTTCTACATTCTTGAGGAGGGCCCGGTATCTGTCCTCATGGCCCTTTTCCACCTTGCAGACATTTCTGAACTTCTCGGCGATTTCCTTGAAGCCCTCTTTGTCTGCTGTGGCGGCAAACTGGGGATACATCTTGGTGTTCTCGAACTTTTCTCCCTCGGCCGCCTCCATGAGGTTGGCCTTGGTATCCCCGATCACGCCAGCCGGGAATGAGCCGGTAATCTCCAGCTCTCCTCCTTCCAGCAGCTTGTATTGGTCGGATTGAATGCCGCCTGCTCTACCTCGGCAAAGAAGTTCTCTGGATTGCGGTTGAGCTCCATCACTCCCACCTCGATGAGCGGATAGTCTCCATGGTACCAGACCTTGGTCAGGTCGAAGAGGTGATAGGGAACGCTCATGATTCGATCACTTGCTCATTGCCGGTACTATGAGAACGGGAATTTTAGAATAACGCACCACCTTTTCTGCAACGCAGCCGAGCATAATCTTCTCCAGACCGCTCCGTCCAATTCTACCTAAAACCAGCAGATCTGCGCCGGCCTTATGCGATCTCTTGATGATTTCCTGGCTGGGATCTCCCTCCGCAATGATACTGCTGAAAGGCACGCCCTCATCGGACGCCATATTCCCTACCTCAGAAATGGCCAGCTCTCCCTCTCTGAGCATAAGCTCCATCAGCCTGCTGCCCAGGCTGGGAAAGGCGGCATAACCGGGAAGATGGGCCAGACGATAAATATCCACCACATAAATGGCGATGATCGATCCCCCGGAGAGCCTGGCCAGGTCAACCGCAAGCTCAGCGGTCCGTATGCTGGTCTGGGATCCGTCAGTTGCCACCATTATCTTCTTGAACATGCCATGAACCTTCTGCTGCTTTTCTCCGGCAAAGATGATTCAATCTCTATCTGCGTCCCATGCCTCCAATTTGGGTGCTGTTATCTTTGCCAGTCCTTTGGAATTGAGCTCTCGCCTTGCCTCTTCTGAGAGCAGACAGCCACATGATCCTGCGGTCGCTTTAGCGCAATTGCAGGGCTCGATGTGGATGGTGACTGTGGTTCCCGGGTAATGCTGCTTGATTGCACATGCGATCATGTCGGTAATACGATGCGACTCATCTACGGACATGGATGAATCCACCCGCAGATGAAATTCAACGAACCGGTTTCCACCTGCCTTTCTCGTGCGAAGCCTGTGGATTCCTCTCACCGTTGGGGCAAAGGCAGCTATATGCCTTCTCACTTCCTCTATCTCATCATTTGGGAGGCCGAAGTCTATGAGGTCCCGGGCCGATTCGAGGATCAGATGATATGAGGTACGGGCGATATGCAATGCTACTACTATCGCTGCTATGGGATCTACCCATTGCAGATTTGTGCTCGGTGAGATGTAACCTCCAAGAACGATGATCAAGAGCCCTGCCAGTACTCCTAATGAGGTATAAACATCTGTTCTCAAGTGCCAGGCGTCGGCCTTCAGGGCGACGGAGTCGGTCTCCTCGCCGACAACGAAGAGCTTGCGAGATACGAATAAGTTGGCCGCTACCGAGACCAGCATCACTGCTAATCCCAATGCCGGCTCATCCAGAGGCACAGGATTTCTCAGCCTGCCGATGGCCTCATAGATTATCCAGCCGGCGGCAATGAGAATCAGCAATGCCTCCGCTGTCCCGGAGATATTCTCGACCTTTCCGTGCCCAAAGGGATGATCCTCATCAGCTGGCTTGGCGGATGTCTTGACGGCAAAGAAAGCGATAACTGCAGCGATCAAGTCCATGCCGGAGTGGATCGCCTCAGAGATTACGGAGACGGAGCCGATCATCATCCCGACGATTATCTTGAGAAAAACCAAGCTCGTGTTGGAAAACACAGAAAGAAGAGCCACGTTCTTCTTGCGTCTGTCTCTGTCTTCAATACCGTTTCCCATGATTGTTTCCACGAATTGCAGTTGACCGTTCATCCTTTCTGATGTTATATAAGAGTATCTTGTGGACCTTTATGAGTATCACATTATGGAAAATTCTGGGGAATGCAGCATTTGGCAGCCGATCAGGCAAAGAACCTCGGCTGCTGATTCAGGGCACGCTAACTTTAATAAATAGATCTGCAAACTACCGGTTGTGGTATACGATGTCATTCGAGATCGAGAAGATTCATGCTCGTGAGATACTTGATTCACGAGGCAATCCGACCGTCGAGGTCGATGTCTGCACCTGCTGTGGCTTTGGACGGGCGGCTGTGCCTTCGGGCGCATCTACAGGTACTCACGAGGCCCTGGAGCTCAGGGATGGCGGCGACAGGTACGACGGGAAAGGCGTCCTGAAGGCGGTCAAGAATGTGAATGAGGTGATCGCTCCTGAGCTTTTAGGCATGGATGCCTCCTGCCAAAGGGAGATCGATGATCTCATGATAAATATGGACGGAACCGCGAACAAGGCCAATCTGGGCGCCAATGCTATCTTGGGAGTCTCAATAGCAATGGCAAAGGCGGCGGCAATGTCCTCTGGGGTGCCGCTCTACAAATACCTGGGCGGAGTGAATACCGTAACTCTTCCCATCCCCTCTTTCAACGTCCTCAACGGGGGCAAGCATGCCGGGAACGAGCTATCCATCCAGGAGTTCATGATCCAACCCACCGGGGCCAAGACCTTCAGCGAGGGCCTGCGCATGGCCGCCGAGACCTACCATGCTCTGGGAAAGATCTTGCAGGGGAAATACGGCGTAGGGGCGACGAACGTCGGATACGAGGGCGGCTATGCTCCACCCCTTATCAAGACCCGGGATGCTCTGGAC
Source organism: Methanothrix sp. (assembly GCA_011620785.1). Lineage (GTDB taxonomy): Archaea > Halobacteriota > Methanosarcinia > Methanotrichales > Methanotrichaceae > Methanothrix. The sequence goes on along the minus strand of WOYM01000059.1, from coordinate 587 downwards.
GCCATCATGAGCGCCTTTGACGTATCAGGTTACGGAGATGAGATCAAGATCGGCCTTGATGCTGCTGCCTCAAGCTTCTATATGGAGGGCGGCTACTCTGTGGACGGAAACAGGCTCTCACCTGGCGAGCTCATAGATTATTATGTGGATCTGGTCAATACCTATCCCATCATTTTGCTGGAGGACCCCTTCGAGGAGGAGGCCTATGACGACTTCGCCCGCCTCACTGCCAAGCTTCCGGGAACGATCATAGTGGGAGATGACCTGTACGTCACCAACATCAAGCGCCTGGAGAAGGGAATCAAGATGTGCGCCAGCAATGCTTTGCTGCTCAAGCTTAACCAGATCGGAACGGTATCCGAGGCCTTTGACGCTGCTCGGATGTCCTTCCGCGCTGGATGGAAGGTCATGGCATCCCATCGCTCTGCAGAGACCGAGGACTCCGCTCTGGCAGATGTGGCAGTGGCCCTGGGCTGCGAGCTGCTGAAGACTGGTGCTCCCGCCCGTTCCGAGAGGACGGCCAAGTACAACCAGCTTCTTAGAATCCAGGAGGATCTGGGCGAGGCAGCAAGATACGCCTGCATCTA
>WOYM01000074.1 GCA_011620785.1 Methanothrix sp. | reverse complement strand
TTCTGAGGATAGGTAAAAGAATCGTACCAACCTCTTCCCCGAAATCTTGGATATCCAGGATTCTCTCCGGCTTTGACTCTTCGGAAGAACGCCTTCAAGGCAAGATCCACCCTTTCCTGGGCATTCTGAAGGGTTTGGGAGAAGACATCGTTAAGTTCAGGCTTCTCTTCTTTCCAAGTTGGAAGAAGATTGTGCGTCTCGTACTTGGATACGGATTTGCCTTCTTTCTCCCAAGCATCTTTTCGGTATGCTAAGGTCTGATTGTATGTCCACCGGCATAGATCTAGGGTCCTCTCCATCTTCGTCCTTTGGGACTTTGTTGGATAGATCCTAAATTTATATGCCTTGAGCATAGATACTTTTTATGCGGTTGATTGTGTTTATAGTTTTCTGCACAACGGTGGGGCACGATTCATCCCCTCCCCTGAAGGAGAGGGGTCTTCTCTGCCCCTACACCCCGACATTATAATTGAGCTCATGAAATAGCCCTATGGAAGGAAGGCATCAGATGCAGGTTTGCAAAATCCGCTGCCCGAGGTTGGATGCATGCCGTGATCCAATCGAGCGTGAATCGCCTGTGATCGAGCAGGATGACCGGGCCTTCATTGTTGGCGGCTTCGGGGATGATGCTCAGCGATTCCCAGGATCTGATACTTTCTGCGCCTACCAGAGGATTGGTCAAGGAGATGGAAGTCATTTGAGAAAAAGTTAATACTCTTGCCACTCGTTAAGAATGAGGTGTTCTTATGAAGCCCTATGCAATCATTCTAGTGCTGTTGTTATGCGTTCCTGCCTCGGCCTCGCAGGAGGCGAGCGCAGTGGAGGCCACAACCGCCATTACCCTGCCCGTGGACTCCGTCACCATCTATCCTGACGGCCTGATGGCAGTAAAGAGGACTGGATTTTTGGATGTGACCGAGGGAGCTCACAAGTTCGTGGTCAATGTTCCGGATAAGGCTGATTTCGGCTCTGTCCTTCTCTCGGTGAGCAATGCTACCACCGATAGGGTGGTCTACGAGTCAGACCCCATCTATACCCTGAACATATCGTCCGCTGGATCGCAGAGATTCGATCTGAGCTACCTCATGTACAGCTCTGCTGCCTGGAAGCCCATATACGACCTGCACCTCAGCGAGGATCAGGTGCTGGTGAAGTCCAATGCCGTGGTGAGCAACCGGGGAGGAGAGGACCTGAAGGACGTGCGCCTCAAGCTGGTGGCCGGTCTTGCTCCAGAGGTGCATGCCTATCCTGCTGCTCCAAGAAGCACAGGAGCGGCAGATGCTAAAATGATGTATGCGGCAGAAGAAGAGGCATATGAATCGGCTGCGCCTCTTCCGTCCACTGGCGAATTGGAGACCCTTTATATCTTTGAGCTGGATGGTCGAAAGGACCTGGCCATGGATAAGGAGATAGGATTCCCCCTCTTCGAGAAGGAGTCCCCCCTGGTGAGGATCTATACCTGGGATGCCAGCTGGCAGTCTGAGGGTCCGGCGGATGAGGAGATTCGTATCAACAACACCCTGGACAATCCCTGGCCTGAGGGGAAGGCCATGCTCTACCGCAATGGCGAATATGTCTCCACCATCCAGATGCCCTATACCCCTGCCGGCACCAACGCCTCCATTGTGGTGGGCACCTCTGCCGATCTGAAGCTGGAGAGAAAGCTCTCCGACTATAACAAGACCGAAGAGATCAAAGCGATAAGCACGCCTGAGGGTAACCGCACTGTCAAGGAGATAATACAGGCCTGGACCTATCACCTGTCGATCAAGAGCAACCTGGACCGGGCTGCAGATTTGGAGGTAACGGACACTGTTCCTCAGGAGGCGGTGATGATCTCAGTCTCCCCCGAGCCCGATGAGAGAACGGCCACCACCCTGAAGTGGAAGCTGGAGGTCATGCCCCGCCAGGAGATGTCAATCAACTACACCTATCAGGTGAAGACGACAGAGAGTCTGGACAGAGAATACTGAACCAGACCTCTCTCTTTTTTCTGCAAAAAAATTGATCGGCCAGTGGACAGCAGCGTTAATCCACCTGGACCTTCTGAGCATTTACCACTACCAATTTCGGAAGATGCACCTCCAGGATGCCGTCCTTGAACATTGCCCGCACCTGCTCTGGCTTGACCTCCGCCGGCAGCTTGATCTCCCTTTTTAGGCTTATGGAATTGAGCTCCTGGCGCAGATATCGGCCCTCTCTGGGACTGGCCTTGGCGTCGACATACAGGCTGTCCTCGGTCACCCTCAGGTCGATCATATCCTTGCTGGCGCCGGGCAGGGCCACCAGAGCGATCAGCTCTACATCGGCATCTATGAGGTCAAGAGGTGCCCGGTCAAGGCTCTTCGTCTCAGATATCTCGCCCGTCACATCGCCCAGGATCTTCTTCGCCGCCTGGCTCGCCTGGCTGGACATTCTCGCCGCCTCAACTGCGGCTTTGCCGATCATGCGTTCCAGATCGCTGGTGCCTGAAGAATCGGATCTCATAACTTAAATTAGTGCTCTATTCTCATAAAACCTTTTGCATTCACTGCAATTGCGCTCCCTGGAAGCGTCCGTAGCCTGGTCTGACCGCCAGATCATCATCCCAGACCACACTGCCCCTTATGATCGTCATCCTGGGAAATATGGCCTTCATCCCCTCATAGGGGGTCCAGTCCGCCCGGCTGTGCAGTCGATCGGCCCTTATCTCCTCCACTCTCTTGGGGTCGACTATCACCAGATCGGCATCCTTTCCCACTTTAATAGCTCCTTTTCCAGCCAGGCCGAAGATCCTCGCCGGCCTGGTGGCCAGGGCATCCACCAATCGGTCCAGGCGGAGAAGATTTCTCCTCACAGCGAAAAGCATAAGCGGCAGCATGGTCTCCACCCCAGGGACCCCTGCTGGTGCCTCCCAGATGTCCTCTCCCTTCTCCTCCGGGAGATGGGGTGCATGATCCGAGGCCAGAATATCGATGCTGCCAGTCCTCAGCCCCTCCCAGAGCCGATCGCTGTCTGCCTGACCCCGCAGGGGTGGATTCATCTTCAGCAATGATCCCTGCTTTTTATAATCCTTTACATTGAGAAGGAGATGGTGAGGGGTGACCTCGCAGGTCAGTCTCGTGTTGGCATTATTGTGAGCTGCACTTTTTGGCTCAGCTGCAACAGTCTCCTCTCTTGTCCATTCCTGCCTGGTCCTCTCAATCAGATTCAGTCCCTGGCCGCTGCTTAAGTGGCAGATATGCAGACGATCCGACCAGCCTGAAACCTTCTCTATCGACCGAAGCTCAGCCTCCACCGGCCGGGCAAGGGAGTGGACCTCGGGATCCTGCCGGCTGGATAGGGCCATTGCCATCTCTCTAATAATAGAGCCATCCTCAGCATGAATCGTAGCCAGCAACCCCAATCTCCTCGTCTCGGCGAGAATCCGAACAATCTCAGGGTCGCTGTGCTCATAGCAGAATATCTCCCCGATGGCCTGGGCTCCGGCCTTCTTCAGCTCCTCGATCTTGCCCGGACCGCCATTAATGCAGTAGTCCACCACGGAGCTGGCTCGCGCCCGCTCCAGCTTCATCTCGAATGAGCTGCGGTTCAGGGTCCTCGGATCGGTATTCGGCTGGTCGATGACCGTGCTGACTCCTCCCGCGGCTGAGGCTGTGGATCCGGAGAGCCAGTCCTCTTTGTAGCTGGGCCCAGGATCACGAAAGTGGACATGAGCATCGATGCATCCCGGCAGGACCAGCATTCCCTGAGCGTCGATCTTCTCTGCCGCCCGGTGCGGGCCGCCCAGGGCAGCGATCCTCCCCTCTTTGATCCAGATATCGATGCTTTTCAGCCCGTTTTTGGTATAGACCCGGCCGTTTGATACCGCCAGATCAAAGTTTATATCCAAACCTCCTGAGCAAGAGGCGTCTCTCTTCCACCTGTTGGTCGTTCTCAGCGCCCCTGGGCACGAAGCCGTCGATCACGCCCATGATCCCTCGTCCGAGATCGGTCTCGGCCACCACCACCTCTAGAGGATTGGCAGTAGCGCAGAATATGCCGCAGACCTCCTGGATGGATTTGATAGCATTGAGAACGTTTATCGGAAAAGCCCCTTTCATCAGCAGCACGAAGGTATGGCCGCAAGCCAGACTGAGAGAGTTTTTCTTTGCCGCCTCAACCAGCTCCAAATCATTTCCCTCTGAGCGCACCAGGCAGTCGCCGCTGGCCTCAGAGAATGCTATGCCGAACTTCGCCCCGGGAGCGGTTCCTGCCATAACCTCGTAGAGGTCCTCTGCCGTCTTTATGAAATGGCTCTGTCCTAAAACCAGATTCGATCCCTCTGGGATTTCCATCTTTACGACCTTAAGTTCCATATTCAACCCTTCGAGGATCATTATTGCCGCTGTCAGGACTTATACTTTGGTCTGAGCAGTCTGCCTATTTTCTCAGGCCCTTCTTCGGCCCATGAGATTGAACAGCCAGCTTTCTGGTCTTCCTCAGGATGAACCAGGATGTTAGATAGTATATGGCCATAAAGAGCACAGCAGAATAGACCGCCATGGCAATGGATTCTGTGAAGCTCATTCTCAACAGAAAATAAGAGTATGGAATATAAATCAGCAGCACAAAAGCCGCGGCAATGGCTGCCTGCTGAATCAGTGCATACTGCCGAAAGCGCAGGATGATCGCCGAATAGCTCAAACCGGGAAAATTCACCAAGGATCTTTCACCTCTTCCTCTTTGAGCATACCCTTGCGGACCATATAAAGCCTTGTCCACCAGAGATTGGCCAGGGGGGCTAAAACGAGCAGACTCACCAGACTGGTGACCAATGACAGCAGCTGATATGCCATCTCGTTTCCTGTGGAGATAAAGCTGCCGATCATCTGCAAGACCAAGGATAAAGCCACCACCACCAGCCACATAATCAGGACATCGAACTTGTTGTAGCGGAAGAAATCTATTCCTGCCCTAATGGCCTGCAACGGTCCTGTGCCCTCCAGCACCAGAGCATAAGGTGCAAGGGCTAATATGATTGACAGTATTAAGGCATAGAGGATGAACAGCAGAAATCCAGCCAGGATCATTCCCAGCCCCTCCAGATTGTCAAGATTTCCGGATAAGGCTTCAGCAAGCTGCCCCATACCGGGGAGGAGGAAGATGAGCCCGGCCATCGTCGCCAATCCCATGATGAGGCTCAAGAGAAACATATTCCAAAAGTGCTTCCTTCCAGCGGACCACATGGCTGAAGTTCTCGATTTTCCCTCCACAAGAGCCTGCCTGGCCATGCCTATGGCTCCGGCATTGAAGTACGATCCCACTAATGAGAGGACCACAATCATGCCCAGGAAGAGGATTAATATGGGGAGAAAATCCTGCCCGTCCATTCCGGCAAATAGCCCCTCCATCACCTCGGCATCCTCTAAATCCTCCAAATGAGTCCAGTCTTCACCCAGAAATGGCATTGCAGCCAGGAACATGGCGATAAAAAATGCGGCTAGGATCAGGATTGAGGCGAAACCGCTGAATATAAAGGGAACGCAAAGGTTTAGGTTCTTCTTCCATATGCCAAAGCCTCTTCCGATCAACTTTCCAATCTCTTCCATCTCATTCCTCCTGCCCTCTTCTGTTTCTTGTGGCCAAAATGCAGCAATGGCTTTATAGCTTTTCCCTCCGATTCTATCTCAGTCTCTGATGCAGAGTGCGGATTTGCCATAGACGGTTTGGGTCTCTTTGCCAATTGCACAGCCCCCAAGTATAAGGCACCAGATATGATCCTGAGGAAGAGAACATCGATTCTATTTTAATAAATTTTCAGGGTGAGCTTCTTGATCGTCGATCTCCTTAACCAGCTGGGGGAGAAAGATACCAATATCCGTAACGAGGCCAATTGCCTGGGCAGAACCTCTGTCCATGAGCTTAGTCACCGTGGCAGGGTTGATATCGATGCATATAGTCTTTACAAAGGATGGCAAAAGATTGCCCACCGCAATGGAGTGCAGCATTGTCCCAAGCATAATGGTCATTTCCACACCCTGCAGTGCCTTATCCATAGCATACTTGGCCTCCACCGTATTCGTGATAACCTCTGGAAGTGGGCCGTCATCACGAATGGAGCCCGCCAGGATGCAAGGAATGCCTTTCTTGATAGCCTCGTAAATTATGCCGCCCTTGAGCTTGCCCTCAGCTATGGCGTTTTTGATGGATCCACTGGCCATAATCTCGCTTATGGCATAGAGGTGATTTCGATGCCCTCCGGAGATGGCATTTCCCCCGCAGTTCATCCCCAGACTGGTGCCAAATAGCTGCCGCTCAATATCATGGACCGCTACGGCATTTCCAGCCAGAAGAACGTCAACGTAGCCCTCTCGAATTAGCCAGGCCAGCGAGGGCGCAGCCCCAGTATGCACTAACGCCGGACCGCAGACCACGGCGATCTTTCCGCCTGCCTTTTTGGTGCGCACGATCTCTTCAGCCAGTTGACGCACAAGCTCGCAGCTGGGCCGCTCTGAACTGACATCATTGGACATGAATTCGAAGTACGTTTTTTGGCGTGGCCTCTCCGGCGGAACTACCTTGACCCCGGCGGTACCTATGACCACCCGATCGCCCTTCTTGATATGGCCGATGGGCATGCAAATGGCTCTGCCATCCTCCAGCACCACCAGACAGTCCATGTGGTTGTGCTCCACCTCTACCCATGTACCCTGGTAGCGCACGTAGGTGGGATGATTGGTGGTCGAGTAAAATCCGCGAGGCACAACCATATCCCCTGGCGCAATCTCGGTCTTGACATCCGCCATCTCCACTATCCGGGCTCCCAAGGCATGCAACTCCAGGAGTATTCGGTCCAGATGATCCCCATCCTCGCCGGTGACAGTTATCTGGATATAGCTGGTGTCGTTCTTCTTCAGGCCTATGCGGAAGTTCTTGATTTCGAACTCACCCCCCATATCCATGATCTTATCCAATACTTTGGTAAGCATTTGCGAATCAATGAGATGGCCATCCATCTCGATCTCAGCAAGCTCTCTCATAATCCCACCCTGAATAGAATTATCCTGCAATCTCCTCTCCATCGAGCGGATAGGCGCCGTCCTCGTCATGGATCTCCCTTCCATTTAGGGGTGGATTAAATACGCATGCAAGCTTCATTGTGGTCTTCGCTCTAAGGATGTGGCGGTCGTTTTTATCAAGCACATAGATAGTCCCGGGTGCGATTCGATAGATCACGCTTGCTTGTTCGACACCCCCCGGCTCACCAATTCGCACGGCATCTGCCACGCCACCGTCATCTGTTCCATCCAGGACTTCCACCTCTCCTTCTCCTTCGATGCAGTAGACAGATTCGAGATGGTTTTTATACCAGATGTGGGTCTCCGTCCCCGGATAGATGGTTGTTATGTGGAAAGAGAATCCCATACAGTCCCCCTTCAGCAGGAGACGGACGCTCTCCCAGTTCTCGGCGACGACCCTCCGATCGGACCTCTCGGCGTCCTCGAGATTTCTTAATATCATGCCAGAACCTCGATATCGCTATCCATCTTTCTCGTCGCTTTAAGACGCATTTTTTCCATCACATCTCTTATGCTCTCTTCTAGTATGGACAGGCCCTTATCGAGCTCGTCGTCGCTTATCGTGAGCGGTGCCAGAAACTTGAGAACCTGGTCCTCCGCCCCAGATGTCTCTATTATCAAACCCTTCTCAAATGCGACATGGGAGATCATAGATGCAATCTCACCCGTCCTGCAATCGAGAGCCTGGACCATCCCCCGGCCACGGGCGGAGAGCGTTCCCGTATCGTCGAGGTCAACCAGCTTATCAAAGTGCTCCCTGACGAATTCACCTTTCATTCTCACTTTCCTTGAGAACGAGGTATCACTCCAGTACTCTTCAAGCGCCGCTCTCGCGGTGACGAAAGCCAGGTTATTTCCCCGAAACGTTCCGTTGTGCTCGCCGGGTTTCCATTGATCAATACCAGGTTTCATCAGGACCATAGAGAAGGGTATGCCGTAACTGCTTAGCGACTTTGAGAGGATAATGATATCTGGTGAGATCTTCGCTTCCTCGAAGCTAAAGAAAGTCCCAGTCCTTCCACATCCTACCTGGATGTCGTCGATGATCAGGAGGACACCATGCTTTCGGCAGACCCTCTCAAGAGATCTCAGCCACTCTGAAGTTGCTACATTTATTCCGCCCTCGCCTTGGATCGTTTCGACGATCACCGCCGCTGGCTGGTCAAGGCCGCTGCTTCTGTCTGTTAGCACCTTATCCAGGTACTCGGTTGTATCGACCTCTTCGCCCATATAGCCATCGAAGGGCATAAATGTCGTGCCATGCAGCTGTATGCCGCATGCGTCTCTGAAGTAGCTGTTTCCGGTTGCGGCGGCCGATCCGAGGGTCACGCCGTGAAAGCCATTCGTAAAGGAGATGATAGTCGGCCTTCCCGTGACGTTTCGAGCAATCTTCATCGCAGCCTCGACAGCATTCGTTCCGGTCGGTCCGGTGAACTGCATCTTGTACCTCATGCCTCTTGGCTTGAGGATCAGGGAGTCGAAGGTCTCAATAAAGGCCTGCTTTGCCTCCGTCACGAGGTCGAGGCTGTGGACGATCTTGTCCGACTCTATGTATTCGAGCAGCTTCTCCTTGATAGCTGGATTGTTATGGCCATAGTTGAGGGCACCAGCACCTGCCAGGAAATCGATATACTCGCGTCCTTTTTCATCCTCGATGGTGGCTCCTTTGGCTTTGGTGAATACCACCGGGAAGCGACGGCAGTAGCTTCGAACTTCTGACTCATGATTATTCACCATGCTAATATCATTCTTGTTTCCTTCTTTTTCCGCTTCCATCCTAATATCCTTCATGATAGTGTCACCTCATCCGTTCATCTTGAACGGCCCTATATGGAATAGACATTCTGCTTCGTGATCAAAATCTCCGAAATCAGATTCAGAGAAGCAATCAGTAACATCACAATGAGCGTCTAGCTCTTGTGCAAGCCCCCTGAAAAGCCTCTTTGATGCCTCATTTGACGGCGATATCGTCGTCTCGAGATATTGGCAGTCTCTCGTCGAAGGCCTATTCAATACATCAAATAGCATCAGTTTTGCGATGCCTCTCTTCCTGGAATCTACATCTACAGCAATCTGCCAGATGAAGAAGACGTCCCATCGGTCCGGTGGTCTGTAGCCTGAAAGGAATGCTATGATCTCCCCTCCCTCTTCAGCGACAACGCATGTGTCAGCAAAGTCACGGCAGAGCAGGAGATAGCAGTAGGTTGAATTGACATCAAGCGGCTTGCAAGACCTGATAAGCTCAGATATCCTGGCTCCATCATTGAGCCTGGGCTTTCGAAACTTCAGCCGACCCACATCTTCGCTATCCGAAGATCCTTGATCGCTCTTCATGGATCTGGCTTCTTGCAGTCGTTTTGATAACTGCTTCATCTATTCACCTCCAGGATGGTAAATCCGGAACTATGGTTGCTGTCTACTCCCATCTTTCTCAGGGTGAGCTGTACCTGCTATTGTGCATAACGCATCCGTTGCCCTCAGTGATGCTGACAGGGTCAGATGCTTCTGCAATTATCTTTGTTTAAATTGATCTGCCTTAAATGTTTTGGTTTTTTCAATTTAGTTTTAGTTAATGCAAATTAAATTTAGCATATTTCCTGGCAAAGATTAAAAACTGAATCCGGTGGATGAATTTAGTTGAGATGAAATGAAGATAAAAATGGTAATAAGACCGGTGCCCAAAGAGGTAGCGCAGTCATTTGAGCCGATTATGCCTCCGATCTGATCTTACCCTCAAAACTCTCCTTGACGAGCGCCGAGTGGACATAGTTAATCATTGTGACATAATCAAAGACAGGGAGTTCGATCGCCTTTTGAATCGCCCTTGCATAAGGAGGAAGGCAGCTGCATTCCAGCAGGATGGCACGGACATTCTGCTCCTCCTCGACCATTTCACGGGCGACTGATAACGCCTCCATTTTAACTTTCTCGGAGTCGAGGAATCCCGTCTCCTGGATAACGGCCTTTGAGAAGTTTTCTCGGTCCTCCATACCCCTTATCACCAGACGCTCGCCTGACCTGACCCCGGCAGCCTCAAGGAGGGTTTCGTCCAGGCTCTTCGAATCGGCGGTTATGATCCCCACCTTTTGGTCGCGACCGAGGATGCTGAATATAAAGGGAATCTGGAGGAGGCTTGAGAGGAAGACGGGGACATCGAGGACCGCAGCAAGACTCCTCTGATGAATGGCAAGAAATCCGCAATCTCCGGTGATGGCTCTGACACCCTGGCTGACCAGCTCTTCTGCCGCTGTGTGGAGCAGCTCAAAGGCCGTCCGATCTTTTCCGAGGGCTCTTTTCGTTGTTAAACCCTCAACCTTCTGGAATCGCACGGGAAAACAGTAGGTAGTGGCATTGGCGACATCTCCCGGAATAAAGGGAGTGAAGCAGTCCAAAAGGAGGATGCCGATAGCTTCGCCGTAGCTGGCTTGTCCGGATCTAGCTTTATAAATCATTATTAACCACCATGACTTTAATCATCTGCCCAGCTCCAATGTTTTATGTGTTTGTTAGGGCGACCTTTGCCTCAGCCCTCCAGACCCTTCCAGATAAGGTCCCCCACGTGGTGGAGTGACTTTACCGCTTTTCCCTCCCCCTTCATCTCCGTCCCGGCGACCAGTGCCCGGCCAATGGCCAGAGGCTTCTTATGCCTCTCCTCTACTATCACCACCAGGTCTCCGGGGGCGATCTCCGGATCGGCTGAGACTATCCCCGGTTTCATGATGTCCGCCCCGTTCACCACGAACCGCACAGCACCTGAATCCACCACCACCAGTCTCTTGCTGGGCTCCAGATCAATAGCCCCTAAAACGGTGAAGAAGGGCTCATCATCCACAATCATCATCAAAGGCCTGCCGTTCACGAAGATGAGGTCAACGCCATCATCGCTGACCGCTCTCTCCAGGGATGCTTTGCGCATGACAGATGAGTCATCCAGAAATGGCTCAATGCATGCTACAACCTTCCTGGCATCGCTTCCTTTGAGGTGGTGCCTGGATTTAATCTTCATATGCTGTGGATATCCCGATAGGTTTAAATATGCAACGAGCAAGTTTGGAAATCGTAGCCTTTTGCGGTTATCAATGCTGGAGAGAGGATTAATGGGTCAGAGACCGCTTGATATTCTGAATGAATCACTGAATGGGGCCGTCATAGTTAAGCTCAAGGATGGAAGGGTCTTCCGGGGAGAGCTTCAGGGTTATGATATCCACATGAACCTGGTGATGGACAAAACGGAAGAAGTAGCAGAAGGGGCGGTTGCCCGTAACATCGGTACGGTAATCGTGCGCGGAGACAATGTAGTTTATATTTCACCTTGAGGTGTTTTAGATGACCAAGGGTACTCCTTCAATGGGCAAGCGCCACAAGAGCTCGCATATAAGATGCCGGCGATGTGGTAGCATCTCGTTTAATTTCAAGAGAAAGGTTTGCGTTCAATGCGGCTTTGGCAACTCAGCAAAGCTCAGAAGCCATAAGTGGATGAGAAAGGCGGATTACTAGAGAGAGGCGAAATTTGCACGATGCCTGCGGCGTTGTAGGGATCTCATTGAATGAGACTGCCAATGGCGCAGCTAAATCCATCTATTACTCCCTCTATGCTCTGCAGCATAGGGGGCAAGAGGCTGCTGGCATCTCAGTGCATGATGGCAAATCCATTCGCACCCACCGGGCCATGGGCTTGGTCTCGGAGGTCTTCGACGATGCTCAGATCGCCCTTCTGCGCGGACATGTTGGCATCGGCCACGTCCGATATGCGACCAGCGGCCGATCCTGCATAGAGAACAGCCAGCCTCTTTTAGTAAAATATAAGGACGGTGCTATAGCCACCGCCCATAATGGTAACCTGGTCAACTCCACACAGCTCAGAGAGCAGCTGGAGGAGGCAGGGGACATATTCTACTCCACCTCAGACACCGAAGTGATCGCTCACATTTTTGTCAAAGAGCTCCTTCACTATGACCTGCTGGAAGCAGCCCGCTCCCTGATGAGAAGGATCGTGGGCTCTTACTCCCTGGTATTTCTCTGGGGGGACACTGTCCTTGCGCTACGCGATCCGCTGGGAATCAAACCCCTCTGCATCGGAGAGATCGATTCAGGATTCATGGTGGCATCGGAGAGCGTGGCCATAGATACACTAAACGGGAAGTTGATAAGGGATGTCAGGCCAGGCGAATTGATAGTGATAAGGAACGGCGATATGAAGTCCTATCAACTGGCCCGTTCCACCCGGCCGGCTCATTGCATCTTCGAGTACATCTACTTCGCCCGGCCGGATAGCATTATGGATGGCCGATTGATATATGATGTGCGGGTGAACATCGGCTCCAACCTGGCAGGAGAGCATCCCGCCTGTGCGGACACCGTCACCCCCATTCCCGACTCAGGAATAACTTTGGCCGTGGGCTACCACCAGCGTTCAGGTATAAGCTACCGGGAGTGCCTGATGAAGAATCGCTACATTGGCCGAACCTTCATAATGCCCGATCAGAACATGAGGGAGACGGCGGTGCGATTGAAGATGAACACCATCCGGCCGAACATCGAGGGGCACAAGCTTATCCTGGTAGACGACTCCATTGTGCGCGGCACCACCAGCCGGAGGATTGTGAACATGGTCCGCAAGGCCGGAGCTGAGGAGGTGCACGTTCGCATAGGCAGCCCCCCCATCCTCGCCCCCTGCTATCTGGGAATAGACATGGCCAGCCGGGATGAGCTGATCGCCGCCCATAAGACGGTTGCAGGGGTGGAGGCGGTAATTGAAGCCGACTCACTGGGCTATGTGAGCCATGAGGGGTTGGTGGATGCAGTGGGGATACCCAAGGAGAACCTGTGCATGGGATGCCTGACCGGCCTGTACCCGGTGGAAATTCCGGGAGAGAAGTGCCTGGCGGAGCAGACCAGGCTCTCAGAATATCTGGGTTCGGATATTTAAAGGGCTCCGCAGAAGCCAACAAATTTTTTTAAGCTTCTCAAAAAATGAAATAAAAAAAGGATTAAGCAGCTGGAGGCTCCGGATGCTTCATCAGGAAGAAAGCTATTATGATGCCAAGTATTGCCATGACTGCAACAATGGGGAAGGCTCCATACCAGCTTCCAGTTATGTCAAACGACTGCGGAGCCATCACGTTTCCAATTATGGCACCGAGACCGTAAGCTGTGAAGATGACCCCATAGTTACGGGCATAATCTTTCATTCCGAAGTATTCGCCAGTACAGGCCGGTGCTATGGCCAGCCACCCGCCCAGACATCCCCAGAGCAGTATGAACGAAACGATGTAAATTGCTATGGACGGTGTCCCAATGTATCCGGCCATCATCATGGAGGCTATAAAGATCAGAACAAAGGATATAAGGGCTGTGTTCCTTGCTCCCAGCTTATCCACCAGGCCCCCAAAGATCGGCCTTCCAAAGCCGTTGGCAATGGCAAATGGAATAGCAAGACCGGTAATTGTTGATGCAATGGCCGCTGGATCCGTCATGCCTGAATCTTTCAGTACCTGTCCGCCAACCTGTCCGGATATTCCGATAGCCATCAGTCCAGCCGTAGCTCCGATGATGTAACAGAGCCATAGACCCCAGAAGGAGCGAGTTCTTAGCATTTGTTGTCTGTAGAAGTCGTAGGCAACGGCAGCTCCTGGCTTTGGTGTCGGAGGAGTCCATCCTGTTGGTTTCCACCCAGCGGGCGGGAATTTAAGGAATGTGGAAAGTGCTACGATAATGATCAAGAAGGCAATTCCTAAGATCTTCATTGCCATTAGTATTCCATAGTTCGTTCTCAAGTACAGGGATATTGGACCAATCAGGGCCGCTGAGAAGCCGAAGCCCAGCACAGTAAGTCCAACCGCGAGGCCACGCCGGTCAGGGAACCACCTGCCTGAGACAGTGATTGGGCAGTTATAGGCGATCCCAACCCCTATACCGCCGATTACGCCGTATAGAATGTCCAGCATCAAGGGCGAGGTTGCAAACGATGCCAGGAACCATCCTAGGCCGACAAGAACTCCGCCAATCATACATATTTTCCTTGGACCGTGCACCTCAATATACTTGCCCATCAGAGGCATTGTAATCGAAAAAAATGCCAAAAATACTATGAAAGGTAGCTGCATATCCAAATTCGAAACCGTCAGACCCAATCCATTTGGCGCTGGATCTGTATAGTACGTTTTCAGAGCCCCAGAGAACAGGCTATATGCATAAATAGCGCCCAAACAGAGCATTATTATCAGGCCGTCGATGACAAGAATCCATCGGCTTCCTGACTCTTTCATTTCTTCAGCCATAACTTAACACCCACAGTTAAGATTAATTTATCCTTATACAATACGTGAAATTAATAGAATATTCGAAGACAACCAATAAACACCCATAAGTACAATTTTATAAATCCCTCCTTATCCTCCATCAGCACCTTTGGAGGATTATTCAATGACTTTATTCAATTTTGTCCCTCATGTATTTAAATTTGGCGGTAATTATTGCGATTATACGTTATGATATTATATATTTCAGTAAGAACCAAATGGCACTCTCCATAATAAAAACATGGTCCTTATGTCTATCCAAATGCATAAAAGAAGACTGATGCGACAATCTATGGCTAAAGATAATGGCTAACAAAATCCATTGGAAATCATCTTTAATGGCAATCTCTTTTAAGGTGAATGGAGAATAAACTAAAAGGTGGTGCTAAAATGCTCAAGGCCAATTGCAAAACCTCATGGAATAGCACTGAGATCGTGCCCCAGATACATTCCTCATCCTATGTGGATGAATCGGCGACGATCATAGGCGATGTGCGCGTCGGCAAGGATGTCTATATCGCTCCATCCGTATCCCTGCGGGCGGATGAAGCCAGCCCCATAATCATTGGTGATGAATGCAACATTCAGGACAGCGCCGTCTTTCACGGCCTCAAGGGAAGCTCCATCGAGCTGGGAGAGAATGTGTCCATCGCCCATGGTGCAGTCATTCACGGACCCATAAGGATGGGAGACGAGTGTTTTGTGGGCTTCAACTCCGTGGTTCACGCCTCAACCCTGGGAAAGAAATGCTTTGTCGGCCACCTGGCAGCAGTCATAGGGGTCACCCTAGCGGAGGGAAGCTTCGTGCCCCACGGTACAGTCGTCGATACTCAGGAGAAGGCGGATGCTCTTGGCCGCGTGCCGGAGAGCCTCAAGGACTTCAATGAGGAAGTGGTGGAGGTAAACTGCGAGTTCGCCAAAAGCTATGGCATTCAGAGGAGGTCCTGCGTGGGGCAGTGAGTTCCCCCTTGAAAAACCCAGAACTTTTTTTTGCTCCATCATCCGGACAATAAATATATACATCCCTAGCTTAAGTCCCCATCACAATTTAGGTGATTTATAATGGCCAAGATCAAAGCAGGCGTCTTAGGTGCCACCGGTGCCGTTGGACAGCGTTTCATAGAAGGACTGAAGAGCCATCCCTGGTTTGAGCTCACCAGCCTTGCCGCATCGGAGAGGAGCGCGGGCAAGAAGTACCGCGAGGCGGCAAAATGGCGTCTGGAGAGCGAGCTTCCCGATGACATAGCAGAGATGACGGTGGTCAATGTCGATCCAAGAGAGGTGGATGCCGATATAGTCTTCTCCGCTCTTCCCGCCGCCGATGCCATGTCTGTAGAGCCTGCCTTCGCTGCTGCCGGCTGTGCTGTGGCCAGCAATACCAGCTCATATCGCATGGTGGAGGATGTCCCCCTGCTCATACCGGAGTGCAACCACGAGCACCTGGACATAATAAAGGTGCAGAGGGAGAAGAGGGGCTGGGAGGGATTCCTCACCACCAATCCCAACTGCACAACCATCATGTTCACCCTTCCTCTCAAGCCCCTGATGAAGTTCGGGATAGAGAGCGTGCATGTGGCCTCCATGCAGGCGGTGAGCGGAGCAGGCTATGAGGGCGTGCCCTCCATGGCGATTTTAGGGAACGTCATTCCCTATATCGGCGGGGAGGAGGAGAAGGTTGAGACGGAGCCGCAGAAGATCCTGGGCCATTTTGACGGGGAGAGGATCATCAACGCCGACTTCACCATAAGCGCAAGCTGCCACCGGGTTCCGGTGATGGACGGCCACACCGAGGCCATCTGGGTGAAGATGAGAGATGACCCCACCCCAGAAGAGGTGAGACAGGCCATGCGGGACTTCGATCCGGGCCTGGGAGAGCTGCCCACCTCGCCCAAGAAGGCGCTCATAGTCAAGGACGAACCAGACCGGCCCCAGCCCAGGCTGGACCGCATGCGAGGCAACGGAATGTCCATTTCTGTGGGCAGGATCCGGTCGGGAATCAGGTTCATCTGCATTGGCCACAATACCGTCCGGGGTGCAGCAGGTGCGAGCATACTCAATGCCGAGCTGCTGGTCAAGAAAGGACTGCTTTAAATTGGCAGCAATTGAAAAGCAGTATGCTCTGATCGCAACATGTTGATCATAGCCTGGGAGTTGACGGCCACCTGCAACCTATCATGTCAGTACTGCCGCGCTTCTGCCTCTCATGAGACGGACCAGGGCGAGCTGGACACAGATGAGGCCAAAAGGTTCGTAGAGAGCATTGCTCCCCTGAAGCCGATGCTCATCCTCAGCGGGGGAGAGCCTCTGCTGCGGCCCGACCTATTTCAGATCATCAGGCTTGCCGTATCTCTTGGCATCCGGGTCTCATTGGCCAGCAACGGAACCCTGATAACCCAGAGGCTGGCGAAGGAGATTGCCGATTCCGGGGTCAGCAGGGTGAGCATCAGCCTGGATGGGGCAGACGCTGCGATGCACGACCTTGGCCGCGGCCAGGGGAGCTTCAAGCAGTCGATTAAGGGGATAGAGAATCTCCGCGGCCGGGTCGACTTCCAGATCAACTTCACAGTCACCCGGAAGAACCAATCCGAGCTCATCCGGATCTTCGACTTGGCGGAGAAGCTGGGTGCAGCAGCGCTTCACATCTTCTTTCTGGTACCTACGGGCCGGGGAAGGGAGGAGGACGTCATCACTCCCGTGCGGCAGGAGGAGATGCTCCGCCAGATAGAGGGAGAGATGGATCGAAGGACATTGGAGGTGCAGGTCACCTGCGCTCCCCAGTACGCCCGCCTGAAGAGGCCGGGCCATGGAAGAGGGAGCGGAGGATGTCTGGCCGGAAGGAGGTTTGTATTCGTATCCCGCAAGGGTGAGGTCTATCCCTGCGGCTATCTTCCTCTCCGGGTCGGAAGCGTCAGGGAAAAGAATTTTATAGAGATATGGGAGAACTCTCCCGAGCTTCAAGCCTTGCGTGAGGGAAGGCTGAAGGGAAAATGCGGACGGTGTGAGTTTTCCCGAAGTTGCGGCGGCTGCCGGGCCCGGGCCTATGCCCTGACTGGAGATTATCTGCAGTCCGATCCTTCATGCCGCCTGGAGGCATAAGGATGGATGAGATCGATCTTCGGCTGCTCTCCCTGGTTCAGGAGGGATTCCCTCTGACTCCCAAACCCTTCGAGTATCTGGGAGGACTCTTAAGCCTGGAGGAGAAGGAGGTCATTGAAAGGCTGGACGGTCTGCAAAAAGAGGGGCTAGTGAGGAGGATCGGCCCCATCCTCGACCTGCGCAGGCTGGGACGGAGCGGAATTCTGGCCGCTCTTCAGGTCTCCCCAGAAGAAGCGGATGGTTTGGCCGAGTTCGTTAATCAGTACCAAGAAGTCTCTCATAACTACCTCCGGCCAAATGAGAGCGGCTACAATATGTGGTTTACCGTCTCAGCAACTGAGGAGCGCATTCAAGAGGTGCTGGAGGAGATCAGAAAACGCACCGGGCGAAAGATGCTAGTTCTCCCCACGGGCAGGATATTTAAGATCGGAGTCAAATTCGATATAATGTGTGAAGAGGAGGAATAAATAATGACAAAGCCAATACTGATGGACTTTTATGCAGACTGGTGCGGGCCGTGCAAGCAGCAGGGTCCCATCTTCGAGGCATTGGCCGAGAAGATGAAGGATGTGGCTGATTTCAAAAAGATCAATGTTGACCGGGAGGGAGACCTGGCCATGGAGAAGGGCATATTTGTGGTGCCCACATTGATACTGGAGAGGGATGGCGTAGAGATCAAGAGATGGATGGGGGTCGCCTCTGAGAAGGAGCTGGCCGATGCCATCAACGAGTCCTTTTGAAAAAAGCGGCATCGATTAAGCTCAGGGCAGAGGAGGGACAAAGAGGATGCAGGAGGGCGGCAAATCGATGGGCGGAATTGAGCCAGTCAGAAGGATCAACAGCCGCGGCAGCTGTGCGCCCCACCTTGCCATTCGCTTCGATTCCCATCTATTCTCCATAGATACCAGCCGCGCCCCCAAGGCTTGCACCCAGCCGGATGCCTATCTCATCACCCATGCCCATAGCGATCACTATGGCAAGTCAGCCATGAACTCACCAAGAGCGGTGGCTTCCGTCCAGACGGCCCGCGCTCTAGAGATTCGTTATGGCCGGGAGTACATGGGCCGAACCTTTGAGGTGGGCGAGAGCATCATGGTGGGTGAGGTCAGGGTTAACACCCATCCCACCGGCCACACCATAGGCTCCTCTGCCTTCTCCTGGCAGACGGAGACCGGGGAGAAGGTGCTGGTCACAGGGGATGTTAAGGACTACCATCACCTTCCTCGCTGCGACTATCTGGTCACCGAGGCCAACTATGGCGATCCCTATGATCCCTCCTGTATCTTCGAGGATGATCTGGCCGGGTTTTATGAGGCTTTGGAGGAGGGGGCTAGCTTCGGTGCATATGCCTTCGGCAAAGCCCAGAGAGCAGTGGCTTTGATGAGGGCCATGGGCTACAAGGATGAGATCGGCATGGACGAGAAGTGCCTGGCCCTGACACGGGAATTGATGAAAGAGGTGGCAGGACCCCTGACCCCGGTTAACGGTAGCGGCTTTAATGTGGTCACTCCCTGGAGCCTTTATCAGGTGCCGGGAAGAAATAAGTACTTTTTAACCGGGCGAAGGGATAGTCATTACCCCACCATCCAGCTCAGCGACCATCTGGACTTTAGGGGACTGATGAGGATGATAGAGCATATATCGCCCCGAAAGCTCCTGGTCTACCATCCGGCCAGCGAGAGGGCAAGCCTTTTGGCTCACTATCTGCAGCAATGCGGCATGGATACGACCTGTCTTGATCTGATCGAGGAGTATGTAAGGTGAGATCATAGGTATGAAAAGAATTGAATGAATTGCATTCATATTATCCATTCAATACATACTCCTGATTCCTAAACTTTTTAAAGCAGGCAACTTATCCAGCTCCCTCGGTCATACATATAATTATCACCTGCATCAAGATTGCATATATGGCCAGGCCAGCAGCTGAATTGATTCGATGATAGGAGGCACTGGCGCAATTAGCTTATGCTATAGAAAATGATAGCCCAAAGCATTTTTATATTCCTTGTGCCCTGCAATAGTCAGCTGATTATGCTGCCAGAATATTATAGAATTAATTGGTCGAATCGTAATGCAGTAATGGCCAATTTTATTATTATTGTATAGCAATGATGGGTGGAGACTTTGGTGGGGGAGATCACAGCCATATTGCCTGCCTATAACGAGGAGGTATCAATAGGCAGCATCGTCCTGCGCACCCGCAAGTTCGCTGACCGGGTGATAGTAGTAGATGATGGCAGTCTCGACCGAACCGCTGAGGTTGCAGCGCTGGCAGGCGCTCAGGTGCTGCGCCATGAAATGAACCTGGGAAAGGGAGCGGCCCTCAAGACTGGCTTCTCCTTACTCAATGGCGATGCAGTTATCGTCACCATCGACACCGACGGGCAGCACGATCCGGCTGACATCCCTCGCCTGGTTCGTCCCATACTAGAGGGAGAAGCGGATATGGTCAACGGCAGCCGTTATCTCAACGGCAATAAGAGAGATACGCCCATATATCGTCGAATGGGCCAGAAGGTTCTGGATGTGGCCACCAACATAGGCTGTGGCCTATCAGTAACCGATACCCAGAGCGGATTCAGGGCCTTTGCTGGCCGGACCAAGGGGATATTCCGTTTTGAACAGAAGGGGCTGGCAATAGAGAGCGAGATGCTGGCCGACGCTGCTTCTGCGGGCCTGCGCATCAAGGAGGTAGAAATCGGGGTGCGCTATGATGTGAATTGCTCCTCAGAGAACCCGGTGGTCCATGGACTCAGGGTATTGATCAATGTCTTGCAGGACATGCAGCTGCGAAAGCCTCTAATATGCTTCACCATTCCCGGATTGGCAATGGCGGCGGCAGGAATATTAATGGGGCTGGAATTCCTCCAAGCCTTTGCTCATGGAGGGAGCATGCAATACGGCCTTGCTTTAATAATGATCTTGCTTGTGCTGCTGGGATTATTTCTCGCGCTCACAGGTATGGTTCTCCATATACTCTCAAGGGTAATGCACGAGTTTAAAAGAGAGCTTATTGCGCAGGGAAGGCAAAAAAAAGAGGCGGACTAGCTAAGAGGATCACTATGGAGAGACAAATGAGAGGGCACGCCGGAGACGGGGACGAATTAGCCAGCATAATAATAGTCCTTTACAATAGCAGTCGCTATATTGAGCCATGCATTGACTCTATCATGAGGCAGGACTACCCTCACGAGATCATTGCAGTCGATAATAATTCCAGTGATGATAGCTGCCAGATCCTGAGGGAAAAATACCCCCATGTCAGGCTGATCAAAAATCAGGAGAATGCGGGTTATGGGGCAGGAAATAATGAAGGAGTTAAATATGCATCTGGCAAATATATCGTCATTCTCAATCCTGATACCATTGTGGAAGAGAGATGGTTAAGAGAGCTCATCGAACCATTAAGAAATGAGGATAAACTCATCACCACTCCTAAAATCCTAACATATGACGGTGAGCTTATCAATACCTGTGGCGCTATCAATCATTTCTCAGGCTTAACTTTCACCAGAGGACTGGGATGTCCCATTGATATGCCATTCTGCAAAACGCGGGTTAGCGGATTCTCTGGTTGCTCTTTTGCGATTAGACGAGATCTCTACTTAAGCCTTGGCGGTTTTGATCAGAGATTTTTCATGTATAATGATGATGCTGATTTGTCGTGGAGAGCCAATTTAAACGGATTCAAAATACTATATATCCCTCAATCGACTGTCAAGCACGATTATACTCTAAAAATGTCACCTAAAAAACTATACCATTTAGAGAAAGGAAGATACACAATCCTGAGAAAATACCTCTCCACAGAGTGTTTGTTGCTGCTTGGTCCTTCTTTGCTGATCACAGAAATACTAACATTCGGCTTTGCCTCAAGACATGGCATGGCATATTTATATAATAAGATGCTTGCCATGTTGCATGGCTTAACGGATGAAATCACGCCTGTTAAAGGAAATTCTCACCTTCTGATTGGTTCATTAGA
>WOYM01000068.1 GCA_011620785.1 Methanothrix sp. | reverse complement strand
CGAGTCACCCAAAGCCAGTATTGGCGCTCGTTAGGTTCTGAAATGTCTAACACCCCTGAGATCCGAATTTCCTGATTGGAAGTTGCTTCATTCGATCGACCCTGATATCTGTATTAGTCCCTTTATCCAATCATCAACGGCCTGCTTTGCAGTATTCATGTCATCCAGCTCTTTTTCCTGGTGAGCAATATACTCATTTCTGAAGGAATAAATTTTATCTACAGTATCCAATATATCCTTCTTTTCTGGATCCGCAAATTTGCTTTTGATCGCAGAGAAGAGCCCACCGGGCGGGACCTTGGGGCTTCTTGCATACTCCAGACACCATTTCAATAGCCCTATGGGCATTATCCCATCGTTCTCCAGAAGAGTCCGGCGCAAGTTAATTGCTTGCCTCTTATGAAAGCTCTCGTCTCTTGGATGCAGGACGCTCAAATCAGGCTCAAAGAACCTCTGCCTCTTATTGGGATCATCGGGAATGGCACCTTTTAGAGTTGAGATGATGTATCCTTTGGCAGCTTCATCCACTGCTCCGAGAAGCGGAGCGAAGACAGGAGAATAGGAGACTCCAGTCTTCTTCTCTAAGAATTTGAAGAGGGCTATGGCCTCCTGAACGCCCTTTCTCGCTTTCAAGGGCAGGCGATCGAAATTCTCATCGCTAATGAATTCATCCAGTGCTATCTTCTCCAGGTTGCCCTTCTCCAGGCTCAAGGGAGCTTCTATCCTCTCCCGGATGAGGTTCTGCTTGGCTGGTTCGCATAAGGAAAACAGTATCTCAAGCTTATTATCATCGATCTGGGAGAAGGTCTCCTGGGGAACATAGAGGTACTCCCATTTGATTCCGCTATCTGAGGCGGCCTGACACCAGGCCATCGCCGCCCGGATCTTGAGGGGAACGTCTATGTCCACCCTTCCCTTGGTCTCAAGCATGACATAGCTGCCACTATCTTTCAGGATTACGAAGTCAGGAGTATAATGAGCCAGCCTGCCGGTATGAGTCTGATAATCGATCCTGATCGCCTCCGGCCCGGCATTTCTGAAGAAGGCCTTGACATCGGGAGCCCGGTCTAAGAACAGGGCCATATCCCTCTCGAAGGCGTTGGTGCATGGAACCAGGTTGAAGACGGTCTTGGAGGCCTCAATGGTGGGATGGCGCTCGGAGTGGTTGGCCTGGTAGGGCTTCCATTGAACCACCGATCTGCCGCTGCCAATTGCCCTCTCCTCCAGTTTGATGGTGCTCTTGCTCAGGATGAGTGGCACGAATACGCCCCGGATATGCTCCCTGACATCATGATCCGCCAGGCGGTTGATCAGGCGCTGGTCGAAGAGGGATACTCTCTCCCCAAAGAGCATGTCAGTCAGGAATATCTCCAGCAGGGGAGCGAGGGAGGGGTGAAGACCGTGCAGGCCGGTGATATGCTCCAGCTCGCTGCGGTAGAAGGATATGGCTCCCACTCCGCTCTCCAGCAGGGGGAGCTTGATGTCCATCTCCTCCACAATCTCATTGGTTATCAGGTGTCTTCCTTCGTAATGGATCTCCTCGGAGGACTGCTCTTTGAGATTCAGGGGCTTGAGGGCAGAGAACTGCTTTTTTATGTCCTCGATGGTCAGTCCTTCCAGCTTGGGAATGCGGGTGTAGGCGGGGGAGATTGAAGGTACGAGCATATCCAGTTGATTTAGGTCCTTGTGCTCGCCATCTGGGAAGATGCTCACGGTGATCTTGGGGACCTTCTCCGCATCCACCACCGTGGGGTAGACGCCCTCTTCTCCCAACTGGTCCTCATATAGCTGCACAAATGCCCGGTGCTCGACAACGGTCAGGATCTCATGAGGGCCGCCGGGATAGGTCATGCGCCGCAGACCTCTGCCGAGGGTCTGCTCAGGAAGGATGTTGGCTTTGGCGGTGTAGGGACGGAGGGGAACAATGGTGGTAACGTTTCGGACGTCCCAGCCCTCCCTGAGCATCAGGACGGATACGATGCATTGATAGGGGCTGGTTCCCTGGTCAAGTTCGCGGGAGAGTTTTCTTAATTCCCTCAGATCCTCATCTTTGATATCCTTCTCGCTCTCCTCGAATACCGGTATGCCGCTCTTCTTTCCGCCCATCCATTTGATCTTGCCTTTGAGGCGGGTGTGGAGGTTTATGGTCCGGCCATTAAGCTCTGAATACAATGAGGAGTTATTCAATTCCCGGGCGATCTGGTCTGCGGCCTCGGTATTCTCGGCCATGATGAAGAGCAACGCCTTCTTGCCGCTCTTCTCCCATTCCTCTCTGGAGAGAAGCCAGCGCTTGTATCCGATCATCAGGTGCTGCTGGAATCTATCGGCGGCGTTGTCGCTGGGGCGCTCCACCAGGCCATCGCCCCGGCCTATGACCGGGATCTTGACTATGCCGGCGTCCACTGCTTCGCCCAGGGGGGTATCGCAGATCACATGCTGGAAGATCCTGCCATGGTTGTCCTTGGGGGTGGCGGAGAAGTCGAGCTGGGAGACGATCTCTCCTCCGGTTCGATTATTGATGGTCTGGTGGACATATTCTATGGCATCATTCCAGGCGCTGTCCGGGTCCCAGAGATGATGGGCCTCATCGTTCAAGACCATAATTCTGCGGTGAGAGGTAACTCGTTCTCTCAATGCCTCACCGGTATCAAGGGCTCTGGATTTGGAGACGGCAGGGCCAAGCCAGTCGTGGCTTTCCACCAGGCCTCTACTCTTGCGTTTTGAGGCGTCATAGAGGCGGTGGATGTTTGTCAGGTAGATTCTGCCCCCGGTGGCCGCTCCGCTGGCCTCGTCCTGGAGGACAACGGAGATGTTCCAGTCTCCTCTCCAGGCTTCCGGGATAAGTGGGTCTGCTTCGAAGATCTTGCCGTCCCCGAAGTCCTCCTTGAGTCGCTCGAAGACGGTGATGTTGGGGGCGATGATGAGAAAGTCCCTGGCCAGAGAGGAGTCCTCCTCCCGCAGGGAGTGAAAGTAGCTCCAGACTATGGCCAGGCTCATCACCTTGGTCTTGCCCGAGCCGGTGGCCATCTTGAAAGCGTACTTGGGCCAGCGGTCGTCGTCGGGATTCACACCCAGGGCGGTGTCGTAGGAGTCTTCCCCCAGGAATTCGGCGGTGATGGTGGAGAGGGTGCGAATGCCCCGCACTTCGTGGAGGTAGATGAATGTCTCTATGGCTTCTCTCTGGCAGAAGTAGTAGCGGAATGGAATCTGCTGCCCGTCATTCTCTTTTAGGTGCTCTTCGCCAAACCAGAAATGGAGCAGGTCTCTGGTGGTCTGGGATGCGCCGGGATAGTCGCTATCTCTCCACTCCTTCACCGGTCGGCGCAGGTTCTGGGCTATGGGGATATATGAGGGATGGCGGCCTGATATGATCCGGGCAGGATCGCTCTCCCCTTCGCCTGGGGCGCGATATCTGCAGGGCTCTTCAAAGGTCTGGTAGAGAGGTTCCAGGGCAGCCAGATTGATCACCGGGCCGGGACCATTGCTCCGGGCGGTGCCCATGCTCTCATCGGTTTCAGTCATAGCGGACCTCCACTACGGTGCTGGTATCGCAGCCGAAGATGTCGACCACCTTGATGCAGGCTTTGTATACTCCTTTGCCTGGATAGCCATCAAAGAAGGCGTCGCTTGTGGTCTTGAGGCTGCGGTCCTTGCGGGTGCGGTAGTCCTGCCACTGGTGCTCGAAGGGTTTGCCCTCCTGCCAGTTGAAGTCCACTGCCCAGAAGTCGATGAAGTCGAAGCCGTCCTTTGCCGCCCGATCCTTGAGGGCGGCCAGCTCTTTGCTGGGGACCTCGGCCAGGGAGGGAATGAACTTCTTGAGAATGATATCCACCTTATTCTTCCCGGAGACCTTTTTGATGCCCGGCTCGGCCTCCAGCACTGCCACCTCAAAGAAGGGTGGTGGGGCGGTCCGGTTCTTCTCCATGATCTCCCTGGGGATGGTGATCAGCCTGATCCGGACCTCTTCTGAGGCCTCGATCTCCTGGCAGACCATGCGCAGATCCATCTCGAACTCCCAGGCCAGGCAGTGGACCTCCTTGCCACCGGCCTCGCGGGCGGCGCGGGCCACAGCCCTGACCTCTTCTCTGGTCAGGAGGGAGTCGATGCTGTCCACATAGACGAAGGCCCCGCCCTTTCTGCCGTGCAGCCATGTTGTCGGATTCGCCAGTGGATCGGCGCGGTAGAACCCCAACACCACCCGGCGGTGATCACGGTCGAAGCCCTGAAGGCGCTCTCTCTGCCACCATTGCCGTTCATATCGGCCCAGGTTGTAGACATCGAAGGCCCGGTAGGACTGGCCATCCGCCTGGAGCCTGCGCTGCAGGTCGATCAGACGCTTTCTGCTGGTGTGGATGGCGAAGCGGCCCAGGTCGCACATGATCCAGCGCCGGCCCAGCCTCTCCGCAACGGCGCCGGTGGTGCCGGAGCCGCAGAAGAAATCGGCAACCAGGTCGCCCTCGTTGGAGGAGGCAATTAAGATTTGAGAGATCAATGCTTCTGGTTTTTGCGTTGGATAATCAATCCGCTCCGGATTAGCTCCAAGAACATGTGGGATATCCCAAACATCCCGCATTGGTGCCCCTTTTGATTCTTCATCAAGTACAATTTTTGTTGTTTCCCCTCGGACTTTCTTCCCTCCAAATCGTTTCATAGTTGCTTCAGAAAGCTCCTGATATGTCTGATTCCAGATGTGATTTGCACTCTTCCCATACCAAAGAAGAACATCATGACTTCGTTGGAATGTTGCTGATGGTGCGGGCCAACGACGATAATGCCAGACAATTTCATTCAAGAACATCTCTTGCCCAAAGACAACATCCATCATTAATTTTAAATAATGACCAATATGCCAATCGCAATGAACATACATGCTCCCATGTTCACTCAACAATTCTTTCATAAGGCTGAGTCGTTCAAACATTGTATGCAGGTAGCTGTCGGTACCTTTGCCCCACATATCACGGTAAGCAACCATCTCAATTAGAGATTGATCCTTTTCGACTGCCTCTTTCTTCTTCTCACCGATTGGAACCGTTAAAGTGAAATCCGCCCCCACATCGAATGGCGGGTCGATGTAGATCAGATCGATCTTTCCCCGGAAGTCCTTCAGGAGCGAGGCCATCACCAGCTTGTTATCGCCCCAGATGAGCATGTTTCGAAAGTCATACTGACGGGTGGTCTTCAGCTCTCCCAGGGTGGTCTGGCCTCCGGC
Source organism: Methanothrix sp. (assembly GCA_011620785.1). Taxonomy (GTDB): domain Archaea; phylum Halobacteriota; class Methanosarcinia; order Methanotrichales; family Methanotrichaceae; genus Methanothrix. Next base: position 16,736 of record WOYM01000068.1, on the reverse strand, counting down.
CAGGGCCTCGCTCCTGGGCATATCCACGGTCTCGATCTTCTGCATGGGCATGGCGCTGCCTGCAACGTCCACCGGGCGGGGGTTGCCGTACTCATCATATTTGCCGTCCCAGACCAGCTCGGTCTTCCACCCGAAGAGCGGATGAGGGTTGTCCGGCCCCCAGCGAACGGGCTCAGTCAAGGCAGAAGGCCTCCCGGAGAGGAGCAATGACGGGAAATGACTGTGCAGCAGGCTTTGCAGACGTGGGGCAGATCGTCAATTATTATAATCCTCCTGGCGAAGGCTCTGCCCTGGCAGACGAAAAAGGTTTTGCATGAACGATACTCTGTACGAAAAGCATTTATATTATTTAATTAGTTACCCATTGGGATGTGCGCTTTGCGCATAGATGACCGATGGGAATGATCTTTATACTTTTCCGAAGAGATAATCTCTGGCGATGATGAAATTGGGCTTGATTACGTCATAATAACGTAAAGCCTTCTGTCCTTGAGCAACGGATTGACTTTCATGGGGAGGTACCTGGCCAAATCCCGCTCTATTGCCCTATCAGTTGAGCACTGATCAACATAAACAGTGATCTGGAGAGGATGGCTTCCTGTGCAGCGATTCGAGATAGATTTGAAGAGGTTGATGGAAGCCTATTTTGCCTTCATCCCACAGTTGGGCATCTAGCCTTCTCTTTCTATCTTTTCTAGGATTTCCGCCGCTCTTGGGTAGACAAAATTATGATGATCCACATATAAAAATTGGACTCTGTTTCCTTTTATCCTATAAACGATGACATAAGGGTTTACATGGGTGCCGCGAGCGTTCCTTAGATTGTGGCTTTTTGGATTACCTATTGATGGATTATCGAGAATCTGGCTGATTTTCTTAAGGAAGCGCTCTTTCAGCGCCTTATTCTTCCTGGTAAGCTTTGAAAACTGCTCCTCAAACTCAGGAGTTGATTCAAAGTCCATGTGACCTACTCAAGGTTCCTCAAATGGTCCAAGAACTCTTCCTTGGTCTTGAAGGTCTTGACTAAACCGGCATCAGCCTGTTTGATGCTTCTGCGAACCCCTTCCTCAAATTCCTTCAGGGCGGTCTCGTTTGCATCCTGGACAACTATCCGTTCTTTTGCTCCGGCCATGTCATGTACTCATCCCGTAGGAGAGATATAGGTTTCGATGTGGCCTGCATCATACAGCGAGGGATATGATCAAACTTCAAATCCCTTAAGAGCGCATAGGAAAAGTGCTATGTTCGCTGAGTATATCCAGGCGGCTTTATCTAAGGCAACTTATGAGATCATCGAAGACCAAGAGCCTTTCTACGGCGAGATCCCCGAACTTCGAGGAGTGTGGGCTATAGGAAAAAACCTGGAAGAATGTCATGAGAATTTGAAGGGCGTTATCGAAGGCTGGATAGCCTTAAGACTGCGATTGGGTTTAGCCATACCACCTATTAACGGGCATGCGATAGAGATCCCCTCTCGGGCTGAAGCAGTTGTCTAGACTCACAAGCATCTCATGGAGCCTTTCTTTTATATAGACCGGATAAACCCATTTGCAGATAATACTTTTGTCATGACCACTGGATCTTGCGACTCCTCGAATACTTCCTTTCTCTGAAATCTCTGCTAGAATCCTCATAATCTCTTTCCAGGATGTGGTCAATCCGAAAAACGGCGTTCCTCTCGAAAGAGCAAATAGAAAGATGCTCGACTGGAAATTCATGCTCCGGTTGGGATTTGAACCCAAGTCGAAGGAGTGAGAGTCCTACATGATTGGCCGAGCTACACTACCGGAGCGCGGATTGGGGGTGGTTTCTCCTATCATTTAAGGCTTTTGGCCCTGTAGAAAGCAGTCGCAACACTCCCTCAATACACACTGCTCATGCTTCGGCCCACGGGCTCGGCAGATCTGCCTCCCGTGGCGGATCAGGTTCAGGTGAAAGGAGTGGTAGCATTCGGGGGGAACTATCCACTCCAGGGCTTTCTGCGCTTTCTCCGGCGATAGGTTTTCAGTAACCAGGCCCAGCCGCCGCGAGACCCGGAATACATGGGTGTCCACGGGCATGAACGGCATGCCAAAGGCAAAGAGCAGGACGATAGACGCCGTCTTCGGCCCAACGCCGGGCAAGTTCAGGAGGTAGCTCATGGCCTCTTCTTTGTCCATTTCCCCCAGAAAGCGGATATCCATCGCCCCCCTGTCCCTCTTTATGCTGAGGAGTACCTCCTGTATCCGCTGGGCCTTGATATTCGCCAGACCCCCCTCCCGGATGCAGTCCGCCACCTCTTCCGTTGGGGCCAAAAGGAGCGACTCATAATTCCCGTAGTCCCTCTTCAGATTGGCAAACGCCCGCAAGCTGTTGGTATCGCTGGTATTCTGAGAGAGTATGGTCATCACCAAAAGGTCCAGAGGATCGATATGATCCTGCCGGGGAACGCCATACTCCTCCTCCAGAATACGAATGCAAGCTAGAACCTTATCGCCGACCTTCTGCTTTGCCATCCCTGCTGACACTGGCTCCTTTTGCCTTAAAGCTTAAGCAGAGAATTCGGCAACCGGACAGCGTCCATCCTTCTGCCCATGGCCCTGGCTGGAATCCTCTCAATGCTCCTGATCTAGAGAGGTCTTGATATAATACAGGAAAAAGAAAAGATGGGCCCGACGCGGTTCGAACGCGTGATCCCCGCCGTGTAAGGGCGATGTCATAACCAGCTAGACCACGGGCCCTGCCCCTTTACTATCTGCTCGTCATATTAGATCTTATCGCTTAGCCCTGGCGAACAAGCCCGGCCGGCTGCCGGGCTGCTCGCGACCTTTTGGGCTATTCTGAGTTTTCTCAACCGCATAATTCAGGACCTGGTTTTTCGCTCCTCCTCTCCGCGGATGAACATTCCTGTCCGGGTCTCATCCAGCAGCTTTTTCGAGGGCTTGGCCGTGGCCAGGCTCACCAGGATCATCGCTGCCACTGCGAGGACGAATCCGTACATGCTGGGGTGCATGGGCATGGGGGCGATGAACTTGGCATAATAGCTGAAGGCGAACGTCCCCACCAGTCCCAGGATCATCGAGGCCAGAGCCCCCTCCCGTGTGGCCCGCCGCCAGTACAGCCCGGCGAACAGCGGTGTTACAAAGCAGGCCAGCATCACCCCGATGGCCATCCAGATCAGCCAGGCCAATAGCTCCGGGGGATTGGACCAGGCCAGGTACAGAGTGATAACCGTAGAGGCGACTATTGCCGCCCGGCTGAGCAGGGTGATCGACTTCTCCGAGGCCTCCTTGTTGATGAACTGCCGGTATATGTCCCAGCTGACATAGCTTCCTATGGTCAGCATCAGCCGGTCGGTTGTGGACATCACTGCGGATAGGACTATCACCGCCACCAGAGGGGCGAATATCCCCGGAAAGACATACTCCGAGGCCACAATGAAAGAGTAGTCTGCAGGATTGGAGACCCCGGTAGGCATGGCGATCATCCCCTCCTGGGTCATCGATCGAGCGGCATATCCGGTGATCTTGCACAGATACATGATCACCGCATAGATGACGAAAGCGGCAAGGGGAGCCCACTTGAAGTACCGGTCCTCTCTTGCGGCCAGCACATTGTTTACCACATGAGGAGCTGCTGCCAGGCCAAAGGTGAGCAGGAAGAAGAATGAGACCAGGTACATGGGGGTCATGAAGGCATAGCCGGCATAGGGCGGGTGGACCTGGGGATACCACAGGTGAGTCATGTTGACATCGATCTCCGCTAAGACAGTATTGACATGGGTCAATCCGCCGGCAGCATCGATTACCGTCGGACCGACGAGCAGCACCCCCAAGAGAATCATCATCCCCTGGATCAAAGAGGCCATCCCAATGGCATAGAGCCCTCCCAGGATGGTGTAGCCCATGACGATGACCGCACCGATCACCAGCGCCCACTGATAGGGTATCTTGAATAGCCATGACAGGACCATGCTGATGGAGATGTACTGGCCCACCAGATAGATGATGGAGATGAAAACGCCGATTATGGCGGATGTGCCTCTGATCCCCCGGGGGCTGTAGAAGCGGTGGGCAAAATAATCCTGCATGGTCACATAACCGGTCTTGGCGGCGACTGCGTGAAGCTTCGAGCCGAAGAACAGTATGCATACCGCAGCGCAGAGGGGGACGAATATCTGCTCCCAGATGCTCGGCCAGCCGGTGGCATATCCCAGACCCGCCACTCCCAGAATGGTCATGCCGCTGCAGATGCTGGATACCACGAGAAGAGTGAATGTCCAGAATCCCAGGTTCCTTCCCGCCACTAAGAAGTCCTCGGAGTTTTTGATCTTCTTTGAGGCAAAGGCTCCAATGGCGATGAGCCCTATGAAATAGACAGCAACAACAACTAAAGTGATAATATCCATATCTATCACCACCTCAAAGCCCATATCAGGAGCAGAATCGAGATGAATACTGGTACAATGATGATTCCTATGAACGTCTCCGTCGGCAGTCCTATGATCAGATTAATCCCTCCACAGTGTTACGTGTGAGCATGGTTCAGATTGAGGATCTAATAAAGCTAACCGTTCTGAACTGAGGGTGTTCAACTGAGAGCTTTTATAGTGATCTCACCACGTCTTGAGGGATGAGCGAGCTACTTTCCACCTCCGGCAACAGACTTCTGGGGCTTTGCGACGACGTCTCTAGAGCTGTGGCCTCCTCTATCCGGGATATGATCGGCACCGCGTCCGGCGGGCAGATGGTGAATATGGGTGCAGACGGCACTCCCACCAAGGTGATCGACCGCGCAGCAGAGGATGCGGTCCTGGATGTGTTGCAGTCGTCGGGCATGGGCTTTTTGGTGCTGAGCGAGGAGAGGGGAGAGGTGACGATAGGCGAAAATCCCGACCATTTCCTTCATCTCGATCCCCTGGACGGAACATTCAATGCCATTTCTGGCATACCATTCTACGCCCTATCAATCTACATCAGCGGGGATGACTGCCGGTTGGGATATATTTATGATCTCGCTCGAGGGCAGAGATTCTATGCCGAAGCGGGCAGCGGAGCTTATGCCGGATCGGGAGAGAGGATATGCGTATCCCGGAATGAGGACTTCAAGAATTTCAGCATCTCTGCTTATACCATCAGGCCTAACACAGGAAGGATTGTTGGAATTGGAGACAGGGTTAGGAGGATTCGAACCTTAGGGAGCGCCTCATTGGAGATGGCACTGGTCGCCTCGGGCAGGCTGGATGCATTTGTCGATCTGCGGGGAATGATGAGGGTGGTTGATGTGGCTGCAGGCTGCCTGATCATCGAGGAGGCGGGTGGAAGGGTGTCTGATTCAGATGGAAACCAGCTCCATATGGCAGGAGACATGTGGCAGAAGAGGTGTCTCGTCGGCTCCAACGGCCGGCGGCATGAGGATCTGCTGAGGCTCGTCGAAGGTGGTTGCGATTAAGATCGGATTTGTCTCCCGCAGGGAGGAGGAGTCTGTCTTGCTGGCAGAGAGGCTCATGGATGAGATCGAGTCCTGGAATAGCGGTGTGCGGATCCTGGCAGACGAGGATCTTGCCCTAAAGATTGGAAGGCCGCCCTCATCCGTTCAGGAGATGGAACGGCAAAAGGTGGATTTCATTGTCTCCATAGGAGGAGACGGCACCATACTCAGGACCATTCATAAGATGGCAGACCCGGTGCCAATCCTGGGGATAAACATGGGCACCCTGGGATTTTTAGTGGATGTGGAGCCGGCGGATGCTCTAGAGACCATCAAGCGCCTGATTTCGGGATTCGTGGTGGACGAGCGTTCCCGGCTGAAGCTGCTATTGAACGGGGTCTGCATGCCCCGTGCCACTAATGAGATCGCCTTTATCACTGCCAGCCCGGCCAAGATGATCGAGTTCGAGATCCTGGTGGACGGCTCTCTGATGGAGGACTTCCGGGCGGATGGGGTGATCATAGCCACTGCCACCGGCTCCACCGCCTATGCCATGTCCGCTGGAGGGCCCATCGTCGATCCACGGGTGGATGCCATAGTCCTGGTTCCCATGGCCCCCTTCAAGCTCTCCAGCCGCCCCTGGGTGATGCCCGGGAACAGCGTCATCGAGGTCCGGCTCAAGCTGCCTGAGAAGGAGGCGCTGGTGGTGGTTGACGGCCAGAGCTCGACGAACATATCCACCAAGGATTCAATAGTGATAAGCAAGGCCAAGACCCCGGCCAGGTTTGTGAAGGCGGCAAAGGACGGCTTTTACGCCAAGGTGAAAAGCAAGCTGGCCTAGGCAATCGAGCTGGCACTCAATTTGCCGTATCATGCTAATGCCGCCAGCCTTCAGCCCACCTCTCTTTTGAGCATCAGCGTGGCAGCGATGAACATCAGCAGGAAGAAGGATCCCAAAAAGATGAGATCCGGCAAGATCTGATACAACGATGCTCCCTTGAGCATTATCGCCCTCAGGGCGTCGCTGGCATAGGTCAGGGGCAGAATGTTGGAGATGGGGCGGAGGAAACCCGGAACGGACTGAACCGGCCAGAACACCCCGCACAGCACTATCTGGGGAATGATTACAATGGGGATGAACTGCACCACCTGAAACTCGCTTCTAGCGAAGTTGGATACGAACGAGCCCAGAGCAAGTGCGCCTGCGCCCATCAAGAGGATGATGGCGAAAGCATCCAGAGGGCTTCCCTTCATTGGCACGCCGAATAAAAAGATCACGATCAAAAGAGTGGTTGCCGACTGGATGATGGCCACCAGGCTGAAGCCCAGGATGTAGCCGGAGACGATCTCCACCTGGCTCAGGGGCGAGACCATGAACTTCTCCAGCGTCCCCAAGGTCCTCTACCGTCAGGTCGGGATAAAGGGCCTTATGCTGGGTCATATAGCCGATATGAGAGTAGATCTCCTCCACACGAGAGACGGGGCGGCCCAGGACCCTCAGCCCCTTCTTCCTTCTGCGAACGGCTGTGATCAGCACTGCAGCCAGCAGGGCGAGAAAAAGTAGAATGGCCAGTGCCCATTCCCGTCCTCCCTCCTCAATTCTCAGATAGGCGTTCTCCCAGTCGGTCAGGTCATCCCTGCGGCTGTCAGAGAACTGGAAGAGGATTTTTAGCTGGTAGTTCTTGCCGGGAAGGGCGTCCTTGGAGACATCCAGCTTATAGAGAAGCTCTGCCTCCTCCTGGGGCACAAGGGTGGGGATGGGAGACTCGTCAACGCTCACATACAGGCCGCTTTCCGGACGGTGACGGGCGACCAGATCCGACGCTCGGTCGTCCCCCACATTCTTCACCCTTATCCGGACCACATTCCCCTCTGAGCCCGGCCGAAGGGAGGTGGGTGTGACATTTAGGACCTCAAACTGGGCACCGCTTCTCCTCTCGACAATCAGGTCGATGGGAATTGTCTGGCTGAGGGAATCGTACCAGTAATAGACGTCCGGGTTCTCCGGCCGGTCATCATCCTCTTTCACCGCCACGTCCTTCTGATAGGTGTAGTTGACAAGAGCTGTCAGGCAGTAGCTGCCGGGGAGGGCGTTCTCATAAGACTCAAGGGGGAACTCCAGCCGGGGCGAGGTCTGGCCCTCGCGGATGTTTCCGGGAAAGGCGACCGAGCGCTTGATATCTATTGCGCTCTCGTTCTCCGCCCGGAGGAGGACGGAGGATAAGGATAGAATCAGAGATGCAACGAATACGAAACGTGCGAGGTGCAGGGCGGCGTACTTCCCTGAGTTGTCAATTGATCTCTTGCTTTTTGACCATTTGTCAAATCATGGGGACCAATCCTCCTTCAGCCGGCCTTGACCGGGCATGACAAAAATCCGAATAAGAGTATGGTGCTTTTGCTATTTGGATATTGCCATCTCTGCTGGCCGTTCATTCCTCGCAGCGAAACCGAGGCCTGAACATGGGCACCCTCAGCCGATATTCCTCGTATGCCTTTCCGAACTCCTCTTTCAGGGATCTCTCCTCATGGAGGGCACCGAGATAAAAGTAGAATGTGGCCATGATATTGAAGGTCAGAAGATTCATGGTCATGATCGGGCTGCTCCAGAGGAAGAGAATGGCAAACAGGAAGAGTGGGTTTCTCAGGTGGCAGTAAAGGCCACCGGTCACTAAAGCTCGCTCCCGGCCCGAACGGGGCCGCCCCTCCAGCCCCAGGAAATCCAGAACGCCTGTCTGGAAAAGGGTGACAAGCAGCATGGCCGCCGCAAGGAGCTGGGCGGCGGCCATCAGCCCAAAAGCCGGCCAGGGAGCGATGTAGATGAACTCATCCGGCAGATAGAGGAGGATAAAGATGAAAGGCAGCAGCATAATCAGGGCCAGCAGATTGAAGGCCAGCCGCCCCCAGCGGTCCAACGCCCCGCACGCCCTCTCCTTTGCCCATCTCTTGAACCGGGGATCGGCCAGGAGGCTATGAACAGAGGCAAAAACCAGAAAATACGCCGCCATGGCCAATGCACCTGATCCCATATCTGCTCGAACTCCGGAAGGATCTGTTCAGGGCCTCATTTCAGGGGGAGGTAGAATAAGACATCCTCATCGGGAATGCAGGCAACGGACAGGCCACGCCTCTGCAAAAGAATGGAGACCGCCTCCATCAGCTCCAGGATGCATTGGTTGTGCCTTTCCACGCATATGCCCTTGAAGTCCTCAAAGCCTCCGGTGACCAGGTCCTCACCGAACTCCATCTGGGGAAGGTTAACCTCCAATTCTGTGAGCTCCTCAAGACACAGGCCGCTACTCGTGGCCACCTGATCCAGCATCTCCATATACTGATCATAATCCATGGCGTAGACCACTCCCCGCACCCGGCCGGATTGGTCCTCCTTCGATCTGGCCATGTAGAGGGGCAAGCCCGATATGTCTATCTCCTCAGGCGGCTTGCCGCTAGCGATATCTTCTGCCGCCCTCTGCATCACCCCAAGGACGTTATCCAGGCCCTCCAGAACCTTAGAGGCTACGGTTTCCAGCATATCCTTGCCATTAGCGGTAGTCATTTGGCCCTCTCCATCATGTTTTTGCCGGGATCTATTCCCGCCCAAGACCTCGGGGGAATCGTCCGGCAGACCCTCGTCAAAACGCTGCCCATGGCGGCATTCATATCTTGAAGCTAATAGAATTTACGTTTATTGAGAGGTCAGGGATGGTCATGCTGCCGATCTTCTCTTCTGGCAGGAACAAGCAGGAGAACATCCTTTTAGTGAAGGAATCATTGCAGTCCCTTCCCCCCAGGATCAAGGAGATAAAGTCCTTTGAGCTGGGGGTCAAAATTAATCCTTCAGCCCTCTTATAAAGTGGCCGTGGGTAATTCCACCCAAGGCCAGGGGCAGAATCCTCTCCTTCAAATCCAGCAGCCCCTCCTTTAAAGGCGCAGGAGCAGTGGCCATTAGCTTTTCGGTCAGCTCTATCGCCTGATTATAGGCCCCTGTAATTTCCCGAGCATAGCTTTCCGTCCGCCCTCTGGCGTCCAGTGATACCCCGTCCAGTCCTATCCGGCAGATCTCAGGCAAGAGGTCGATCAGGCAGGTCTCGGCGGAGTTGAAGATATGGGTCCTGCCTTCATCATCCACCTTCAGGGGAAAGATGTGCTTAAAATCCTGCAGGCCCCAGAACTCCTCAGAATATCTTCCTTTAGCGAGTTGGGGGATAGAGTCTTCGGCCACCATCACCTCCAGGCTTCCCTGGACGATCAGCTCCAGCTTCGGGGTGCCATCCCGGTCGGGCAGAGCCCGGAGGGCAGCGGCGGTATGGGCAAGCTGGTGGCTGGATAGCTCCGGGGAGAGGGTGAGCCAGCAGAACTGGGGTGCAAGGGCCTGGGCCGTCAGGTGGTTCCATACGTTCAGCCCGGATCCGCCATAAAGCGGCATTTCTGGCATCTTCTCTTTGATCGCCCAGGCAGGGCCGACGTTCTCCACCATGATCCCGTTCACCTGGACCTCGGAGAGCAGTGGCAGGGCAAGGTCAATGAAATCATCCCGAGTGATTCGCGGCCACTTCCAGATCAGCTCTGTCTTGCAGCATAGCTCTTTTGCCTCCAGAAGCTGGGCCAGGATCGTCTCTTTTCTATCCTTATATCCTCGCCCTTTTTCCATCAGGGGCTCGAAGTATATCCGACGAGATCCGCCGTCTACTGCACCCTTCAATATATCCAGGCGGTCGGCATAGACGGACAATTTGGGCCTGCTCCATTCCTCCCCAGCCCTTCTCGCCGGAAGCTCGAGCTTCTGGAGGCGATCCTTCGCCTCCCTGATCCGGTCAGATGGTGGCCGGCGTCTCTCCAGCAATGCCTTCTCCAGCCCGGCCAGAAGATCGCGGCGCAGCTGGTTTAAGGCTCCCGGAGGGGAGAAGAGCCCACCAGGATAGTCCATCTCTACCCTCCTGGCCACAAAGGGGGTGCCTCCAGTCTTTCTCATCTGGGACTCGATCTGCTCACGGGTCAGGGGCCTATTTACGGCCTCCTCCATTCCGGACTCACCCCGGGCCACTGCCAGCTCGCCGCTATCCAGCCAGCCCTCGGCAACTGGAATTCCGTCTTCCCAGGTGAGGCGGATGTCCACGGGAATTGAAGCCATCTCCCTGGCTGCGATCTGTTCTGCCCTCCGGGCCAGGGCAGTGCTGCCGGTGAGAAATACTCTGGCCCCGGGACGGACTCTATCCGGGGTCCTGAGTCGTACCAGACCGTCCTTTTCGATGGCCTTCTGCACTACCAGGCCCATCTCCTGGCCCGGAGACTGGAATACCATGCCGTCCCCTTTTTCTGGCACAAGTGAAGCGCAAAGACGGACAGCTGCCTCGCCTCTCTGGGGGTCGTAGGAGGCCACGCTTCCTATGAGGAGCCCCTGATTGTCCGACATCCCTCTGCCCATGACATCCTTTGCCCCCAGCAGGTGGCCTGATGTGAAGTCGCGGTTGAATGCCAGAGCTAAGTCCCTCTCGTCCTCTTTCGAGGGCGACCAGCTGCCGCGGGCGATGGCATCCAGTGCCCTCCGGTAGATGCTGGTGACGATGGCCACATACTGGGGGGACTTCATCCTCCCTTCGATCTTCAGGGACTGCACAGGCGAGCGCACTATCTTATCCAGATGCCTGTAGACGGAAAGGTCGCGAGTGGAGATGATATAGCTCTCCTTCTGGGCGACGGCCTGGAGGCCCGCTGGCCGGCCGTATTCGTCCTTTCTGCCATGCATCAGGACATACGGTTTCCTGCAAGGTTGGGCGCACATCCCCCTGTTGCCGCTCCGCCCTCCGATGGCCGAGGAGAGAAGGCACTGGCCAGAGTAAGAATAGCAGAGGGCTCCGTGCACGAATACCTCCAGGCCCAGTCCCGCCTTTTCCACCTTCTGTCCCCATCTTTTGATCTCCTCTATGGTGACCTCTCGGGCCAGGACGACCCTATTGAAGCCGGCATGGGCAGCATAGAGAGCACCGGGGAGATTATGGATGGTCATCTGAGTGGAGGCATGCCTCTCCAGATCTGGAACAAGCTGGCGGGCCAGTGAGGCTGCGCCCAGGTCCTGGAGAAGAATGGCATCCGCACCCAGCTCGTACAGCTGGACGAGGTACTCGGCTAAATCGAGCAGATCATCCTCCAGGATCAGGGTATTGACGGTAACGTAAACTTTCACCTCCCGCAGGTGAGCATAGTCTATTGCCTCCGTCAGGGCGATGTGGTCGAAGTTTGCGGCGAACTTCCTCGCTCCAAACCTCTTGCCGCTCAGGTACACCGCATCCGCACCTGCCGCTATGGCAGAGTGCAGGGCCTGGGGCGAGCCGGCAGGGGCGAGGAGTTCAGGCAGTTTTATCAATGTCAGTCAGAATGATTGTTGCCCCTGAGTTGATAAGCCCTATCCTTGCCGGAAAAGAGGAGCCTCAATGATCATCTCGGCTTTTATTTAGTTGTCCAAAGATGACGATGTCTTAAGCGGGTTATTTATCTTATAAATTGCATTTACATAGTTCTGGTGATGTGATGAATCATTCCAGTGCAATAATAGTTCTGATGGCCCTTTTATTCCTCTCCACCAGCGGAGAGGCACTGAGGACCTTTTCTGGCGATACGATATCCATAGTCGATCCCGTAGAGGATGATATCTTTGCCGCAGGAAACATAGTGAATATCAACGCTCCAGTTGACTCGGCTGTAGTCGCCGGAGGCACAGTGAACGTCAACGCGCCAGTAAAGGGAGACGTCATTGCTGCCGGCGGCCAGGTCTATGTGAACTCCGATGTGGGCGGAAAAGTGGTGGCTGCCGGTGGGACCATCGATTTGAGAGGAGATGTCGGCACCAATCTGGTGGCAGCAGGAGGCCAGGTGAGCATACTTCCGGGCAAGACAGTGGGAAGAGATGCCCTGATCGGCGCCGGCAATGCGGTGAACTCCGGCCGGATCAATGGCACAATGACCGTTTATGCCAGCAGCTTCAACAACACCGGCTCGGCAGGCAAGGTCGACTTCTATCAGACGGAGAGGACAGAGGATAAGGCTCCGCCAAGAGAGGATAAATGGGGCGGCTTTGATCTCTTCAGCCTGATAAGCATCATCGGCTACTTCATCCTGGGACTGATCCTGGTAAAGCATATTCCCGTCATCTTCCGGACGGTGGACGAGGAGATTCGCACCTCCACCCTGCTTCGGACTGTCCTGGGATTCATCATCATCATCGCCTCATTCATAGCTCTCTTGCTGGTGGCCATCACCGTGGTGGGCCTGCCGATAGCAGTGGTATCTACGTTCCTCGTGATCGTCGCCCTGATGCTCAGCGGGACATTTGTGGCCTATAGCCTGGGCCGGTGGATCTGCCTGCAGGGCAAGCTAAAACAGGGGGATCTGGTATGCTTCACCATTGGATTTGTCATTCTCAATCTCCTCTTCCTTATCCCCTACCTGGGCGGCCTGGTGTCCATTGTATCCATGAGCCTGGGCTTCGCTGCCCTTCTGTATGCCGCCCGGCGCCTGATTATGGCAAGCAACAATAAGGTGGCGGCGTTGGAATAAAAACGGAGAGATCAACTTTTTTTTTCTGGCCACCTTTTTTCAGCCGGCCAGAATTATTTTTTTCAATCTCGATCTGAGCCCTTCTGGCCATGGCCTATCCTCCAGCGGATCCTCTTTATAATCCCCAGAAGCGCTCGAGCCTCTCTTTCCGTCAGCTCTGCCCGGCCGAAGATGCGCCGCAGCATCAGCAGGGTATAGTCCTCCTTATGCTCGGGATATGCAATATCCGTAAGGAGATCTCCCGCCCTCTTCCGCAATAGGTTCAGGGTCTCTTTTCCAGCCATCTGGACATTGCCCGAGCTATTGCTTCCGTTGCGGGAGAGCTCATAGAAAAGCACCGCTGCAGAGTGGGAGAGGTTCATCACCGGGTACTCATCTGAGGTGGGAATGGAGACGATCATATCGCACAGGGAGATCTCATCGCTGTTCAGGCCGCAGTCCTCCCTCCCCAAGAGCAGGGCGACTGTTCCCTCCTTATCCCTGAGCTTTTCCGCCAGACCGGCCGGGGTCAGGCAGGGCACCCTTAAGTGCAGCCGCAGGTGGTGCTGCTCATGCTCCAGCCTCTTGCCAGTGGTGCCTACCACCAGGTTCGCTCCCTCCAGGGCCTCGGTCAGAGTTGAGAAGTTGCTGGACATCTGCAGGATGTCCCGGGCATGGGAGGCCATGGCACAGCCATAGTCCTCGATCTTGCAGGGGTTGACCAGGGCCAGGTCATGAAAGCCGAAGTTCTTCATCGCCCGGGCCACAGAGCCAACATTGCCCTCGTAGAGGGGCTCGACCAAAACCACCCTCAGATTCATGGGAGCTATCCCTTTGAGACCCCCAAGGGCATCAGCCTGGCCACCCTGGTGGCTATGCCCAGGTTGTGCACCACATCTACCACATCGCAGGAGGGCTTGTAGACCTGGGGAGCTTCCTCGGCCAGCATTCCAGGGGAGGTGGAGCGGACGGCGATTCCGTCCCGGTTGAGGGCGGCCTTCACCTCTTTGCCTGTGAACTGCCTCAGGGCCTGGCTTCGGCTCATCACCCGGCCTGAGCCGTGGCAGGCAGAGCCGAAGGTCAGATCAAGGGCCTTGTCCTGGCCGCAGAGAACGTATGAGGCCGTGCCCATGCTCCCCGGTATCAGCACCGGCTGGCCCAGGCCCTCATAAGCAGCGGGAATCTCCATTCTTGAGGGACCGAAAGCCCGGGTGGCCCCCTTGCGGTGGACATAGAGCCTCTCCTTCTTGCCCTCCACCCGATGCTCCTCGATCTTGGCCACGTTATGGGCTACATCGTAGAGCAGCTGCAGCTGGGCGCCGGGGAAGTAGCGGTCGAAGACCTCTCTCGTCCAGTGGGCGATGATATGCCGGTTGGCCCAGGCATAGTTGGCGGCGCAGACCATAGCCCCGAAGTAGTGATCTGCCTCGGGAGTGCCCAGAGGGGCACAGGCCAGCTGCTTGTCAGGGATGTCGATATTGTACTTTCTCACCGCTTTGGAGAGGACGTCCAGGTGATCGGTGCAGATCTGGTGGCCCGCCCCCCGGGAGCCGCAGTGGATCATCACTGTGATCTGGCCTTTGAAAAGGCCGAACCTTTTTGCAATCTCCTGGTCATAGATCTCCTCGACCCTCTGAATCTCCAGGAAATGGTTGCCGCTGCCCAGGGTTCCCAGCTGGGGGCGGCCCCGTTTCCTCGCTTTGACCCCCACCTGGGAGGGGTCCGCTCCAGGCATGGAGCCATTCTCCTCGCAGAAATCCAGGTCCGCTTCCACTCCATAGCCCTCCTCGACCGCCCATTCCGCTCCACGGAGAAAGGATTCGGTCAGTTGCTGGTCGGTGGCATGCAGCCTGCCTGTAGACCCCAGGCCAGAGGGCACCGCCTGAAAGAGGGCATCGAGGAGGGTGTTGATGAGCGGCTGCACGTCCCTGGCCTGCAGGTCCGAGCGGAGTAGGCGAACCCCGCAGTTGATGTCAAAGCCCACCCCGCCGGGACTGATGATCCCACCCTGCTCCCGGAAGGCGGCCACTCCGCCGATGGGAAAGCCGTAGCCCAGGTGGGCATCGGGCATGGCCATGGAGTGTCCGACGATTCCGGGAAGGGTGGCAACATTGGCCACCTGGTCGACCGTCCCCAGCTCAACCATCTCCCGCAAGGCGGCTGAGACGAATATCCTGCCCGGCACCCGCATTCCCGGCCGGTAGCCGATGGGCACCTCGTAGATGTTATCATCGATCTTCTCAATTTCCATATCTATGGCGCGAGGGAACTCCGGTCTTTAGGCCGGAGAGGAATTGCGCACTTCACCTCCACTAACTCGCAAATTATTTATTCTCATAGCTGTATCTCCTCCTTGGAGAAACTGTTTCCAAGGCACTCCTAATTTACTGCATTGCGATGCAGTGGGCATCAGTCAGTATGCCCCGAAGCCTCGATATAACCAGGAGGCAAGCTTCGGTCTTCAGGCCGGAGAAGCTGACATCTCACACGTCCACAATCATCAGACATAGAATCTTCAGACATCAAGCACCACCTGAATGCACCACCGCTCGTTCTTCTTGATGGCGAACTTATGCCTGGTGACCGCTTTCACCTCGGCGAGGAACGAGTGCCTCTCCGGGTCCATCCTCTCCCCACCGATTTCCGCCCGGAGCTTCCATCCCTTGCCGTCTTCGATCTCTCCCAGCGCCACCTGGAAGCGGGAGAAGACCGCAGACTCGGTCTCGAAGAGAAAGACGATCTCAGAGAGCCACTGGTAGGCCAGGTCCTCCAGATCCTCTGCCTCAAGCTCCACTTGCCACAATTCCTCAACCTTCACCTGGCCGGGGGAGATCATGGCGCCAAATAGGGCTGCTGCGGCATTGGAGAGCATCTCCTCCGGAGTAGTGCCATAGGCGCGGAACTTGACATCTGCGGTATGCTCCAGATACTCAAAAGGAATCATCATATATTAGTGGGAGCCGCAGGCTTTAAAGCATTGCCAGTCCGCGGACCAGGCCTGCCCTCTGGGCAAGGCCGAGAGCCTGGGCGTACTCGCGGGCGGTTATGGCGCGGGAAAGCTCGGGGTAGCGGCAGGCCTGGTACTCCGGCCGGTACTGGGCCATGACATTCAGATAGGTGTGCACGGATATCTCCTGGGAGATGAAGCGCACCACCTCCTCCGTCCCGGCTGCGCCCGCGGGCAGGACCAGGTGGCGGACTAAAAGTCCCTGCATGGCGATGCCCTCCTCGTCCATCTGCAGGTCGCCCACCTGGCGGTGCATCTCTTTGATTGCCGCTTTATTGACGGCGGTGTAGCCGGGCGCTGCAGAGTACTTTTGGGCCGGGCCGTCCGAGCCGTATTTGGCATCGGGCATGTAGATATCGATGATGCCATCCAATAGAAGCAGGGCCTCCACGGAGTCGTAGCCGCCGCTGTTGTAGACCAGAGGGATGGATAGGCCCTCCTCTCGGGCCAGGACCAGAGCCTCCAGGATCTGGGGGACGATGTGGGTGGGAGTGACGAAATTGATGTTATGGCAGCCGCCATCCTGCAGGACGAGCATCATTCTTGCCAGCTCCTCTGCCTTCACCTCCCGGCCTTGGTCCTCCTGGCTGATGTCCCAGTTCTGGCAGAAGACGCAAGAGAGGTTGCAGCCGGAGAAAAAGATGGTGCCCGATCCCGAGCGGCCCACCAGGGGCGGCTCCTCCCCAAAGTGGGGGGCATAGCTGGCCACCCGGGCCCATCGCCCAGTGCGGCAGTAGCCCCTCTCATCTTCCAGGCGGTTTGCCTGGCAGCGGCGGGGGCAGATCTG
>WOYM01000005.1:3218-4407 GCA_011620785.1 Methanothrix sp. | reverse complement strand
CCCACGATATAGTTCAGGGCCCTCTCGCTTCCCGCTTTGTAGTCCGCAACGGCCGCGCTGCATTCCGCTACCGCCTCCGCAACCGCTCGTGCCACCACATCATCCTCCGCTCTTCCCAGGCCGCGGGAATTGATGATCTCCTGGGGCGAGCTGCCCTTCTTGTCCAATAGATCGCGGATGATCTCCACTGCCCCGTGCTCGGTAATCATATTCCCCCCCAGCAGCTGCACAATCTGCACCATGTGCTCCGGGCTGAAGCTCTCTATCCCCAGATCGCGGTAGTTCAGCTCCCCCTTGAGGACATCAGCTATCCAGACCGCGGCCAACCTGGGCGAGACCCGTGCAGCCACGAACTCATAGAAGTTGGCCAACCTGATCTCCGTGGTCAGGGACTTGGCGTGGTCGTCGGCGAGACCGTACTGCCGGACGAACCTCTCCCTCTTCGAGTCCGGCAGCTCAGGCAGAGCCTCCCTTATGGCAGGAACCCAGGAGGCGATGCGCAGTGTCACCAGATCGCACTCGGGGAAGTAGCGGTAGTCGTGGGCCCCCACCTTGCTGCGGATGGAGACGGTGATGTTGCGCAGCTCATCGAAGTGCCTGGTCTCCTGCACCACCTTGATGTTCCGCCGGGCCAGGTTCCTCTGGCGGGTGATCTCATAGGAGAGGGCCTTCTCCACTCCCTTAAATCCTGAGATGTTCTTGACCTCGGAGCGGTCCCCGCCCTTCAAAGAGATGTTGGCATCCACCCTCATCGCACCCTCCAGAGAGCCGTCGAATACATCCAGGTACTCGAGAATGCTCTTCAGCTTATCGAGAAACGCCCGCGCCTCCTTGGGTGAATGCAGATCGGGTTCAGTCACCACCTCCAGCAAGGGCATGCCGCAGCGGTTGTAGTCCACCATGGTGTACTTCGCCTTATCAATGGTCCCGGCATGCACCAACCTTCCCGGGTCCTCCTCCATATGAGCCCGGTTGATGCGGATATTCCTCTCCTGGTCGTCGTCGCCCAGGATCATGATATGGCCGCCTGTCGCCAGAGGATAGTCGTACTGGCTGATCTGAAAGCCCTTGGGCAGATCCGGGTAGTAGTAGTTCTTGCGGTAAAAGAGGGTATCCTCCTCGATCTTGCAGTTTAAAGCCAATCCCACTTTTATGCCGCTCTCCACTGCTTTGCGGTTGATCACCGGCA
>WOYM01000005.1:0-3118 GCA_011620785.1 Methanothrix sp. | reverse complement strand
TTGATGGGCACGGTGAATATGTCAGCTTTGTAAAGAGAGAGAGGATCGTTTATCCGCTCGCCGATCCTGAAAGCGGGAATGGGCATGGTCGGGCTGGCGAGGAGATCGACCTGTTTGAAGGCTGCCAAGAAATCCTCTTTGATCAGGGTCCTCACCTTCAGGGCCTTGAGATAGTAGCGGCCATAGTATCCTGCGGACAGAGCATAGGTCCCCAGTAGTATTCGCCTTTTCACCTCAGGACCGAAGCCCTTGCTGCGAATCTCGGAGAAGGTGGTATGCCAGTCCCGGTCCTCCCCAGCCTGGCGCAGACCGTAACGCAGGCCATCAAAGCGGGCCAGATTGGACGAGGCCTCGCTCATGGCGATCACATAATAGGCGGCCAGAGCAAACTGGGTATGGGGGAGGCTCACCTCCCGCCAGCTCGCTCCCAGGCCCTCCAGGACGGATATCGCATCCCAGACTGACTTCTCTACTTTTTCATTCACCCCTTCCCCGAAGTACTCCTTGGGTATACCTATCTTCATGCCATGGATCCCCCGGTCCAGGTCGGGCAGATAGCTGCTCTTCTCCGCAGAGGTCGAGTCCCGCCAGTCATGCCCGGCGATGACCTCTAAGAGGAGTGCAGTATCCTTTACGGTGCGGGTCAGGGGCCCGATCTGCTCCAAGGAGTTGGCATAAGCGATCAGTCCATAGCGCGATACCAGGCCGTAGGTGGGCTTCAGGCCGACGATGCCGCAGAACGATGCCGGACAGCGCACCGATCCGCCCGTATCCGAGCCCAGTGAACAGGGAGCCTCGCCACCAGCAACACAAGCAGCGCTTCCCCCGCTGGAGCCGCCCGGAACGCAATCGATATCCCAGGGGTTTCTGGTCGGGCCGAAGGCGCTGGTCTCAGTGGAGGTCCCCATGGCGAACTCGTCCATATTGGTCTTGCCCATGATTATGGCCCCCTCTGCCCGCAAACGCTCGATCACATGGGCATCATATGGCGGGATGTATCCCTGCAGAATCCTGGAGCTGCAGTTGCTCTCAATTCCCTTGGTCGATATGCACTCCTTGATGGCGATGGGAACTCCGGCCAGGAGCCCCTTCCCCGGATTTTGATCAAAGCTTTTTGCCTCTCTCAAAGCCGTTTCCTTGGCCAGGGTGGTAAAGGCATTGAGCTTGCCCCTCTCGATCCTCTCATAGAGCCGGGAGAGATACTCCTCTGCCGATCCGGCCAGGAGGGTTGCCTTCAGTTCGGACAGCATAATCACACTATCCTTGGGCTCTTGAAGTAGCCATTTTCGCATCGGGGCGCATTAAAAAGCGCCTCATCCTGAGTGAGAGAGCCTCTGGCCATATCCTCTCTGAAGATATTGGCAAGGTCAACCACCCGGTAGGTGGGCTCCACTCCCTCTGTATCCACCAGATCCAGCTGATGGAAGTACTCCAGAATGGAGTTGAACTGCTCCACCAACTCGTCCTTCTCCTCTTCTTCGATCTTGATGCTGGCAAGCCAGCTGATGTGCTCCACATCTTCCCTGGTGATCATGTCATCCCACAGAGATCACCTTATTGGATATAAATGCTCTTTTATCAGCAGCACTGCGATATCCATCCCTCTGGAGGCCTGCGGGCCAAAAGGCTTAAGCATCCTGATACAATAAGATGGGAAGCGATATCAAAAATTGGATAATGATCTATGAAAAAGAATGATGTTGTGGTTATTGGTTCAGGGATCAGCGGCTTATTGACTGCACTTGCCCTTTCCCGGGAAGGAAAGAAAGTGCTGATTTTGGAGAAAGAGGACTGTATCGGCGGAGTCTGCAGGTCTTATGAGGTGGATGGCTATCGCCTGGACACCGGCCCTCATGCCATAACCAGGTTAAAGAGCGGTCCACTCAAGGTGCTGATGGACAGGTACTTCCGCGTCGTTCCTCAGTTTGTTCCCTTTGGAAAGTACTATGTGCGAATCGGGGACGAGGTCAAGCCTTTCCCCTGGAGCATCAACGCCTGGCTCACGTTCAGCCTGATTCCCATGACGGACAGGCTGCTATTGATGAGGGCGCTATTCAATACCCTTTATCTCCTGAACTCGGGCAAGGACTTCTCCAATATACCCCTATCCGCGGTCCTTCCCAATGCACTATCCAGCACCACCAGGAGATTTTTGGACTGGCTGTGCTACTTCATGGTGGGCACATCAGCGGATAACGCTCCCATATCCCGGTTCATAGACAACAAGATCCACAATACCCATTCCGTGCCCTATGTGGGAAAGCTGTACGACCTGTTCATAACCGATGGAGCCAAGGACCAGGGATACCCGAAAGGCGGACTCCAATCCATAATCAACTCCGTCACCTCCTCATTTCCCGAGGGCAGGGTCAAGATCAATACAAAAGAGAGGGTCGTCAAAATCGAGGGCATTAAGCGAGCGGATCAGTTGATCCAGGCCGATCAGGTTATCACCAATCTGGATAGCTATGAATGCGATACGGTCGTATACTCGGGATTCTCTTCCAGGCTGCCGGATCTAATCGACGGCCTGCCTGCGGAATACACCGAGAACCTCTCCTCGATCAAGAAGGTCAAGTCCCTGACCATATGGCTGGGCCTGACCAAGAGGCTGTTCCTCAATTACGGCTCGGAGATGTGGGTCGATTCGGATCCATATGCCTGGGTGGTTCCCACCACCAACTATGATCCCACATTGGCGCCAAGAGGCAATCATCTCGTAGGCTTTGCATTTACCCTGGATGGCAAGTACGATATGGCGAAGATAAAGAAAAAAGCCTTCCAGTCAATCGTCGGGAAGGTCCCGGATATCGAGGATCATATCGATATGATTCACTACCAGGAACTGGTACCGGAGAAAGCATCCTGGGGATTGAACCAGGGATTCGGAGATGTGAGAACTCCGGTGAAGAACCTCTACTGTGTGGGAACTGACACCGCGAAGAGGAGCGCAGGGGTCAACCGCTCGGCATACTCGGTCCTGAAGTGCCTGGATCTCATGAGATCGGACGGAGTACTGCGTTAGTGTTATCAGATGCTTTCATAGGAAAGCACCAAGGAGATCCACTCCCTTCAGGGGGTGGGAGGAATTGGGTACACTCCACGAATACTTTTGCTG
>WOYM01000056.1 GCA_011620785.1 Methanothrix sp. | reverse complement strand
ATGATGATGTTGCTAGTGGTTCCTGAGAGTATCAACGCATAAAGGGGTGACTACCCGAAACCGCGAAGAGTCATATATTATCACTTCTGTATTTGTCATCCGGTGAAGGTGTCCCAACGAGGTTATTAATAGTCTCTAACCGTCTGCCCATAACTGTGCTGGACGAGCGCACCATGAAGTTTCAGGAGAGCGTAGGCGGCCTAGCCTCTGGACTGAGGACTTATCTTGATTCGGTTAAAGCGGATTCTAAATTCGACTACGTATGGGTAGGCTGGCCCGGTGCAACGGTGAACAGCAAGATGAGAACGCAGTTGAAATCCGCGCTTGTCTCGGAATTCAAGGCTTACCCGGTCTTTCTATCCGAAACGACTATGGAAAAGTTTTATCACGGCTTCTGCAATAAGACCATATGGCCTCTATTTCACTACTTCCCATCGTACGCGGTGTATGACGAAGACTACTGGAAAAGCTATAAGCAGGTTAACGAGGAATTCTGTAAAGAGATATTGAAAATTTTGCAGCCAGAGGATGTAGTGTGGATTCATGACTACCATCTGATGCTGCTTCCAAAGATGCTCAGAGATAAGGTCCCGGAGATGACCATCGGGTTCTTTCTCCACATACCATTTCCTTCCTACGAAGTCTTCAGATTGCTTCCCAGCAGGTGGCGCAAGGCGATCCTGGAGGGAATGCTCGGCGCCGACCTGATCGGGTTCCATACCCACGATTATACCCAGCACTTTGCCAAGTGCGTGCGTCGCATAACGGGACATGAGCACAACATGAATAGGATCGAGGTGGATGATCGCCTGGCGAGAGCCGATACCTTTCCAATGGGTATAAACTTTGATAAGTTTAACTCAGCCGCAGACAGCCCCAAGGTGGTCGGTAAGATTGAGGAGATCAGGAGGCCCCTCCAAGGCTGCAAGATCGTTCTTTCCATAGACCGTCTGGATTACACCAAAGGCATCGTAAATCGATTGCGAGGATATGAAGCCTTCCTGAAGAGGTCGCCAAACTGGCATGGAAAGGTTACCCTCATCGCTGTGGTAGTCCCTTCCAGGACAAAGGCGGAGCACTACCAACATATAAAGAGGCAGATAGATGAGCTGGTCGGCAAGATAAACGGTGAGTTCGGAAGCGTCAACTGGACGCCCATCCTGTATATCTACAGGTACATACCTTTTGAGCAGCTGATTGCCCTCTATAGGACCAGCGACATAGCCCTCGTTACGCCCCTGAGAGACGGAATGAACCTCATAGCCAAAGAGTACATCGCTACCAAGACAGATGGACGGGGTGTATTAATCCTTAGCGAGATGGCAGGAGCCTCCAAGGCCATGGGTGAGGCTGTGATCATAAATCCAAGCAATGTAGAGGAGATTGCTGATGCACTCGAAGAAGCTTTGGATATGCCTGAAGAGGAGCAGATAAGGCGCAATGAAATCCTGAGAGCCAGAACCAAGAGCTATGATGTGGTACGGTGGGCTGAAGATTTCATAGATGCGACTCTTGAAATGAAGAAAGAGCAAGAGCGTTTGAGCACCATGACCCTGGACCCATCGGCCTGCGAAGAACTTAGGGAGGACTACAGTCAGGCGAAGAAGAGGCTGTTGCTTCTGGACTACGACGGCACCCTGGTGCCTTTTAGCAACGACCCCAAATCAGTGAGCCCCGGAAAAGAGCTTTTGGATACTCTAAAAGCCCTATCTTTGGACCCGAGGAACGAGGTAGTGCTGATCTCCGGCAGGGATAAGGTCGTGCTGCAAAAGTGGTTTGGGAAGCTGAATATAAACCTGATAGCGGAGCACGGAGCCTGGATCAAGAGAAAGAAGGACACCTGGTACCTGTCCAAGCCCCTTTCCGCCAGCTGGAAGCCCATGGTGATGCCGATTATGAAGAGGTATGCAGAAAGGCTTCCCGGTGTTTTCGTCGAGGAGAAAGAGTACTCCTTGGTCTGGCACTACAGGGCCGCTGACCCGGAGGTGGCTTCGGTCAAGGCCAGAGAGATCGTAGACGATCTGGTAAACTTTACCGCAAACATAGATGTCCAGGTGCTCCGGGGCAATAAGATAGTTGAGGTCAA
The DNA here is from genome assembly GCA_011620785.1 of Methanothrix sp. Lineage (GTDB taxonomy): Archaea > Halobacteriota > Methanosarcinia > Methanotrichales > Methanotrichaceae > Methanothrix. The sequence goes on along the minus strand of WOYM01000056.1, from coordinate 2,340 downwards.
AAGTGCTGGAATAAATAAAGGAATGGCCCTCCTATCCTGGACATCGGCAGGTGGATTTGACTTCATCCTGGCCGTAGGAGACGATTCCACCGATGAGGACATGTTCAGGGTTCTACCTGAGACCGCCTACTCCCTGAAAGTTGGAAATTCTGAATCATTTGCCAGATTCAGATTGGAAGATCAGAGCGACGTTTTGGAGCTGATGGAAAAGCTGGCTATGGAGAGTTCCGCTACTATCAGGGACCCAGTAGTTACAGCGATGCCTTCGTCACCTTAACTTTTGTGGGCATAGATTCTATGTCTGAAGGCCACGTAATTAAATATAGAGAAATAGAGCATAGGATGCGGTTCTCCTTCGTTCCTATGCATTTATATCTCACTTTGCTATCCAATGGCCTCACAACCGGACGACATCCTCCTCGTGGTATAACGAAAGGAACAGTAGAAGATAATCTCCTATGTGCCTGGTTATGAGGAAGTTGTTCCTGACGTGCTCTCTGCCGTTCAATCCAAGGGTTTTGGCGTATTCTGGATCGTTGAGAAGCTCCTTTAAATAATAACTTGTGCCTTCGAGGGAATACGTGAGGATTCCGGAGGATTTGTGGGTTATCTGCAGAGGGATGCCGCCGACTGCAGACGCTATCACCGGCTTTGCCTTCCAAAGAGCCTCCGTAACCGTCAGGCCGAACCCTTCCCTAACGGATTTTTGAAGTATGACCGTGGAAGCCCTTTGAAGGGCATTGATCTCTACGTCGCTTGAAGGCGGAAGAAATATCACGTGTATATCCGGGTCCTTCTCTGCCGCGGATTTTACCATTTTTAAGACCTGAAGCCCCTCCGGATCGTCTGTTGCACCACCTCCGGCGAGGACAAGCTGACAATCGACGTGCTTCTTGACCCTTTTATAAACCTCCATGACTCCCGCAGGGTCTTTGAGCTTATCGAAGCGAGATATTTGGGTCACTATGGGTCGGGCCATGTCGATGTTAAAATCTTCAACTACGGAACTAATCGTTGACTCAGGAAGTTCTTTGTTCTTATCGCTCAAGGGATCTATGGAGGGTGGTATCAGTACCTTTTTGATGTTTATATCGGATCGGGCAAACCGAGGCGAAGAGAAAACCGAAGAATCGTATTTTTCTATATAGGGTCTCAAACGGTCCATGGCGTTCATCTGCGGCTCAGTGATGTCGATATGACACCTCCAGATCCACTTATTACCTTTATCTTTCTTCTTCTCCACGAGAGCTATAGGCTGAGGATCATGGATCATTATTATATCCGAGGTGAGATCCATCTCCTCAGCATTCTGACGGTTGACCTCTAGGAAATAATCCCATTCCTTCTCAGCGATATCGAGATTTACCCCGTGCATAGTGTTGTGAAGGTCTTTGCTAATCCGGAAGAACCTCTTATTTCCCTTGATGACATCCCAGCCGACATCTACGCCCAGATCTCTGAGAAGAGGAATCATCCTGGTAAGGATCTCGGCTACACCTCCGCCGACAGAAGTGGAATTAATGTTGGTAATCGATCTTCCCTTTAACCTCTCTGCAAGCAGATGCAGCTCGTCTATTACATCCCTCCCCACAATGGAAGCATAGTCATCGAGATTCGACATATTTCTTCACCAGGTGAATGATTTTCAACCTCAGTCCCTCCAGGGTTGAGCTATAGGGGTCCAGCCTTGAGATCTCTTCAGCAAGAGCCTCTTGGCCGATGCTCTTAAACCAGGCTGAAAAGTCGTTTTCAGGCAGTTTTAATCTCATGGGCGCCTCGAACATGTGGAAATACAGGGAGTAAATGCTTATCCTACTAAGGATTTCTACAAACCCCGCGAGATCGTTGGCGACATGGGTCGTGGGCAGGACGAAGATCTGGCAGCTCATAAAATCGAACTCTTGACCTATTGGACAGTCTGTCAAATATTCTCCTCTTGAGATGTAGCCATCCAGTATTCTCACCAGCTCCCTCCTAAGATCCTCAAGGTCGAGGAAGCTCACGGTATCCACCTCTAAAAAGGCCTCACCCAGGCGTTCAAGGTGAATGGTGTCCTTTAGCCAGACGGCGAAATCGCTGGGCGGTTCGGGCGAGAGGTACTGATGCTGCTGTATGAATCTATGGGTGTGGTAGTATATGGAGCCGGCAGGCACTTTCTTTATATTCTCCAGCAGCTCGACGGGATTCTTTGCCCTTAACCCCAGCAGCTCCACCAGATTATGCTGTGTATAGAAGCGAAAGCCTTCGGCCATTTCCAGATCTCCTCAGCAAGTACTAGAATATCCGTACATGCTCAATAGGATATCAATTACTCGGCTTTTGCGAGCAAATCTGCCAATC
>WOYM01000020.1 GCA_011620785.1 Methanothrix sp. | reverse complement strand
GAGTATCTGTCAATGGTTATATATCGTTAGGTTCATCTCAGCCCGGCTGTACTAGAGATTCGTTTATGGAGGGTGGTATAATCTGCCGCCACCAATCCTGGTTCATAGGTCGAAAGTCGTCCAATGAATCCTTCAAGTTGACGATATGGCATTCGAAAGAAAGAGTATATTATTGAAGCAAAAGTTATAAAAGTGTTAGGGTAGACTCTTCGCTGAATTGTGTGGGTGAGTTCCGGCTGAAATTATTGCCTTTGCGCCTCTGCCTATCTGTGGTTAGGTCAGAGCATAGCGGTTCACTACAGAGGCGCGGTACACTACCCCCTGTTTGTGCTCACTCTTGGAAATGTGATGATCCAATGATCGGATATTGAAGCAAAACAAGAAAAGAAAATAAAAAAAATACGAGGCCGGACCTCTCTCCGGCCTCATTCTCACTCTCTCATTCCCGCTATTCAAGCCGCTTTGCCGGATGAAAATCTCTTGTACAGGTCCAGCTCCATCGCCGTCGGCTTGACCTTCTTTAAGGCCTCTTCGAAATGCTTCTTGGAAACCTTGTACTCGCAGATCTCCTCGTCCGCCTTACACTGGCCGCTCAGGACATACTCCCGGATGGCGAGCATAACCGCCTCATTGACCACTGCACCAAGATCTGCGCCTGAGAACTTGTCCGTCCTCTTGGCAATATCATCCAGGTCGATGTCATCCGCCAGGGGCTTTTTCGAGGTGTGGATCTTCAGGATCTCCTTTCTGGCCTCCTCATCAGGTAGGCTGATCTCGATCAGCCGGTCGAACCTTCCGGGACGGAGCAGAGCGGCATCGATGATATCCGGCCGGTTGGTGGCCGCGATCACCATCACGTCGTTCAGTGCCTCCAGGCCATCCAGCTCGGTCAGGATCTGAGAGATCACTCTCTCGGTGACATGCGAGTCGCTGCTCATCCCTCCTCGGGAGGGGGCGATGGAGTCGATCTCATCCAGGAAGACCACTGACGGAGCAGCCTGCCTGGCCTTGCGGAATGTCTCTCTCACTGCTTTCTCAGACTCGCCCACCCACTTGCTCAGGAACTCCGGGCCTTTGATGCTGATGAAGTTGGCCTGGCTCTCCGTGGCTACCGCTTTGGCGAGCATGGTCTTGCCCGTGCCCGGCGGGCCGTAGAGCAGGATTCCTCTGGGCGGCTTGGCGTCCATATGCTCGAAGAGCCTGGCATAGGTCAGCGGCCACTCCACGGATTCTATCAGCTGCTGCTTGACATCCGCCAGCCCGCCGATCTCATCCCAGTGCACATTGGGGGACTCGACCATCACCTCACGCATGGCCGAAGGCTCCATCTCCCGCAGAGCTGCCAGGAAGTCCTCGTTGTTGACCTCGATCTTATTGAGTGTCTCCACCGGTATGGACGCAACCTCCAGGTCGATCTCCGGCAGCACCCGGCGGATGGCGCGCATGGCCGCCTCCCTGGCCAGAGCAGCGAGATCTGCTCCCACGAAGCCGTGGGTCACATCAGCGAACTTCTCCTGGTTCACGTCCTTTGCAAGGGGCATTCCTCTGGTGTGGATCTGCAGTACCTCCAGGCGCGACTGCCTGTTGGGAACCCCGATCTCAATCTCCCGGTCGAACCTGCCTGGCCTGCGCAGGGCTGGATCGATGGAGTCCGGACGGTTGGTAGCAGCGATGACCACCACTTTTCCGCGCGTCTCCATGCCGTCCATCAGAGCCAGAAGCTGAGCTACCACCCGGCGCTCCACCTCACCCGTTACCTCTTCTCTCTTGGGGGCGATGGAGTCGATCTCATCGATGAGGATGATCGAAGGTGCCTGCTCCTCTGCAGTCTTGAACAGCTGGCGGAGCTTCTCCTCCGACTCGCCATAGTACTTGGACATGATCTCCGGGCCGCTCAGCGTCTCGAAGTGAGCATTGGTCTCCGAGGCCAGTGCTTTTGCCAGCAGAGTCTTGCCCGTGCCAGGCGGACCGTAGAGCAGAACGCCTTTGGGAGCCTCAACCCCCAGCCGCTCGAACAGCTCAGGGTGCTTCATGGGAAGCTCAATCATCTCCCTGACTTTTTTGATCTCTGCAGAGAGGCCGCCGATGTCCTCATAGGTGATCCGCGGTCCCACCTTCTCCTCCTTGGCTGGCTTATCGGTGATATCGATCCTCGTCCGCTCGCCAATCACCGTTCCTTCCTTAGGGGGAGTAACGCGGGTGGCCATGAGCTCGATCTTTCTGCCCATCACCGAGATCTCGATTATGTCCCCGCGGGTGATAACCCGCCCTTCCATGTACCTCTTAAGATACTCCTCCCCGCCGGTGATCCGAAGGGGAACAGTGGGAGCGAAAAGCACAACCTCTGCGGGAGTGGCCTGAGCGATCTTCAGGGGAACTCTGTCATCGATGCTAACTCCAGCATTTCGGCGGGTGTTTCCATCCAGGCGCACGACGCCATGTCCAGTGTCCTCAGGGTATCCAGGCCAGACCAAAGCCGCAGTCTTCTTCTTTCCCTGAATGCTGACCACATCGCCTGCCTGCCAGCCCATATCGTTCAATACCTGCGGGTCAACCCGGGCGATGCCCCTTCCCACATCAGTGGGGCGGGCTTCAATTACTTTAAGCGTAATATCTCCTGCCATCAGAATCCTCCATTTTTTCTTTTGTCTTCGCTCGCTTTATCATAACCTTAATGATTTTTATCTTTACTGCTATTCTGATAATGTGGGGCGTTCATTCCTCTGCAAAAGGTTGATCTCCCCAGAGGGCGATTCGTCATCAGCTCATCCTTTGAGGCCTGCATTCCCTGGGCCACGCCATTTCTCTAATCATCATCCTTGATACCTGATATTACTAACTTCTAGTTAGTGTAGAAATTGCTATTTAAACTTTTCGGCTTTGTGGGTCAGGGACATCCGGTGCCCAACTGAGTGAATGGCAAATATTGGCTACTTCATCAATAAAATCAATGTCAGTTAAGCAAAATATAAACTTCAGTCTCACGCGAGCGAGACATTCCGCCGCGAGGAATAAATGAGGAATAGCATAGAGCAATGCAATCAGCGCAACCAAGTGCATCAGCTATTCTTCCGGATCACCTATCTTATCTTTCACCAGCCGATGCTTGGCGGACGTCGCCGAAAAGAGCTGGCGGAACATCTCCGGCGACAGTGCCTCGATCACCTTTGCGCCCTCCTCAGTGATCCCTCCCCGGGTCGCCACCATCGCAATCAGATCATCAAAGCTATTGTCCTCCAAAAGGCTGGCTGTCCCGATTAGGGTCTTTTTGATCAACTGCTCGGCCAGATCTCTATTCACCTTTGCTCCCCGCATAGAGGCTTGGAGGGCGAACTCCCTGAGGATGGCAGAGATATACGCGGGCCCGCTGCTGGTGAGATCGGATAGCACCTCCAGCTGCTCCTCTGCCACCTCCACCGGCCAGCCAATGGACCCGAAGAGCCGAAAGAGCAGAGATCTATCATCCTCTGAGGCATCACTTCCCAGGACGAGAAGGGTGACTCCCAGTCCTTTACCGCTGGCGACGCTGGGAATAGCCCGGGCCGCCCTGGCCCGGCATAGATTCTCCAGCTGCCGGAGGGAAAAGTCCACTGCCACCGATACGATCAGCTTATCCGGGGTGAGCAGCTCACTAGTCTCAGCTATTACCCCTTTGAGATCCACAGGCCGCACGCACAGGAATAGAACATCCGACCTTTCCGCCACCTTCAGGTTATCTGCAGCTCGCACTCCCAGCTCTTCTGCCAGCTTTTGGGCCTTCTCTTGGCTGCGATTGCTCACCCAGAGCTCCTCTCTTTTAATCGCTCCCCGGCGAACAAATTCTTCTGCCAGCATGCTTCCCAGGTGGCCAGTGCCGATGATGCCGTATGCGGTCATCTTTTGCCATCCTCCGGCCATTTTCCCCCGCCTTCCACTATCAGAAACAAGATTATGAAGGCTGTAGGGGGCATTATTCAGGTGGCTTATAACTGAGAGCTTTGGCCCCGAATAACGCTGGAGCATGGAGACAGGGTCGAATAAGAGGCTATCCCTGAAGGCACCTGCAACCACGTCTTTCGGGGTGGCATACAGATCGTTCATAACCCTCTCTATAACCACCTGGCTGGACCCAACCAGCAACGTCTGCCAGTAATCCCTGATAGTGCGCAGATAATCATCGGACTGCAGCGCGGCCAGAAACGGCTCTATTATCTCCTCAGGCAATGCCCTACCATCCCCAGATGGATCGACAAGCAATAAGCCTCTGACTCTATGAGGATTCTCTCCTGCATAGGCAATTGAAGCCGAACCACCAAGGCTATGCCCCACCAGAACGAACCGCTTCAGATCCAGGGACCTGGCCACAATATCGATATCCTCGGCCAGAGTCTCCACCCAGTAGTCGCCATTGGGATGCATTTCCGGCAAGGGAGTGGACAAATACCACCGGCAATCCTCCCCTTCCGCCGTCATCAATGTTGATCCTGGCGTCCTTTGCCCCTGGCCTAACCTCCCGGCTCAATTAGGAGCATAAACCAGTCAACCTCAATTTTAAAG
>WOYM01000084.1 GCA_011620785.1 Methanothrix sp. | reverse complement strand
AGAGTGGATCAAAATCGGATTGGCGTGAGGGGTCAAATTCGAATTGGCGGATACACGCGATACTTGCGGCGAGATCGAATACACTCTGGAAGTATCAAGAGAAATCGACCCGATGATGAAGGAATTCTTTGCTGGGCGACTGCGAGCCCGGCCCCTGGCGGCGAAGGAGGTCTTTTCAAGCCCCAGCGGACGGATTCGATTGCGTGAGTTTCTCCTGCCTGAAAGATTCCCCAGGAAGGTTCCGATATAGGCGCAGCAGAAAGAAGCGTAAGGGCCGGGAAAACCAGCGATCAATCGTGTGATGCCTCTCCTTGCTTCACAAATCCGCCAGGCTGAGAATCGAACTCAGATGAGTTGTTTCTATTCCCAGATTCCTGCAAATATTGAATAATGGGTAATCCTGTGTTAATACGCAGGCGCTATTATTTCTTGCACATAAAATTATAGATGAGTCCGTGAAGCCGAATTTCCAGGCATTCGAGCCAAGATATTCATCTGATATTATTTCATTCTTGGTTACATAAATTTCATTAATTTGTTCAAGGTATCTAATATTTGAATCAAATAATTCCTTTTTATCTTTTTTATTGCTAATATCATTATCTATAAGGTTCCAGGCCTCTGAGAGAATTCCTGGAGTTATTATTCGCTCCTTTGTGTGATTCAAATACTGCATTAAGATATCGTAATGCACCTCATTGCAGGGACCGCCATCATATTTTATTCTCTTAATTCCAGGAATCATTTCTGGATCATGATTTCCGGCGAGAAATAACAGAAACGGCCCAGTATCGAGAACTACTCTAGCAGGGAATTTGACTGAGCCTTTCAACATCAAGGATTGCTCCCTCGCTGTCGACGATAACCTTGAACTCCTTGCCTGCATCCTCGAATAGATCCTGGACCAGACAAATGACTTCCCAGTTATCTCCATCCTTCTTCACAGAAATGGTTTCAAAGATAAATTTTATTATCGACTTAGTATCCTGGAAATACTTCTTGGCCGCCATCGCGGCACCTTTAGCATCCATATGATCACCTGGAACCTATCTACATTATATTCAGCATCCTCTTAAATTTTCCCCCACAAGATGCCAGAAAGGAATGCGATTCCTATCTCTAGAATCCAGCGAGCGGACACTGCCCCGCACAAATGCCTGGAAGAGATACCCTCAAGCACCTGGCAAGTGGTGAATGCGGTTTTCAGAGATCAAGAAAGATTTTATGGAAGGAGGATATAACGAGTCTATTGACGGCCTGCCATGATCAACGAGACTATCACATATCGTCTGCATGCAGTTCAGCGAATGTTCGAGCGCAAGATAACTGCAGACGAAGTAAGATACGATCTGGAGACAGGAGTTGTGATTGAAGAATATCCAGATGATACCCCTTATCCAAGTCGCTTGATCTTGGCAAAAAGAGGATTCTATGAGATGCGTAATCTGTAAAAAAGCAACTACAAAGCCAGGAACAACCACAATCACATTGGAGCGTGGCTGCCTGACCATGGTTGTGAAATGTGTGCCTGCTCAGGTCTGTCCCAATTGCGGTGAAGCATATCTCAATGAGGACGTCACCGCTAAACTACTCAAAGATGCAGAAGAGCGGGCAAATGCAGGTGCTCAAGTTGAGATTCGACAGTACGTAGCGGCTTGATGCATTCATTGAGTCCATGCCTGTCGCATTGAGACCGCAAGCAATCGGAATACTCCCATCCAATCCACCAGGATTACCAGAAGCGTTGAACTTTCATAGCGCCCGAGCGCTTGTCGGCACGATGCGGGACGCCCACCCGCAAGCGCGCGCGTGCACATGCACGGGGCCGCTTGGGCGGCAGGTAAATGAGCAAGTGCAAAGATGCGAAAGGCTTTATCTGATCGCCGAGGATATTATTGCGATGTTCGCAGAGTACATCCAGGCAGCAATGGATCAGGCCACCTACGAGATCATCGATGACCCTGAGCCCTTTTATGGCGAGGTGCCCGAGCTTCAGGGCGTATGGGCAACCGGCAAAACCCTGGAAGACTGCCGCAGGGAGCTGCAAGAAGTCATCGAGGGCTGGATTGCCTTGAAGCTGAGATTTGGTCATCCAATACCCGCCATCGGTGGGCATTCGATCAATGCATCAGCGGAGCCGGTATCCATTGTCGAATAAGCTTTTGCCGGTCCCAAGAAGAGAGCTGATCAGGCGGTTGGGCAAATTGGGATTCGTGGGTCCTTTTCCTGGTGCCGGTCACGAGTATATGTCAAGGGGCCTTTTAGAGGTACGCATCCCGAATCCTCATGGAAGCGATATCAGTACTGCTCTCCTACAAAAGATCCTGATGTGGATATGGCAGGCTCCGGCTAGGGAGGTGGCGACTTGGTTCATTCCTTAAGTCCGTGCCTGTCGCATTGAGACCACGAGCAATCTGAATACTCCCCTCCAATCCAACGGGATTACCAGAAGCGTTGCACTTCCAGAGCGCCAGAGCGCTTGCCGGCGCGTATCTGAGGCGCAATCATCGAGGGCTCACTTTTCACGAGCGGGAGACTGGCGGCCCGGGCCTAAATTCATCCTTTCAGAAGGTCCCGCTGACTGAATAGCCAGAAAAGCCCCTCTCTTCAAAGACGTATTCTTCGCCCGATTTCGATCGCAGCGTTCCCTGCAGGAGGGCGAGCTGCTGGAGGTCCAGACGGTCGAGCATCGGCCTGGGATAGTCGAGCACCGTCGAAATGCTCTCAAATACCCCAACCGCAAGTTCCAGGCTCCAATCCCCATTATCTGCTGAGATGCTGTATCGGGCAGGATGGACCATAGTGGCATTATCGATGGCGTATTCTGAATAATCAGTGTAATTCGCCTTCACCTGCCCCCCTGAGAACTCTATTGACTCGCCATCCTTCTGAATTCCCAGATATATCTTGGGATTATCCTCTGTTCTGTTCTCCCAGATCTCTCTGTAGCTCAGGCTGAAGTTCTCAGCGGGATTGGAAGCCTCTGCCCAGGTGAACTGGGAATCATTCAAGGGAAATCTGCCCCAGATGTGGTCGTGATAGCCAGTCCCGTCAATATCCACCGTCCTGTTGCCGATGGTGAAGCTGCCGGTCACATTGGCTGATGGCATATAGACCAGCCACTTCACCCAACCGGATTGGCCTACCTTTGTCTGAGTGGGAATGGCATACCATGGATCAGAAGCTGCCTCGTAGATCAGGTCCCACCGAAGGAGCTCGCTGGTGGCTTCATCCTCGACCTCTCCCCGAACATGGATCCTCCCCTCCTGATCAGAAGAAAAGCTGTTTTTGTCAATATCGAACATGGGAAAGTTGCGATCCCCGCCAAATCCCCGGCTCTGATGAGATCCCAATATCGGAAGCTGGCCATCCTGCAGCAAAATAGCCTGAACCTGGATCCTCCGGTATGCTGTCAGGTTGTCCGGATCGCTCAAAAGGAAGGTGAGCATGAAGTGAGTGTCCCCATCCCGCCCATTGAAGTCCCACCATTCATTGTAGAGCTGGTCATCGATTCCATTTTTCATATAGTGGTAGGCATCGTCCCTGGGATCGGCATTGACTGCAGATACTGCGCTTGATAACAGGAATATTGCAGATAAAGCTATTGCCACAAATATTATTGATGCCACTAATGGCCGATTCGATATTAATGCTGGATGAAGCACATCATTTTTCATTTATGCATCTCCCATCTTCGCTTCTGCTCATATAAACATCTTTTCATGCGATTCCCTGGCGCAGATGGCGGCTGAGCAGGCGAATAGCCTCTCTTGGATCCTTCGCCCTCAACGTCCCGGCAATATCCCAGCTTCCCAGGCTGATCACGGCTTTATTCATCTTCAGGGCCAGGGCGATCTCGGATAGAGTCCCATACTCGCCGGGCAGAGCAATAACTGCATCCGAGCTCCTCACAATTATCGCATTCCTGGCGTGGCTCATGCCTGTGGCCACGCTAATTCCCACATAGGGATTGGCATCTCTCCTATCCCCAGGCAGAATTCCCACTACAGTTCCCCCGCTCTCTGCTGCACCCTTACATGCAGCCTCCATAACCCCTCCCAGGCCTCCGCAAATGAGGGTGTGCCCCTCTTCTGCCAGGAGCCTCCCAAGCTCTTCTGCCATCTCCCGGACGCGGAGGCTGCAGTCTCCTCCTCCTACTACTGCTATTTGTATTCTGATTCCTCCCCATGACGATAATTCCGCCAGACCCTCTCATTAGACCGGCAGCAGCAATCCCTCGACCGTTCCATCCAGACAGGCTCACTTTTCGAGAAGGCCTCACAAGCTCTTGATGACGTTTTTCCCTCTATGCCAAGAACCATCGGGTAGAAGACGATTGTGCCCAGAGACATGGCATCAAGTCTCTTTGAAGGCATATTCATAGATAGCGCCAACATTGTGAACATATTATATGCAGAACAGATATATGCAGACCAAAAGTATAAATATAATTAGGCATTAGTATGAATGGAATCTCATGATTCAGGGGGTAAGACAATAATGATAAAGAGGTTTGCATTGCCTTTCGTTCTGGCGGTTCTGATAATTCC
>WOYM01000086.1 GCA_011620785.1 Methanothrix sp. | reverse complement strand
GATTGTTGTCGATAAGGACGACGGAGTATTGATATGTTAATTAGGAACTGCTACAGTAGATGCGAAATTAAAGTTATAACTGTATTATTATAAATATTGATATCTCAAGGATAGTTATCTCCTTTCAGCAGTTTTGCGACAATTTAAGCGCTAAAATAAATCGCCTTCCTTGACTGTTGCATTGCGATTACCATAGAGTTGCATCTATGATTTGATGGATATAATATATGACTATGGCAAAACAATGGCAGCCGAGGTTTATATCTATAGTATAATCTTATGTCAAAGAAGAATATCTCACCTCGAAATAAACTATTTATATCATAAGGTATTTGTTATATACAAAAATAGAATGAGGTCATTATGAGACAATTCTCGGTGAAAGTTTTGGATGATGCCGATAGGGAGTTCGTAGAGGTTCTCCGAGAGCTTGGCATTCCCAGAAATGTGGCCAGTATGATCACCTACCTGGCCAATGTGGAGGAGGCCACATCAAGAGAGATCGAGATCGGATCCAACCTCCGCCAGCCCGAGGTGAGCATTGCCATGCGCACTCTGCGCAATAACAACTGGGTGGTGGAGAGGGAGATCAAAAAGGATGGTAAAGGAAGGCCGATGAAGGTCTACCGACTGACCATATCCCTGGGCGATATCATAAAGCATTTCGAGGATGAGAAGCGAAAAGAGTCCGCCAAGACCCTGGAGAGCATCGAAAAGCTCAAAGAGTTGAGCCGAAGCTTGAGCGTCACTCCTTAATGGCCAAATACCATTTGCAGCCAGATAGATCGCCTCTGTATCTGGCTGTCGCTCTGAATTCGTTTATAAACTGTATTGGAGCTGCAAAAACTATTTTCTGCGAGATTCGGCCATCCAAAAGAGCTCTGTCCCAGATCGGCTGCTTAAAAGGGATGAGATGGCAATTTAGACATCCCATCTCTCTGGCATTCAACAAATTTATTCGAGGACCGTTCAGACCTGCAAACCGAGGATCACAGGAGACGAAAATCTTCCTCCCGGAGGATGATCAAGGATTAAATAAAGCTATTTGGTCTCTTCGGCCCAAAGCTCCGCTGCAGAAGCCTATTTCTCTACTTCTCCTCTGCCTATTAAATCATCCAGGTTCTCTTCCATGAGCTTCTTGCTTTTGATCTCTTCTTTTTTGCCGCCCTTTCTCTCCGCATTTCGCTTCTTAAAGTCAGCCAAGAATCTCACCACTTCTTCAGAGGAATGGGATGGATAATTAAGCTTTCCATCATTCTTTTAAAGTGACTGGCGGCTTCCCTTGTAGACCCACTGGTCGTATATCCCCCTGGAGTCTTGGTTGTCGATTACCTCACCCCTCCAGCCAGCCCTCCCCATCTCCTTCGCGATGAGATCCGCTTCCTTTTGGGAGTAGACGGTGAATAATAGCTCCTTTTCGGCGAGCGAGGCTGCGGCAAGTAGTATCTCCTTCCACAGGGGCCAGTTGGAGTCATCGATCAGACCCACCATGAAGCCGAGCACAGAATGAAACGGCCTGCCGGAAAAATAGCGGGGAAGGAGCCTGGCATCCAGCACGAAGGATCTCTGTGGGTTCATCAGCCCCTTCTTTAAGGCTATGCAGAGCTCACAGCGATCGGAGTCCATGGCCAGGGGATCTAGACCCAGACGAATGAGGGCCTGAGTGGCCAGTCCGTTGCCGCAGCAGATCTCTAAAATAGGCTCATCAGAGCAGGAGAAGTTGGGCTTCAATAGATCGACCAGCCTCGTTATTCTATCCTCAGCATAATGCAGCTCGTATGCAGTACCGCAGCTCTCGCATAGCAGCTCGTCTTTCATGAAGATGGCATAATACTCGACGAGGGCACGGAGAAAGGCGCTCTCATCGACCATGATTCTCTTTGTCGCCTCCGATCCGAACCGATCGGCAGCATCCATCAGGATCCTCTCCCTGCAATACCGGTCTGTTAAAAGCAGCCAGAAATCCTCCGGACTGGCCAGGTGAAGGGCAATGCCGATATCCGCAAGCTCGATAGAGCGATCCCAATCCACTCCTTCCTCCATTATCTGTCGGGTTACAGGCAGGTCGAGCAGGTCCTGCAGGGACTCTTCCGCCAAAAATATGCTCTCCTCCTCGCCCAGATCAAGTAATTCATTAAGCAGCACGATATTTGATCTTCTGCCCCTGGAATATTAATCTTCTCCGTGCAGGCCCGTCCGGGCCGACCACTCCAGATTCTGACAGCCTTCTGCCTGGCGGAACAGATATATTATATTCCTGTTAAAATGGCAGCGCTTGAAACTGGTGGATCTTCCAGGAGTTGGCCCTCGCTTAAAAGAGCGCCTCAGAGAGCATTATGGGGATGAGGAAAAGGCTCTGCAGGCGGTGCGGGACGGGGACCTGCTGGGCCTATGCAGTACCCTTAGCGAACGCCAGGCTCTGCAGCTGGTCCAGTATGCCCGCGCCCTGAAGTTCCGGGTCTCTCCAGACGAGTTCTTGGCCACCGATGAGGCCGTCAGGATCTATTCCCTGCTGATCTCCAGGCTGGCTGGTTTTGCCCATACCGAGTACGCCCGACTGAAGATCGGCACCCTCTTTCCCTCCTCCTCCCAGGAGCTGATAGAGGAGAACCGTTTGGCTGCCTCCCGCTCTTTGGAGGTGGCCCGGAGGATGGAAGGCCTGGGCATAGAGGAGCAGCTTCGTTCCATCCGCCCTTTGCGGGAGAGGTCAGCTTCAAGGGTCAGGGAGAGGGCGGTGGCTGCCAGCAGCGCTGAGGACTTCCAGAGGCTGAAATCCCGCGACCTGGACAGATTGATCGATCTTCATCTGGCGGAAAGTCCGCAGGAGCTCTTGGCCCTCGCCCGGAGCTATAGCGTTGTTAGCCTGGTGGGCGGGGGTATGGTAGACGTGGAAGAGGTGGAGAGGGCCGAATCTCTAGAAGACTGGTACCTGGTTCCTGAGGCGGTTTTAGGCTTTTACAGAGAGAATATGGAAACCCTGGCTGCCGCGGTGGAGGCGGCATCGAAGCTTCGGGCAGCGGGAGTGGAGGACTTTCAGGGCTGGGAGAATTTCTTCGACCTGATCAGCAGGCTTGGCGATAAGAGCGACATTGAGGCGGAGCGGTTGAGCAGGCTGGCCGCCCGGCTGGAGGGTTGCGTGGACCAGGCAGCATCCACAGCCAATGAGGAGCTGAAGAGAAGGATCGAGAACAGCTCGCTCACCCTGGATGGGACGGACCTCTTGCAGGTGATGAGCCGGGGAGATGGCATCCGGGAGCTCTTCGAGATCCGGATGAAAGGGATCTATCAGGAGGTTTTGAAAGAGGCCAAGGAGCGCGCCAGAGAGGATCTGGATCTGAAAGGAGCTGAGGAGGTCTGGCTGGATGAGATATTCTCCTCTGCCGTCAGCTACCCTCTGGAGCTGGACCGAGGAGCATTGCGATCCTTTGAGCAGGAGCTGCGCAGCCGGCAAGAGGAGAGGGGCCTGAAGGCAAAAAGAGAGCTGGCCCGTGGTCTGGCTGAGGAGAGAAATCGGGCGGAAGCGCTGGTCCATATTCTGATGGAGTTCGATTATTCCTATGCCCTGGGCTCATTCACCCTGAAGGAGGGTTTGATCTTTCCGGAGATTGCATCAGAGACCTGCCTGTGTTTTCAGGGAGCAAGAAACCTCTCATTGAAGCAGCCGGAAAAGGTGAGCTATTGCCTTGGTGGAGGGCCGGGCGAGCCTCCAGAGATGGTGGCCCTTCTCAGCGGAGTCAACTCCGGAGGCAAGACCACTCTTTTGGACCTCATCTCTCAGATAGTCATCCTGGCGCAGATGGGTCTGCCCGTGCCCGCCGACAGCTGCACGATGGGCCTATTCGAGCAGCTTTACTACTTCAGCAAGAGCCGGGGCACCCTCTCCGCCGGAGCCTTTGAGACGGCGATGAGAAAGTTCGCTGTGGTGGAGAACGAGAAGAGAAAGCTGGTCTTAGCCGATGAGCTGGAGTCCATAACCGAGCCCGGAGCCTCGGCGCGCATCATCGCTTGCATGCTCGACGAGCTGAACCGAAGGGGTTCAGCCGCGGTCTTCGTCAGCCACCTGGCTGAGGATGTGCGTCGCTTCTCAGAGACCCCGGTTCGGGTGGACGGAATCGAGGCGGAGGGGCTGGATGAGAACAACTGTCTTGTGGTCTGCCGCAGCCCGCGGTACAACTACCTGGCGAAGAGCACTCCCGAGCTGATACTGGACCGGCTGGTTCGTACCACCAAAGGGCAGGAGAAGGAATTTTATTCCCGACTCCTGGGGAAGTTCAGATGATCTTTTATATTCATGAATTGACCTATTATATATGGAAGTCTGGCATATAGTAGCATTCTGTATCCTTTTGTTCCCCCTATTCCTCGCCGCCAACTATATCCTGGTAAAGAAGATGGCCGCGGGGAGGAGGTTACGCGATGACCGGCTGGAGAGGGCAGCCTCAGATAGCGTGAGAGAGAGCTATTCCGGCAAGGGACTGCCCCACCAGAGCTGGCCCAAGTATAAGGCGGCGAGGAAGAAGAGATGAACTGTGGATCGGCAGATTGACCGGTAGATGGGACCGACAGATATTTAGTCTGGTGAGGAGATGCTCAACCGCTCCATTTGCATTGATTCGATAAATTGTTGAGATGTTTTTGAGGCTGATATCGGTTCAGCGAACCGATAGGAAATTAAATAAATAATGGAAATGATTTGAAACCGCAGAGGCAGCTTTTTCTCTGGCCCTTAAACGGGCTGTCGGATCAGGCTTCCTTAAAGAGACGGATGGCTCTGGAACGATTTTGATTATGAGATCAATCGCTTCGGGAGACATCCATTGTCGTTTAATGCCTCTGCTTCCGGCAGGCTTGCATGTATTGCGGGCTATTGCCGTGAACTTCATCTTGTTTTCAGATTCAAAGAAGAGGCATTAAATGTCATTTGGAAATCTGAATATAATAGATCCGCTCTTGCGGGCGATTGCTCTAGAAGGATATACCACCCCCACGCCGATACAGACGCTGGCCATACCCCCATTACTCGAGGGAAAGGATCTGCTGGGGATCGCTCAGACGGGAACGGGAAAGACGGCGGCATTTGTGCTGCCCATACTGCAGAGAATGTCAGCCGAGCGGCGAGCTTGCCGGCCGGGCTCACCGCGAGTGCTGGTGCTTGCTCCTACCAGAGAGCTTGCTGCCCAGATCGGCCAGAGCTTTGCCACCTATGGCAAGTTTCTGCGCTTCAGACAACTGGTCATATTCGGCGGCGTACGCCAGGGGCCGCAGGTCAATATGCTCTCCCGGGGGGTCGATATACTGGTCGCCACTCCTGGCAGGCTCTTAGACCTGATGAACCAGGGCTACATAGAGCTGAAGGGGGTTGAGTTCTTCGTCCTGGATGAGATCGACAGGATGCTCGACATGGGCTTCATAAGAGACGTGAAGAGGGTTGTCTCGGCTCTGCCGGAGAAGCACAGCTCCCTTTTCTTCTCTGCCACTCTGACCCGAGAGACGGGCGAGCTTGCCCAGAGCCTTCTTAATGATCCGGTGCATGTGCAGGCCTCTCCCTCGGCGTGCACTCTGGACTCAATCGATCAGCAGGTATTCTTTGTCGATCAGAACTCCAAGAACTCCCTTCTGCTCGATCTCCTCCTAAAAGAAGATATGAAGAGGGTCTTGGTCTTCGCCCGCACCAAGCACCGGGCGGACAAGGTGGCGCAGATGCTGTCCAAAAACAGGATCCAGGCGGATGCCATTCATGGCAACAAGTCGCAAAACCAGCGCACTAATACCATGGAAAGGTTCCGATCAGGCAGGATAAGGGTGCTGGTGGCGACCGACATCGCCGCTCGGGGCATAGATATCGATGATATCACCCATGTGGTGAACTATGACCTGCCAAATGAGCCAGAGAGCTACATCCACCGCATCGGGCGCACCGGCAGGGCAGGAGCTAGCGGCAACGCATTCTCCTTTTGCTCTGCAGAAGAGCGCAACTTCTTGAAAGATATCGAGAGGCTTACCCGGGAGAAGATAGAGGAAAGAGAGCATAAGTATCATTCTCCTCGGGCAAAGGCGGCAACTGGCGCGGATGCAAAGCCCTTATCCCCTGCCAGGTCAAGGGTCACCCGGGTTCAGCAGAGGTCGGTCGGCAGTAAGGTCCCGGGCAAGCAGGCCACGTCTCATCGCATATCACATCCGGCCAAGGTCGCCTGCTGAATCAGGAGAGGTGGTCTGGCACTCAGAGCAAGGACCAGCCACCTTTTTATGTTTTATAAAATTTAGAGGAATAGATCGGGCTGAGCCGTTCTACTATCTCCTCTAAGGTCAAATTCTCCTGCTCTCCCCCTGACATGTCTCTCAGGATCAGCTTACCGGAATCCAGCTCCTCTCTGCCCACGATCACCGCATGCCTCGCCCCCGCTCCTGATGCTGCCTTGAGCTGCGCCCCCATGCTTCTGCCCATTACATCCAGGACTGTAGGGACTGACCTTCGCAGAGATACTGCGATCCTGGCAGCATCAACCTTGACGCCGGGGGTGTATACAAGGAAGACCGGCGGCTTTCTCTCCTCCTTTATATGGGCGATCTCCATGATGCGGTCGAATCCCAGGCCGAAGCCGGTTGATGAGGTCTCTTTCCCTCCAAAGAGGCTGGAAAGCTCATATGTTCCTCCGCCGCATATCTGGCGCTGTGCTCCCAGACCCTCAGCATAGATCTCAAAGACCGTGCCGGAGTAGTAATCCAGGCCCCGCACGATCTCAAAGTCAATTTGGAAGTCCACCCCGTAGGCTCCGAGAAGATCTACCGTCTCCTGGAACTCCTCCAGGTGGAGCTGGGAGCTGACCGCCCTTCCATTGCGAGCGGACCCGCGGCCCTCTGACTGCATCTTGGGCTCAGAAGGGGCTCTCGGACCCTCACTCCTGGCGGGGGCCTCTTGAGTCTCAGTGAGCAACAGATCTCCGGCGATCTCCAGGGCCTTATCCAAAGCCGCTTTGCCCTTCAGATCGATCAGCTCCAGCAGTCCCAGATCTCCTTGATTCAGATCCTCCAGCAGCTCCTCTAAAGCAGACCGCTCTTTTTTGTCGATCATTCTCATCGCTGCCGCTCTTTTATCCCCCTCAATTCTCTCTAAAATAGCCCGTATTAGACCCAGATAGCCGAGGTGAATATCTCCCCTGATTCCCGCGCTCCTGATCAACTGATCTGCCAGAGCGATGGCCTCTGCCTCGGAATCCGGCCTGGCACCTCCTATCAGCTCCGCACCCAGCTGCCAGAACTCCCTGAAGCGCCCTTTCTGTGGGCGCTCATAGCGGAAGCAATTGCCAAAGTAGTAGAGCCTCAAAGGCTTGGGCGAGTTTTGCAGCTCGGAGACGAACATGCGCATCACTGGAGCGGTCAATTCCGGACGGAGGGCAAGATCCCGACCTCCTTTGTCCTGGAAGCTGTAGATCTCATCTATTACTGATGCACCGGATTTCTCTGTGAATAGCTCAAGATGCTCAAATGTGGGGGTGGCTACCTCCTGGTAGCCCCAGCGCTCAAGCACTTCTTGCATCGCTTTTCGGGCCTGGCTCCGCTTCCGCATCTCTTCAGGAAGGAAGTCCCGCGTGCCTCTCGGCCTCTTGATGATGGTCATATCGAGAGAGGAGTAGACGCAAAATGCCCTTATAGTTTGTGATTCAAAAAGAAGAAATCATGGGAATTATCTCAGCTTCTCTTCCACCTCAGATGGACTGGCGATGATCTGCACTGGCCTTATCAGGATGTTGGAGGTGGCGGTGGCACTTCCCCCTTTTACCGAATTTATAGCACTCACTGAGATCCCGCTGACGTCTATGATCATATTATTGCCCAAGAGCGCCGCCGAACCGCTCCTGGTCACATTGTTCGAGTTGAGGTCGTTTTTCTTATCCCGGTTCAATGCTTTATCCACAGCACGCTCAATGCTATCTGCCGCAACATGACCATCGTGCCAATTTAGCGATCCATCATCGGTCTCCTGGCCGGTGACGCTGATCTCCAGGGAATTGGAAAGGTCCTCCGACCCAGCATCACAGTCTTGGCTGCCGTCGTAGATAATCTCTCGCTCCCTGTCGGTATTGATTGCCGTCAGGTCTGAAACCACCCTCTTCGAGTCGGTTTCATTCAGCGCTATATCTTCTCTTGAAGGCAATGGCCAGAGAAAAAGTGCTTTCGACCGAAGCGCCGATGTACCTCGCACTGACCAGGGGAGAGTGATCGTCTCTCCATTTACCTTGAACTTCCCTATTGCGCTTCCATATGGTTTATCCAGAGTGCCTGAGAGGGTCTTTTTCATCTCTTTCTGCAGGTCGGGGAGGCCCGCCTCTGATCCCAGTGCATTGAGCATGAGGCATGAGAAGATAAAAATGGCCCCCACCAGCAAGAGGCCAGTGGGCTTTAGCATTTTTTTCATTTTCGTCCTTCAGGTCTGATGATCCCGATCTATTGCTGGTTGGTGACGATCTTCACATTGTTGGTGGCAATAGCGGCTCCAAAGGCCAGTGCCTCCCTATTTCCCACCCGGATCTGCTCCATGTTGACCTTCAAGCAGCATTCCTGGCAGGATTCGGGACTGCAGCATTCGCACTCACCAGAATCCTGATTCTTCTCGATCATCAGGTTATTGGTGGCTGTGGCCAGAGAAGGTCTCCGCCAGATGCCGCCAAAGGCCAAAGCCCTGTCATTTCCGACGGTCAGGCGATCGAAGTTTGTATCTGCGAACTCAGGGAACTGGAACGCAGATGCCTCTGACTGAAATATGCCTCCGCCCCTCCCCAGAACGTCCACCGCTCCACAGGGCCTCATTCCCTGTGCCAGAATAGGCACCGATAGCATCACTACGGCCAATACCACAAGTACTCCCATTTGCCTAATAATTTCACCTCATCATCATTTTAGGATATAATCCATTAGTCACTCGATGATATTTATACGTTCTGGTGGTTTTTTTCATGAAAAGCTAGATTTATAGAGATATTCTTATCGAGAAAATTTTACCATAGGTATGCACCAGCGATAATATATAATGAGGCCATTTTGCAGACATATTAAATTTTGAAGCAAGTGCAGGCAGAGAGGTAGCGTCGCTAGGATCAAATCATAATGACAGGCTATATTGCGGTCAAAACCATAAAATTAGAATAAAATGGGCATGATAGTTATCATCAGTCCGAACCCTACCCTCATTGCAGCGGCAAGTGATGCGCAGTCATTTCTCTTAATTGTTATGTACCGCAGGGACTCTCAGTGAAGCTCTTCTCAAATACCTCCCTCCCCGGCGCCACCTCGGCGAAGATCTGCGCCTCGAAGTGCTCTATCAGAGTGTCCTCATCCTGCCAGGCATCCGCCGGCAGGCCCGCTTTGACGCCGGTCTGGCCTAAAAACTCCAGGGAATCAAAACCCCATTCAATCGCCACCTGGGGCAGCAGCAGACCGGTGAACGGCCCTTTGGAGACTATGAGGCCGTCCCTTCCCACCCGAATTCTCTCGGGCAGGTTCTTCTTGGGCCCGGTGCAGGCCTGGGGCTCGGTGAGGATGGTGACCTCCAGCTCAATCCTCTTCAGCTCACCTTGTCGCAGGCCAGGAAAACGCGGATCGCGAAAGCCGGCATTGATCGCTGAATCCACAATGGCCTGGCCAAGGGGCAAGACCGGCCGAGGATAGCCTATGCATCCCCGCAGATCCCCATCCTCATGCAAAGTTACAAAGACGCCACGCTTCTGGGAAAAGACAGGCGGCATCCCTTCTGGGGCCAGGGCCTCCTTCGTTTCCATATAATGTGCCAGGGCGCGCCTGGCCAGGCGGACGGCTGCTCTTCCCTCATCCACTGTCAGCATGATTATTAATAGGCCCGGAAGATATTAAAGAGTTATGCGGGTTGGACCTCGCCCGCTCTAGCGCCAGTTGATGCTGTTCCAGTGCTCGTACTCGTGCTCCCAGTTATCCTTGTTCATGCGCACCAGCTCTTTGAAGTGAGAGCGGATGCCTTCCTGCACCTTCCTCTGCTCGACGTAGTCGCGCTTGGTGCGAATATCCTCGACCAAGGCCCGGCCCAGATCGCGGGCCTTCCTCTCTCATCCTCCCCAGGCAATCGGATCAGTATTGTCTGGCCATGTATGTGCGCTTGTCGGTCAATTTGCCGCAGACGGCGCAGGCTGCTGGTGAGAAGCTCTGGTACTGAGGCTCGCCAAGCATATTCGCCTCAACCAGGTCCTCAAGCTGATGGCCGCACTCCTCCTCACCGCACCAGGGGACTAGAGCCACCCCTGCATCGGTCTGGGCCCGGGCTTCATCTATGCTTGCCACCTCCCGGATGCGGGAATTGGCAAATGCCTCTGCCCTCTGATAAAGCGCTGCCTGAAGCTTCTCCGCCTCCCTGACCAGTGCGTCGGCCAGCCCTTCCCTGGGCAGGGTGAGCTTCTCAGCATCCCGGCGCACCACCGTCACCACTCCTTTCTCAATATCCCTGGGGCCGACCTCCAGACGGATGGGGACCCCTTTCATCTCCCACTTATAGAACTTGGCACCAGGCCGCTCGTCGCTGGTGTCCAGCTCCACCCGGATGCCTGCCTGCTGCAGGATCCTCAACAGATCCCTGCAGACCTCCAGCACCTTCTCCTTGTCGCCGAGGAGGATGGGCACAATGACCACCTGGACGGGAGCCACCTCCCAGGGCAATGCCAGCCCCTTATCGTCCCCGTGCACGGATATGAGGGCGGCAATACAGCGCTCAGAGATGCCGTAGCAGGTTTGATTGACCAGCTTCTGCTCGCCATCCTCTGCCTCATAGGTTATCTCATAGGTCTTGGCAAAGGTGGTGCCCAGATGATGGGCGGTCCCCACCTGCAGCGTCTTGCCATCGGGCATGATCACATCGATGGCTGTGGTATAATCCGCACCAGGGAACTTGTCCCAGCTGGGCCGACGGCTCACCAGGAAGGGTATGGCCAGACGGCGATAGAACTCCGAGTACCTTTTGATCGCCACCTCCACCTGCTCTGCCGCCTCCTCCCAGGTGGCATGTACGGTATGCGCCTCTTTGAAAGAGGTGATCTCCCGCAGGCGTATCAGAGGGCGGGTATGCTTGGTCTCATAGCGGAAGGTATTCACTATCTGGTAGATGCGCAGAGGCATGTCGGCATGCGACCTTATCCAGAGCTTGAACATGGGGTATATGGCCGTCTCGCTGGTAGGACGGAGGGCGAGCTTGACCTCCAGAGGGGTGGTCCCGCCGCAGGTCACCCAGTAGACCTCCTCCTCGAAGCCTTTGATATGCTGGGCCTCCTTCATGAACTCGTTCTCCGGTATCATCAGGGGAAAGAGGGTCTCCTGATGATCAGGATCCAGAAGCTGCCGGATGATGCCGTAGACGTTCTTCTTGATGGCGAAGCCGAAGGGGAACCAGACGCACATTCCCTTTACAGGGTAGCGGTTATCAACGATCTCCCCTGTCATCAGCAGCTCATGGTACCACTGGCTGAAGTCCTCTTTGGGGGAAAGCTTGGCGCTCTGCCCGCCGGATTTCCCTTCGCCTTTGTTCTTAGTATCTGGATATGTCATGCGACCCTCGATATGATAAAGGGGGTGATAAAAGTTTCAATGGCCGCGGCCAAAAGGAGCAGGGGCATTATCCAGCGGAGGAGGAAATGAATCGCTACACGCATCTCTCCGGAGAGGTCTGATCTCTCTTTTAATAGGGATAGGGCTAGCATATGGCCCAGCCGCAAGCCAATGGCGATGCTCAAGAGGACGGCTGGAAGCTCGATGATTCCATGAGGCAGAATGCCTGCCGCCAGATAGAGCCATCCCTTCTGTTCAACCGCGCTATAGCCGACGATTCCCAGAAGAAAGCCGTTGGTGGTGGCGACTATCATGGGGACGATCCCCAGCCCCAATCCTAAGAGCATGGCCGTGGCGGAAGCGAGGAGATTTTTGAGGAATATGATTATCATTATCATGAGCGGCGGCTGCTCCAGTATCCATGCCAGCATCTCCAGCTCCTCTGCCCAGCTGGCGGCGAACTCTGGATCAAGCTGAGCAGTATAATAGCCCATGACGGCGGTGAGAGCGAAGAGGAATACTGAGAGGGCGACATAGATGTAGATCGACCTCAGATAGGCGGCATCATCCTTGATAGACAAGATATCTCCCAATCAGATCACCTTTTTTACCTTATTTAAGGATACCGTGATCTCGCGAAGGAGAGAAGGATGAAAAAAGCGGTCTCAGCGAGGACGCAGAATGCCGCCGGGAGCCCTGCTGCCGGACCGACGAGGAGCAGGGATACCGCTGCCGCAAGTCCCAGGTTCTTGAAGGAGCCCAGAAGGGTAAGGGAGATGGCCTGACTGCTCGTCAAGCCAGCGGACCTGGCCAGGATAAACACTGCCAATCCCACAGCGAAGGTGCGGGCTATGGATACCCAGGCCACGCTCCACCCATTCGTCCAGAGGGCTCCCTGGTTCAGGCCGATCACAGTATATGTGACCAGGAAGAACCCCAGGTTTATGGGAAGAACGGGGTTGATCGGAAGCAATCGCACAAGCCTGGAGGCAAGAGCGGGGATGAGGATCAATACAATGGAGATCTGGAGCAGATAGATGGGGCTTATTCCCGTCTGGTGAACGAAGAGGTAGATGATCAGGGGCATCAGCAGGAGCGAGGCCAGGTAGGAGAGTATCTCTCCGGCAAAAGAGAGACTCATGTCCCCTTTCAGGATGTGGGTCATGGGCAGTACGGCCACTGCCGGCGGAACCGCGGCCATGATGACAAAGCCATTCCTGAGCGATTCGTCGGGCAGACTGTAGCTCAGGAGCAGTATCAATCCGCTCAAAAGGCCGTAGTTTATGATGATGCCGAGAAATCCGCTTTTCAGAGAGCCCGAGGATTTGATATCTCTTCCCAGATCGACCTCGGTCAGGGAGAAGGCCATCATAACCATGAGCGCCGGGGTGACAAAAGCCTCTGTCGCCCCTGCGGGACCCGGCAGCGTCAGGCCTAAGAGGACTGAGAGGATGAGGACCAGTGTGGAGTTCTGAATGAGATCGACAATCCGCCTTCTTATGCTCATCTATCCTTCCTGAAGAGCAAAGCATTGTCCCGCCCAATCATCCGTCGCCTTCCGGGGCCTCGGGCTGGAGAGCATCCTCAGCCAACCACTCCTATTCCGCTTCCCAGGTAGTAAATGCCGAATAGGATCAGGAAGATGCCGCATAGCCCCAATATTCTTCTGTAATTCTCTGGGGAGAGGAGGCTCCTTCCCCGCTCCAGGCTGCTGGAGACGAGAAGATACCAGCCGAAGTCGGCGCTCCAGTGTCCGATCATGAATATTGCCGCCACGATCAGACCGGCCTCAAGGCCTGATACGATAAGGACGCTGCCTATGGAGAGCCACCAGATCCAGAAATAGGGGTTGGCTGCGCTGGTGAGAAATCCTGCTAGATATGGATTGGTGTAAGATCCGTCACCTGCGGAGGCCATGGTGGCGCTCTTGCTATCCTGCATGGTCAGAATGCCAAAAGCGATCAGAGCCAGGCCGCCCATGAGGGCGATGGAGCGAGAATACTGCTGCATAGTCACCGTTAGACCTTTCACAATTAAAAGAAATATCACGATCTCGATTAGCGCATGGCCAGCAGCAACCTTGGGGCCGGCCAGCCAGCCGTCCTTGAGTGATGAGTTGACTGTAGCCAGGAGGGTAGGTCCTGGGGCGACGGCCCCGGTCAGACCGACGGTCAGGCCTATGGAGAAGGTCATGGCAATGGTAGCTATTGATCCTGACAGCGCCTCTCCAGCCTGAATGATATCTAACATCTTCACCTCAGATCTCTTTTGGGAATAAGACTGTTGCTCTACAGGTAAAAGAGGTTTGCTGCCGGCAGCCTTTGCCTGATCGTGGGTGTTAATGCACTAATGGACAGGTCGGGATTTGAACCCGAGGCCTCTACCATGCCAAGGTAGCGATCTTCCAGCTGATCTACCTGCCCTTCGAGCCACAAGGTGAGCAGTACTCCATTTAAACATGTCGGTAGAAATAGGGCAGGCGGCTAGATGAGGATCGGGCCGCTGAGCCGCAGGAGCTGCTGAGCATCTCATCAATCTCCTCCCCAGCGGGGTAGCAGGAGAAAAAGTAGATTATGCGGCCAATTGTTGCCTAGAGAGGTCCTTTTACACCTCTTAAGGATAAAGGTCATCATCTTGCGCTGGCCGTCGCGATGGCGAAGGAGATCTTCACCTCACTTTCGTCCTGCAGGGATATGATTGATAATAAGGCATATTAAGCGTTTACTTTATAACTGAGTTGATACATACTTGCTAAAAAATTTTGCGACTGTTTGGAGCGCAAAAGGAATAAACTGGAGTGGAAATACTGGTCTAATAGATCGATCGTCGAGAGGAGGCATAATGTTGCTTTATTGTAGAGGGGATGGGCGTTGAGCAGCAGAATCGTTCAACAGACCCTGGAAGGGCTGGCTGTTTCGTCTATGCCCAGAGTCAGGACCACGGACGGCCATCTGCTGGACTGGGATAGGGAAGCCATAGCAAAGCAGCTTCTGAAAGAGACCAAACTATCTGAACAATTCTATAAAGAGCCAGGCATAACCGAAGAAGAGGCGGAGGACATCGCCAAGGAGGTGGAGCGCCGGGTTAGGTGGATGAACGTCCGCTACCTGAGCGGCCCCCTGGTCAGAGAGATCATGAATGTGATCCTCCTGGAGAGGCATCATACCGAGTGGCGAAATATCTGCACCAGGGTGGGGACACCCGTCTTCGATGCCCATCTCATCGACATCGGCACAGGCTTCGAATCCAAGGAGAACGCCAACCTGCAGGAGAACGCTGAGACCAGCCACAAGAAGAAGGCGGATAAAATAAGCAAGGAGCAGTACCTTTTGCTTCTGCCCCCATACCTTGCCGACCGCCACCTGGCAGGAGACCTGCATATCCATGACCTGGAGTACTTCGGAACCAGGCCGTTCTGCCAGGACTGGGATCTGCGCTACTTCCTCTACTACGGCCTGATGCCCGACGGCCTGGGCACCAAGGCCAGCGTTGCCGGCCCGGCCAAAAAGCCGGAGGTAGCCATACTGCATGCGGTCAAGGCCCTGGGCAGCGCCCAGACCAACTTTGCTGGAGGACAGGGCTTCTACAACTTCCTCACCTTCATCGCTCCATACTTCGAGAACCGCAACTATGAAGAGATAGTGCAGCTGATGCAGATGTTCGTCTACGAGATGACCCAGATGATGGTCGCTCGCGGCGGCCAGCTGGTCTTCTCCTCGGTGCAACTCACCCCGGGCGTCCCCAAGCTCTGGCGGGATAAGCCTGCGGTCTATGCGGGAAGGGTCTGGGACGGCTCTACTCCCGACGCGCCTCTCAAGACCTACGGCGAGTTCGAGCGCGAGGTGCGCCTGGCCTTCAAGGCCCTGATGGAGGTCATGCTCCAGGGCGACTACTGGGGCAAGCCCTTCAACTTTCCCAAACCCGAGATCAGCATTGAGCCCGATTTCATGAAGGAGGACGAAGAGTTCAATGCCGCTCATCCCGACCTTCCCACCTATCAGGAGCTCTACCTCCTGACATTCAAGCTGGCGGCGGAGTATGGCACACCATACTTTGACAACCAGCTTCCTGCCTACAGGGGTGCGGGGGAGGGAATATCATGCTATCAATGCTGCGCATATCAGTTTGCAGCCACATTCAGTAGCGACGATCAGTTCGACGACAAGCTCCGCTTCCGGGACGGCAAGCACTTCTCCATGGGCTCCTGGCAGGTTGTCTCCCTCAACTGCCCTCGTGCCGCTTATCTCGCTCGGGGGGATGACGATCTCCTCTTCGAGTATCTGCGAGAATTGATGGACACATCGGTTGAGATATTCAAGGTGAAGCGACAGTGGATGAACCAGATCATCAACAACCATCGCATGCCATTTGCTACCCAGCAGCCCAGGGATCCCATTACCGGCGAGATGGGTTCCGTCGCCGTCGGCCTGGATGCCCTGGTTTATACCATAGGCGTCGTGGGCGTCAATGAGATGGTGCAGTTCCATACCGGAAAGCAGATGCATGAATCAAAAGAGGCCTGGAAGCTGGCGGTTCGGGCCATGACCGAGATGGAGATCTATGCCCGGAAGCTCTCAGAGCAGCATGGCATGACCATTGCCCTCGCGCGCACTCCCGCCGAGACCACGGCCCAGCGCTTTGCCGTATCCGATCTCATCCACGAGGAGTTCAGAGAATGTGCCGAGAGGGTGGTGAAGGGCGACCTGGAAGCGTTGAGGAGGAATCTGCATAAGACGCGCGACTTGCCCGTCTACTACACCAACGGTACCCACCTGCCACCCAGCGCAGACGTCACCATCTTCGAGCGGGCAAAGCTCGAGCACGTATTCTTCCCCATTGTCGATGGCGGCAACATCTTCCACGTCTTCTTAGGCGAGGCCACCCCTGATCCCCAGGGCCTGATGGACTTCGGCCTGCGCCTGGCAAGAGAGACCCAGATCGGCTACTTCACCTTCACCAAGGACATGACCGTCTGCCTGGGCTGCTCACAGGTCTCGGGCGGACTGGAGGATAAGTGCCCCAACTGCGGATCGGAGAATGTGGATCACATCAGCCGGATCACCGGCTACCTGCAGGCGGTCAGCGGATGGAACAGCGCCAAGAGGCAGGAGCTCAAAGACAGGAAGAGATATAATGAACTGGCCTAGATCTGCGAAAGGTATATATCGGATATACATGCAGGTGGATCTGCCTTTGAGGCAAATTGGAGGACTCAATAATGCCCGCAGTTGTTAATCGAGACGAATGTGTAAGCTGTGGAACCTGCGTCGAGGAGTGCCCGGAGGAGGCCATCAGCTTGGACGACGAGGAAATAGCAGTCGTAAATAAGGAAAAGTGCACTGAGTGCAAGACATGTGTTGAGGCTTGCCCCTCTGAAGCAATCAGCATGGAGTGAGTGCAACTCCATCTCATTTTTTTAAGCGTATCATTTACCTGGAAACAATGCCGCTTTCGAACTCAAGCACCCTGCTTTTCCGTCGATGGCACTTCGGCAATGGCCTCATAGAAGGCCTCCCAGTCGATGCTGGTGGCGACGCAACCGGATGTTAAGAGAGGCACTCCCCTGGCAGGTATGCCATGGCGGTGGCAAAGATCCAAGCCCTCTTTTATCTCCATGGAGCACCCCACTCCAACAATAGCCCCGGGACGATATTTTTTAATGATCCTCTTTATGAAGCTGGAGCCGGGAACAATAAAGAACTTGTAGCCCAGGCTTTCCGCGTATTTCTTGGCCTCGCCAATTTCACAGCGGCCGCAGTTGACGCACATTATTCCCTCTGGGGTGAGCTTGGCTGGGCACTGGACGCTCCGGAGACACTGAGGTATGAAGATGAAACGCTTCTCATAAGGAGTGTTTAAAAATTTTTTTTCATTAATATAATTTCTCAGGCGCACGCCAACATCATCCACCATGGAGTCATCAGCTCTCGCCACCCAAAACAAAGCCTTTATGACGTCCTCAAGAAGCATGATGCCTAAAAGCATGTATCTGGCGGCGAAGAAGTTGCCCGTCTTGAAGGAGTAGAGGATGAGCAGAGCCACCAGGATGGAGATGATGAGGACGGCCACGGCAAGTAAGACCACCGCCTGGCCGATGAGATAGAACAGCTGGTTTAAGTACTCCGGAAGCATGCACTGATCTTTAAATCCCTGGCTTATAAACCTGCTACCAGGATATACTGCCAGAAGAACGGCGCAAGTTTTTTATCTCACCTGGCAGTGAGAATTATACCTTCGCCATTATGAGATTTAATGAGGATTGAAAGATGGCAAAAATGCATAGCCGAAAAGGGGGCTCCTCTCGTTCCCGACCGCCCATGGTGACCAAAGCGCCAGAGTGGTCTGACGTGTCCAAAGAGGAGCTGGAAAAGACAATCATGAAGCTGCACGATACAGGCATGTCCCCCAGCCGCATTGGCCTCACACTGAGAGATCAGTATGGAGTGCCGAACGTCAAGCTGGTAATAGGAACGAGCATAACCGGCTTTCTGAGGGACAACAATGCTCTGGCGGATATTCCAGAGGACCTGACAAATCTGATGAGAAAAGCGCTCCATGTGAGAAAGCATATCAAAGCCAATAAAAAAGACGTTCACAACAAGAGGGCTCTCCAGCTCACTGAGAACAAGATAAGAAGAATGGTGAAATACTATCACGACTCCGGGCGTCTGGCACCGGAATGGACCTATTCGCCCGAGACCGCTGAGATTCTCATCTCATGAAGCGGCTGGACAAAGCGGCAGAAGCCATCGCCCGGTCCATCAGGCATTGCGAGCACATGCGGGTGATCTCTCATAACGATGCCGATGGCATTACGTCCGCCGGGCTGATCTGCCATGCCCTTCTGCGCGCAGGCATTCCCTTCCAGGCCACATTGGTCAATCGGCTGGACCGGTCCGTGATCGACGGCCTGACCGGGCCGGTGGTCTTCTGCGATATGGGGAGCGGAAAGCCGGATCTGATCACCCGGGTGCAAGGCGAATGTTTCGTTTTAGACCATCACCAGCCGGTGGGAACGCTGGACTGCATGCACCACAACCCCCACCTCTTCGGAATAGATGGGGCTTTTGAGCTGTCTGCAGCGGGCACCGTCTATTCTGTGGTCCGTCATATGGGAGACAATGCCGATCTGGCAGGCCTCGCCCTGGTAGGAGCGATGGGCGACCGCCAGGCCATGATCGGGGCGAACAGATCCATCCTGGAAGAGGCGGTGGCCAGCGGCGCAGTGCAGATCGGGGCCGGTCTGAAGCTCTCAGAAGATGGACCGGTGAAGGATGTCCTGGCAAGGAGCATAGAGCCGCTCCTGGACTTCACCGGCGACCGGGAGAAGATCAAGAAGTTCCTGGATGATCTGAATATAAAGGGCAATGTCCAGTCCCTGGAGGGGGATGATCTGACCAGGCTGGCCACGGCTCTGACCCTCAAGCTGATCATGCAGGGCAGCTTTGCTGCGGATTCGATTTTAGGAGAGGTGATTCGCCTCCGCCATGAGGTGGTGGAAAACTCCCTGCATATGGTGCAGCTGCTCAATGCCTGCGGCAATAGAGATCTTCCCGGAATTGGGCTCACAATATGCCTGCGGGATCACGGCGCGCTCCTTGAGGCCGAGAGGCTGGCGGATGAGTACAAAGAACACATCCTGCGAGAGATTAACCTCCTTCGAGAGCAGAGCAGACAGATGAAGAACCTTCGCTACCTAAAGAGGGCAAATATGGAGGCGGGGGCGATCGTCTCGGGCCTGGGGATTCGGTATCTTTACTCCGATCTGCCCCTGGTGACATTGAATCACAAGGATGATATGATCAAGATATCTGCCCGGGGGAACAAGCCCCTCATCGCTCGGGGACTGGACCTGTCTGTGGCCCTGCGAAGGGCAGCGGAGGCAGTGGGAGGAAACGGTGGGGGCCATACCATAGCCAGCGGCGCCTCCATACCCCCGGGCAGAGAGGATGAGTTCCTGGCCCTGTTAGACGAGATCCTGGACGAGCAGCTGAATAAAAGGTCCGATCCCTCCGGCCAGACGGCTGTGGACGCGGCATGATTCATGCCCGGCTGGTCCTGCTGGCTGAGGCGGGAGAGGATATGGAGATGGTCGGCAGATCAATTGAGCCGGACAACCTGCCCAATATGAATCTGTTGATCGATAAGATAAGCCTCTCCCTACAGTTCTCAATCGAGAAGCCCGGCACTCTGCTCACCACCATGGATGACCTATTAATGAACATTAAAATAGCAAAAGAGACGCTATCTGTTGCGGAGGATAGATGAGATTTCATTTAGAGGCAAGCCTTCGGCTGAGCGCTGATGCCGGCGCAGCCGAGAAAGCCATTTCCGATTTTATAAGGGACGCTGGGCCGATATTGGAGAAGGGCGCTCCTGAGGGCCAGGGGGCAAAGATCACCGAATGGCGTCTGGACAAAAACAGAATCGATCTGGTCATCGACAGCGACCGATATGTTCGGGCTCATGATGCCCTGCTCAGGCTGCGCCGGCCTCTCTCTGAGCTGCTGGGAAAGCAGTACCGGATTGGCGTGCGGGGCATGGATGTGACCGCTTTTGAGATCGATGTCGAGTCCGACAGGGAGATTGCCCATCGTATCCCTTATGTGCGGGAGATGAGGCATGAGGGAGGACGGCTGCGCCTTATTCTGGATGTAGGCGAGGGCGGCACATTAGGCCAATCGGAGATTGAGAACCGCATTCCCGACAGGATCGTAAGCCTTCTGGAGGAGAAGCTGGAGAAGGGCTACGGAGGGAAGACTGAGCACTGGGAGCTTCTCTGGGAGAGCGAGATGAGAGTGCCTAAATTCACCGGCGATCCCACTGAGGAGATGCAAAAAGCGGGCTGGATCAAGCACGGCTCTGCCCGGGGCCAGTGGATCTACGGGCCGCAGGCGACACACCTCTTCCGCACATTCGAGGCCATCGTCTTAGAGGAGATCATCCGGCCTTTGGGCTACCAGGAGATGATATTTCCAAAGCTTGACACCTGGGACGTCTGGAAGAAGAGCGGACATGCCCAGGGGGTCTACCCGGAGATCTACTTCGTCTGCCCGCCCAAGACTCGCGATCCTGCCTTCTGGGAGGAGGTCATGGACTACTATAAGGTCACCCATGAGGTCCCCCTGGAGCTGGTCAAAGAGAAGATCGACCTGCCCATAGGCGGGATGTGCTATGCCCAGTGCCCCACCTTCTGGGGATTTCTGCAGGGGATGACCCTTCCCAACGGCGAGCTGCCCATCCGGGTATTCGATCGGTCCGGCACCAGCCACCGCTATGAGTCCGGCGGGATTCATGGCATCGAGAGGGTGGACGAGTTCCACCGGATAGAGATCGTCTGGCTGGGGACGAAGGAGCAGACCCTGGAGGAAGGGGAGAAGCTGAAAGTCTGCTACAAGCGCATCTTCGAGGATATTCTGGAGCTCACCTGGAGGACGGCCTGGGTTACTCCCTGGTTCATGGCCCAGGAGGGCAAGACCGGCCTATCAGAGATGACCGGAGCGGGCACAGTGGACTATGAGGCCATCCTGCCGTACAACGAAAACTGGATAGAGTTTCAGAATCTGTCCGTAAACGGGGAGAAGTACCCCAAGGGCTTTACAGTGAAAGCTCAATCGGGAGAGTCTCTGTGGTCAGGATGCAGCGGAGTGGGTCTGGAGCGCTGGGCCAGTGCCTTCCTGAGCCAGAAGGGGCTGGATCCATCGAACTGGCCGGAGGAGTTCCGCCGGCGCTTCGGGGAGATGCCCAAAGGGATCAGGTTCCTCTGATCCCCCTTTTTTCCTTTAGAAGTTTTGAAATAAATTAAATAGTATTGCAGCACATAAACCGATGAACCTATGAATTACTTCATTCGCGATGCTGTCCGAGAAAAGCTTGCTGCAATCAAGGTCATCGAATGCCGTGATGTAGACTATGAGACTGCTAAAGTGGAAATTGCCGGGTAGATCGATAGAAAAGGGAGATGGTGCGGGCAAAGCCCGTGATTTTCAGTCACATTCTCCCACTCCCCAGGGCTATCACCCCTTTGGCGATGAAATCCAGATTTGCGGTCTGCTCGGAGGCCACGAACGCTGCCCGGGGCGGAATTCCATAGCCGGACTTGAATGGATCGATAATGTGCATTCCCGGCGAGAGCTCCAGCCGGTAATTGCCCTGCTCGTCGGTGGCATATGCCGTCCTCCAGCCGTCGACGTTCAGGGCGGCAAAGGGAACGCCTGCGCCCGTCTGATCAGCCACTCTGCCCTGGAGCCATCCCGTAGCTCCTCCATAATACTGCGGTCCATAGTACTGCTGCCCGTACTGCCCGATGGCAGGCGATACGGTGGCCTGGGGAGCAGCGCCCGCCCAGTAGCCGACAATTCTCGGGGCGGTGGAGACGACATTCGTCTGGACCTGCACGGTGGCAGAGGTGAAGCTGTAACCGGAAAGCTCCGAGGTTATGGTGTAGCTGCCGGGTGCGAGGATCATGCTATAGCCGCCGGTGGCATTGCTGGCGGTCTCTTTGGCCTGGCCGTTGCCATCGATTATCCAGATCCTGGCTCCGGATATTCCCTGGCCATATGAATCGACCACCTGGCCGGAAAGGCCGGCCGCAGTGTTGCTGTCGGGTTGACAGCAACCCAAGAAAGGGGCGCCCATGATGAGCAGAATCATCGATAAGATTATTAGATAACGTTTAATCATTGAAATCCCCAATTACTATATCATCTGGCAGGCATTTAAAATTATGGCTCGTTTTTGTTCTTTCTTATAGTTGAAATGATTAGACGCAGCTTATTTATTGCCAATTGGCCTATACTGCAGATGCACGGCGCACGGAGACGACAGCCATATGACCTATGCGATAATTATCTTATCAAGGGCTCAAAAATACTTTGATACTTTAGATGAGCAGACAATTTTCAGTATCTGGTCAAATGCAGCTGAATTGAAAGAGAATCCCTATCATTCTCGGCCTCTGGCCGATATCAAAAAGCTAAGAGGCTTCAGATCACCTCCTATGTACCGGCTGAGAGTTGGCAGACACCGGCTCGAATATTTCATCGATGAAGGCAATAAGACAATCACAGTTACAAATGCATTCCGTAGATCCGGTGACTCCGATTACCGATGAGAATATATATTAATAATACAGATTTAGAGAGGACCATGAAGACGAATGCCGTCGAAACAAGAGCGCGCCAAGAGAACGAAGATTTCAGCGAGGCGGCCCACGTAGATGAGGAATACGAATATCTGCTTAAAAACAAGGATCAAGGCATAACCTTCGAAGAGTATTGCCGCAGACGCGGAATTAATATCTAAGGGCTTGACGCAAAATAAAATAGACAACTTTATATTGTAGAACGTTGTTTATATATTAT
>WOYM01000029.1 GCA_011620785.1 Methanothrix sp. | reverse complement strand
TCTCTGTGACTCTGTGGTTTTATTCCCCGATACCACTAGGGTTAAAGTTGTGAACCAAAGGATCGAAACATATCTGGGCGCTCAACTAGCAAAACGAGTCAAGTATTAGTTTGAATCTTTAAGTGTTGCACTATAGTTATTTATGCAAAGCTGAGTATTAGCCCCCAATACAATGAATAAGCCCTTTCCCGAACCATCCCTCTGGATGAGGCATGACCTTCATCCGGGGGATATCGGATATATCATATACATGCACGGCATTTTCCATGCTCTCGAGCAGGGCTGGGACCATACGTTTGAGGTTTATGTGGCTGTACCTTTGGCGGAGTTTGCCCAGTCCAAATCCAGCCGGGAGAAGATATGGATCCTGGTGGAAGGTGATCGGATCGCGGGCTCGGTGGCCATAGTCAAGCGCACAGAGGAGGAGGCCAAGCTTCGCTGGCTTCTCCTGGAGCCGGAGATCCGGGGGCGAGGAATCGGCAGATGGCTGGTTGAAGAGGCCCTGGATTTCAGCCGCATCTCTGGGTACGAATCCATCTTCCTCTGGACGGTGGATACCCTTTACATAGCAGCAAATCTCTATCGATCGGTGGGATTTGTTCAAAGGGAGAGGCTGACTCACGAGATCTGGGGGAGCACTGTAACCGAGGTTAAGTACGAGCTGCCACTATAGGCACCTTTCTAGCCTATTATCATGCCCTTATGGGTCATCTTGGGCTTGATCAGATCGCTACTGGGAGTCATCAGTGGATGGTCATCCTGGCCATCATACTCAAAGCTGTGGCTGGCATCGCCCAAGCCGTCGCCATCCGAGTCATTACCCTCATAGTCAGACCAGTAGTTTCCCAATAGGCCGGTGTAGCTCTTGCCTGCAGATGAGTAGCTGATCTGTTCAGGAGAGTGCCAGATGTTCTCTGAATCAGAGGACAGGGCGTTCTGGAGGTTATCTATAAAGTCGTTCAGATAGATTGTGTTATGGTTTGATTCCCGCAGGTAGATACCGATTGAGTTGCCAGTCACATTGTTCTTTGTCACTGTATTTCCCGAGCAGCCATTGAGAAGGCCGATTCCCTCCTCTTTGCTGCCAATAGCCCGGTTCTCCTGAATGATGTTGTCTCTTGAGCCCTTGATGGCGATTCCATGATCGTTGCTCAGGGCGGCGTTATTGAGGATGGTGTTGTTGTGGGAGTAGTAGAGGTATATGCCCATGGATGCGCCGGATGCGGTGTTGCCCTCGATGATATTCTCATCCGAGTGGGCCAGCATGATGCCGTCGCTGGAGAGAAGGCCCATCACCCCCTGGCAGCGGACGGAGGCATTGTTGTTGACGATCTTGTTTTTATCAGAGACCATGAGGTAGATTGCAGCTCCACATGCCTCTATGGTGTTATTGCTGATCGTGTTGTGGCTGGAGGTGACGTCAATCCCGTCTCCATTCGGGTTCACTATTTTGAATCCGCTTATCTGGCTGTTGTTTGCGGTTATGAACACCGATCCGAGGATAGATCCGGCATCTATTACCGGCATGCCCTCTCCAGAGTCGATGCCCATCAAGGCAACCTCCTTTTTAATATCCAGGGTTCCCTGGTAGGTGCCGCTCATAACCTCGATGACATCGCCGCTGCGGGCCTGATCGATGGCCTCCTGGATGCTCTCCCCGGACTGGACGGTGATGGTGGCAGCCAGAGCCGATCCGCATATCAGGAAGAGAATCAGGATGAGAGATACAATCTCCCCCTGCCTCTTGATACCAGAGCAAAAAACCTTCGTTATCATCGATGTTATCTAGACGGCAGGGAATAAGAAATTTTCCTTTCTCAAGTCCGATAATCATATCTCTTTCGAGCGCGTATAAGATTATCATGAAACTAATTTGTGCCCTATTCATTCTTATAATGGCGATAGCGACACCGTCAACCTGTCAAGAGAATGCAGAGGAATGGCTGGAAAGAGGCAATGAGCTCTTTAGCCAGGAGGATTTCGAAGAGGCCATTGAGGCATACGATGAAGCCCTCCGGCTGGATCCAGATAATCCCGTGGCATGGAGCAATAAGGGCACAGCACTCATTAATCAGAGACAATACGATGAAGCTATACAGGCCTTTGATGAGGTCATA
The DNA here is from genome assembly GCA_011620785.1 of Methanothrix sp. Classification (GTDB taxonomy): domain Archaea; phylum Halobacteriota; class Methanosarcinia; order Methanotrichales; family Methanotrichaceae; genus Methanothrix. The sequence goes on along the minus strand of WOYM01000029.1, from coordinate 2,502 downwards.
AGTATAGATCCAGAGCTTGCTAGTGCCTGGAGCTATAAAGGCGGCGCACTCCATGAGCTGGGGGAATATGATGAGGCGATTGTTGCTCTTGACCAGGCCATAGGTCTGGAGCCGGAGAATGGCTCGATCTGGAGCCTTAAAGGGTCTGCTCTCTATTTTCAAGGTGAGTACGATGAGGCCCTCACTGCTATTGAAGAGGCCATAAGGCTGGAGCCGGATAATACTATTGCCTGGTCCCTCAAAGCTGATATTCTTTACAAACAGGGTGAATACCAGGAAGCCATAGATGCAGTCGATGAGGTCATAAGGCTGATGCCGGACTATCCTGCTGCCTGGAGCAATCGGGGAGAACTTCTCCGGCGACTGGAAAGATATGATGAGGCTCTGGAGGCACTGGACAGGGCGATCCAGCTCGATCCGGATCTCGCCGACGCCTGGTACAACCGGGGCGAAGCCCTCAAGGCTCAGGGTCGGGACGAAGAGGCAGATGTTGCCTATGCCAGAGCGAAAGAGCTGGGGTATTCCAGTTGAGTCAAGAACGGCAATCGATGCATCTCGAGAGGCCAACTCGGGAGTCATTCATCCCTGTCTGTGCCCGATTCAACCCTTGAGAGCGGCAGACGTATTTTATCCCATGCGCCTTCCAAGCGAAATCGGCACGCTCGGAAGGAGAAGAATTGATACAGATAACCTTTAAAACAAGAAGATCTACAAATATGATGGTATTAAGAGCTTTAAAATGTAGTGAGGTAAGATAAATGACAAGTATTGTACATTTTGAGATACCTGCTGACGACATTCAGCGAGCAAAGACCTTTTACTCCGACCTCTTTGGATGGAGGATGGAGAGCATGCCTGGGATGGATTATACAATGATAGACACCTTTGGCGCACCTGGTGGAGGCATGATGAAGAGGATGCATCCGGAACAGCAGATCATAAACTACATAGGAGTGCCGTCGGTTGACGAATATGCGGCGAAAGCGGAGAAGCTGGGCGGCAAGATCATAGTTCCCAAGATGGCCGTCCCTGGAATGGGCTACTTCGTGGTCTGTCTGGACACCGAGAACAATGCCTTTGGAATCTGGGAAATGGACATGAAAGCAAAGGAATAATCGGATCTATCATCCGACTCCCATTTTTCTTGCGATGGCCCACAGCAATAGCCTGGAATGGTATTGTTGAATAGATTCCTCCATAACCAGCAAAAAAAATTGGCTCCCAGCTATTTATTATGGGTGAGCTGAATCGCATATTCTCTGTGTCTTTGCGTCTCCGTGGTGAAACGCTATTCTCTGACCCTAACACAGAAAAGCTGAGGAACAGAAGGCTAATCTCTGCCGGGCCTCACCCACATAATTCGGATTCAGCGAAGAGCCTAAAAAGAAAATGTGGATTTACTTGATCTTTTTCTGGAGCTTCTTGAGCTTCTTCTTGGCAGATTCGCTGCCTCCAGCTGCTTGCTTCGCAAGCTCCTCTGCCTTGGCCTTCTTCACTTTGTTCAGCTTTTCCAGCTGTTTCTTGCTCACGGGCATGGTGTCACCTCTTATTTCGCCTCTGGCAAACATTCTAGATCTTTTCCCTTTTAAGAATATCCCTGCATTATTTCTGCCAGCCAACCATCAGCAGGAAGTTCAGCAGGACATCGGAGATTTTGAATAAGTCCACAAACCACAAACGACACATTAAATATAAAGATAAATAAAATTATAGTTTAATTATTCGGCCTGTACTCTCCTTTTCCCATCAAATCCTTCATGGTTTCATCTATTAATCCTATGAGCGGACTATTTACTGCATCTTGTCCTAGAGTGCACAAAGCATACATTCCCAGAAACCAAGGCCAAAAACCCATATCCGATGAATTTACAGCACGAAGATATTGGGGATCAAATTCAGCAGGATCAGGACAGTAAATCGATATGCCAGCTGGCATGCCCTTTCCGCCGGGCACATCGGATGCTAAAATCAGCCCGGATTGTTCGAAGAAATCCTTTAAAGACCTTGCCGCTACGCTTAGATTGTATGGTATTTGGCAATCTAGGAGAGATTCGGCAATATTCTTTAGGTCTCTATAGCCCTCTCCAAAATTGAATGCATTCTCAATGCACGATTTGATCACATTTGCTGCCTCTTTATCGTTTCCCAGGTATTTTGTCATTTCATTTGCCAAATTGTATATCATTTGATTGAGGCCTTTGAGCTCATGGCAATCCAAGGCAGCTTGGGTAATTGCTATATTGCCAAATTTATTTTTATAGTAATCTTTTGTTTGATTGATTATATTTATAGCCATTCCGTTAGGATCTATATTGGGATCCGCTTTTAATTTCTGCAATATTTTATCATAAGGATAGCCCGATCCGGGGAACACATCCTCAGAAGTGACAATTATATCTGATAAATCTTTGAAATGATTGATTGCCTCGATATTTCCCATAAGGCATGCATCAAAGGCGATTATGCTAATCTTTGATTTGTTTCCATCATTGATCGAATCCT
>WOYM01000061.1:17865-23108 GCA_011620785.1 Methanothrix sp. | reverse complement strand
TGCTGACAAAGTTTCCCCCACGATCGAAGGTTATACCAATCTCATCTCTTAATTCAATCAATATGGCCTCAACAGCATCTTCTAATGTTGATCCGCGTTTTTGGGCAGTCATAGCCCGTCCTCTCATGTGCCCGTACCTGTCCCAGAGAACATCCTGAAGGGTCCACTCATGAGATCTGTGTGTATCGATGACATCCGCTAATCCAAGATCCATTAGTATCTCAGCGATCTCTTCTGAGTTATTTCCACATTTTTTACGGATGCTGGTGAAATCACCCTTTATTCCTCTTATTCTCATCTCATTTGCGAAGATATCTTGAGACATGTCTAAGAAGAGACGAAAAACATCTAAAGCATATGGGTCTTCTGACAATATGATTTTGATTAGATCTTGATCAATAGTCAGATCGTTTATCCTTTCGACTACGATAGATATGGATTCCAGCACCTTATGGCCATCAGTATCCAGCCATTCTGCGGGTATGCGTTTCAGCTGTCCCAGAAGCTCTTCCAGAGTTACTTGATGATTCATCTATTTACTCCATCGATTCACGAACTCTGTAGTCAGCAAAAGATATGTCAATCAAAGCTTCTCTCTCTATAAGCAACGACTGGCCAAGATCCAAACGTCGCTTGATTACAGGTATAAGGTCTTCATTGATTTCATAGCCTATGCTGTTTCGATCTAAATTGATTGCCGCTTTTGTTGTCGTGCCAGATCCTGCGAAGGGATCAAGAATTGTGTCACCTGCAAACGAGTACAAGCGAATGAGGCGACGAGGTACCTCTTCTGGGAAAACGGCCTCATGTCCTTTGAACCATTCTGTCTCAGACTCTATTCGCCAGAACTTTTGAACGTACTGTTTCCATGTCTCTTTATCGATTTCACTTGCTTTTTTTATTTCAGGGTCCAGTTTATTACGCTTTCCTGGTTTCTTCAAGATAAATATGTATTCAAAATATACATTATTATAAATAGATGCGGGATAAGGATAAGAGCCAAGCAGCGGCCCGCCAAAATTCCTGTTAAAACCTTTGTCCCAGATGAATGTATCAAAAAGCCTAAATCCGATTTCCTGACATAGCATTAATAGATCAGCAGAAATTGGCACCCTATACAGGCCGTTTTCTTCTTCATAAAAGTACTTGCTCCGGATATCGGCGACATTCAAGCAGAATCTTCCATCTGGAATTAGAACGCGCCAGATTTCTTTAAACACGTCCTGAATCATAGCGCGATATGAGTCATAATCAAATTTTTGTCCTTTTTTCATTAAGGTGGTAACATAAGGAGGGCTGGTTATAACGCAGCTTACGGAGTTATTTGCGATCTCCTTCATCTGCCTGGAGTTTCCAATGTAAATCTTATGCGTAGTTTTCATCAATCCGTCCCGCGCAAATTGGCTTTATTCCTTGAGGCTCTGAGCGATTATCTTCATGGCTCAACTATATTTAATGTTAACGTCGATCTTATCTAATTATTATATTAAGTTTAAGCATTCCTGTTCGCTGATATTAAAAGAGATTAGAGACAGCTTTTGCTTGAAGCAGTTCGACCCAGTAGATAAATCATATAAATTATATAATATAAAAATAAAACTTATTTAATGGTCCACTTCATAACACTAAAGTTATGCATTTGGCGGTCTGCGTGTTCCCTTTCGATCAGAATTCCGTCATCCTACCTCGAATACACCGTGCTCAGGAAGAAGAATATCGCTGCGGTGAGAATTATCGTGGCGCCTGACGGCACATCCAGCATGTAAGATACTATGAGGCCAACAGTCACGAATATCGATCCCAGAATTATGGATCCGGCCATGATGGAGGGCAATCCCCTTAGATGCTGCCTGCTTATGGCTCCGGGGATGGTGAGAAGCGCTATTACCATTATGATCCCCACGATCTTGATCAATACCACCACGCTGAAGGCCACCATTGCCAAAAGCAGGAGCCTGAGGCTTTTCACCGGCAGGCCGATGGCCTCCCCGTAGACCGGATCGAAGCTCATTATCATGAATTCCTTGTAGAGGATATAGATCAGGAGCATTATGGCCAGGGTGAGCCCGGATATCAGCAGCACATCGTTGATGGTCACGGCTAAAATATTGCCGAAAAGGTAGCCATAAAGGTCTCTGGCATAGCCTTTGGAGAGGGTGAGGAGCATGACTCCCAGGGCCATTCCCGTGGCCATGAAAACCCCGATGGCGGTGTCCTCGGATACCCGTGCCCTCCCACTCACCATTCCTATGCCGACCGCGGTCAATACGGCCGAGCCCACTCCGAATATCAGGGGATCGAAGCCCAGGAAGTAGCCCAGACCGATGCCCCCAAAGGCAGCATGAGCTATGCCGTCGCTTATGAAGACTATCTTATTCAAAATGACATAGATCCCGATTATGCCGCAGAGGACGGCGCTCGCCAGGCCCGCGGCCAGGGCCACCCGCATAAAATCGTACTGGAAGAGGTCCAACTGCAACTCAATCATGCTTCCTCAAGACCCGGTGGGGCGTTCCATGGGCTATCATCTCCACCGGACAGCCGTAGGCCTTCTCTATATCTTCGTTCGTTAGCTCCTTTGAGCCATGGTAATAAAGCCTCTGGTTTAGGCAGGCGATTTTGCCCACATATTTGGAGATGGCAGTGATATCGTGTGAGACGAGCACAATAGCTATTCCCATGTCCTGATTGAGGTGGCAGAGAAGCTCATAAAACTCCGTCTGCTGGGAGGAATCAACGCCCGCCGTGGGCTCGTCTAATAGGAGGAGCTCTGGATCTGAGACCAAAGAACGGGCTACAAAGACCCTTTGCTGCTCTCCACCGGAAAGGGCGCCGATCTCCCGGTCAGCCCGGTCTTCCATTCCCACTGCCTCTAGGGCGCGAAAGGCAGCATTGCGATCGGCAGGACCGTAACGGCGGAAGAGGCCTGTCTTGCTGAACCTTCCCATCTGGACCACCTCCTGGACCCTGATCGGGAAATTCTGATCGAAGATGGTCTTCTGAGGTAGGTAGCCCACCCTTCCCCTTGCCGCCTCAGGTTCCAAGCCGAATATTCTGATCTTCCCTTTATCCGGCTTTATCAGACCCAGCATCACCTTGAGAAGGGTGGACTTTCCTCCCCCGTTCGGGCCGATTAAACCCAGGAAGTCCGCCCGTTCCAGCTTCAGGTTTATGTCCTCCAGGATAGCATGCTCTTCCCTGAAGATCCAGAGGTTATCAATGGAGACGATCTCAGCGGTCATTTCAGGCTCTTAGAGATCTCCTCGCCTGTGCGGCGCATATTCTGCAGATAGTCCTCTGCCAGAGGGTCAAGGACAACTATCGTCGCGTTCATCTCTCTTGCTATTACCTCTGCTGATTTGGGATTGAACTGTGGATCAACGAATATGGTGGTGATATCGTTCTTCCTGGCCATATCGATCAGGCTTGCCAGGTACTGGGGACCGGGCTCTTTCTCCTCCTCCATGATCGGCACCTGGACCAGGCCATAGTCCCGGGCGAGGTAGCTCCAGGCAGGGTGGAAAACGATGAAGGTCTTATTCTCCTTTGCGGCAAAGGTCTGGCTAAATTCTCTGTCCAGCGCTTTCATCTCCTCCAACAGGGCATCTCTATTACGGAGATAATAGTCTCTGTTTGCAGAATCGACCTGGATCAGACCATTGCATATATTATCCACCTGAATGGCAGCATTCTGCAGAGATAACCAGATGTGCGGATCGGCGTTTCCGCCCTCTTCGCTTAACAGCTCCACCCCTTTGGAGGAGTCCACAACCAGCATATCTTCATTGACCAAGAGCGCCTTTTCCATCCAGAATTCCAGGCCCGCACCGTTCATGATATAGATGTCCGCATTGGCGATCTCCTTCATCTGGGAGGGGGTGGGCTCGTAGGTATGGGGCTCGGCTCCAGGCGGGATTATCGTCGCTATTTCGACGTGGTCACCACCGATCAAAGAGATAAGCCCTGCCAGTGGAGCGATGGTTGTGGCGGCGGAGATGACATCTGAGCCGTTATTCGCGTAGTTCTTCAAGCCATTTCCTGTGCCATTAATGGGTAGGGATTCAGCCTGGGAACCTCGGGCATCCTGGACATCATCATCATCTGACTGGCTTGCATCCACTGCAATCTCGTCTGCTGGCATCTTCTCAGATGGTTCTGTATCCTCGGAGATGCAGCCAGATAGGATTGCAGCCACTAAGAAAACGATGAGCAACGAAAATTTTTTAAAATTGCTTGACATATTACTCCTTCTTTAGCCTCTGTGCATTGAGATTCTTTCCGATATACTTGGAGCGGGTCTTGCCGCCCTCTCGCCAGTAGCCATACCAGTAAGGTCCGTGCGGGCAGCCCTTGCAGTTTTTGCCGCAGGAGACGCGCTCCAATCGAAAGGTCATCGTCCCGGAGTGCCTCTCCTCTATGACCTCTCTATTGCTCCCCCGATCCCTGGTGGAGCCGATCTTGCTGAGGGGCGCTTCTCTCATGGAGATCATATCAGATAATAGATCCCTGATCTCATAGAGAGTGGAAAGATCCTCTTCTTTCAGGAGATCTTTCACCGCGTTCGGAATCACAGTTTTTCTTATGTAATTCACTTAATAAAGCTGTTGGCTAATTACATAAGAGATGAGGAAAGGGGGGGAAGGAGGAGCATTCTCATGATGTATTCTGCCGCCGATTGGGAGCTTTACGATGAGAAAGTAGATATTCTAGAAGGTGTAGGATTGCGGCTATGAGTGAAGCCCGAGATAGGAAGATGAAGCGTAAACGCAAGTTTGATGAAATGAAGGCCGAAAAAGTATTGAGAGCATGCAGGAGCAGACGGTATATAGAGAATGCTGATAGGTGAGCAATCTCTTTTACTGAATATATTTTATATTTCGTTCTATTAAAACTGTTTTATATATAATTGCATGTAAAAGCATGAAAAATAATCATTAGGTTAAAAAATAGAAGCTTAAAATGTTGGACAGGGTTAAACTGGCGGTCTAGATATAGACCGCTGTTCCTGGTTCCACATAGATAGTCTTGGAGCCACCAGCATCGAACCACATGATTTTTGGATAGTTGAACTGGCCATCATAGACTCTTACTTCATGGTTCTGGTTGCCAACTACCTTGAAGCTGAATCTGCCATCCAGAGGATCTCCGCCCGTCCCCTCGGTACCAATATAGACTCCATCCAGGTATACCTGATAGCCGCGCATGCCCTGAGAGACTATTATGGCGGTGGAGTCACCGGCCGT
>WOYM01000061.1:0-17765 GCA_011620785.1 Methanothrix sp. | reverse complement strand
GTGCCATAAACCGGCGTCCAGCCAGGAGTGGGATAATAGGCCGCAGAATATGTCGAGTATGTGCCATAAGGCAAGCCATAAGGCACGTAATAGACCGATCCATTTGAGCCGTACCAGGTAGCAGTGGGAATAGGATAATCAAGCCACCGCTTAAGGCCTGAAACGGCAGGATCTCCATCGTATGGGCCAATTGAACTGACATATCCTCCCACCAGCCAGTCCTGTCCGCCTGTAATGCCTACAAACAAGCATATGCCTAATGCCATTAGATATAGCAAGGTCTTACCATGTATCATATGGTCTCACACGATGACATTGGCTCTAATGGAACTTAATACTATCTTTGGCTGCTGCTGGCTGATGCAATGAATTGTCCCCAGCCCCTCCACCATTTCGCGGCAATCGATTCCCACCACCTTTCTATCCGGGAAGGCTCCTTGGATTATCTTGAGCGCCTTCTGGTCGTTCTCATTCCTGAATAAGGGAACCAGAACCACATCGTTTCCGATGTAGAAGTTGGCATAGCTGGCAGGCAGCCGTCCACTCTCATTTTCCACCAGACCAGGCATGGGCAGCTTGATGACCTTCAGGGGATTTCCATCCTGATCGGTCTCCTGGCAGAGCTGCTCGTAGTTCGCCTTGAGAGGAGCATAGTTCTCATCATCAGGGTCCTCCTCGCAGGCACAGAGCACTGTGGTCGGATCGACGAACCTGGCGATGTCGTCCACATGTCCGTCTGTGTCGTCTCCCGCTATCCCCTCCTTCAGCCAGATGACCTTTCTCGCCCCCAAATACTCTTTGAGATAGCTCTCGATCTCCTCCTTATTCAGGCCTGGGTTGCGATTGCGATTGAGGAGGCACTGCTCTGTGGTCAGGACCGTCCCCGAGCCGTTCACATCAATGGATCCGCCTTCCAGGACTATTCCTGGAATGAAGCACTCCATCTTGAGGTCGTCGTTGATCAGACAGGGGATTCTGGTGTCTCTCATCAATCCGGGATACTTTTCCCCCCAGGCATTGAAGGTCCAGGCGACCATGGCGATCTCGTCTCTGCCCTCGCTATCCCCCCGAGATACCACGAATGTGGGACCGTAATCCCGGAACCAGACATCTGCATAATTTATCTGGTGGAATCTGATCCGGCGCAGGTCCACCTTTTCCTCTCTCAGCCGCTCAATAACAGCGCTGAGCATCATCTCGTCTCTGACCAGCAGGTTGACCATCTCGCCCTTATGTATGGCTTTGATGATGGCTATGTATGCGTCCTCCACTTTTTCTATATCGAAGAATGTCTCCTGATCATAGGGCCAGGAGAGCCATATCGCTTCATGCTCTTCCCATTCTGCAGGCATATGAAGGCCCAGCTGCAGGGGCGTATCCACCAGGCAGAGAGCATCCTTCCTATCGATCTCCTCCATCATCGCCTCTCTTGCCTTTATCTGAGGGGCAGGCTCTTTGACCATCTCTATGATGGGCCAGTAAAGATCAGGCCTGCGGTTGCGGAAAAAGCCCCATCCCTCCCGGACAGACTTGTTCTTGGCCAGATCCAGGTCAGCCAATAAAACCTCCTCTCCGTCGCCGCTCGCTTTTGCCACGATATTGCCGAATGAGTCGGATACGAAGGAGCTGCCCCAGAAGCAGAGGCTCTCTTCTCTGCCCACCCGGTTGACGGCGGCTACGCATATGCTGTTGGAGATGGCATGGCCCCGCTGCACCGTCTCCCAGGCATCGTGCCAGTCTCCTTCTGCCGGTTCTCCCTGGTCCATGATATTGCCGATGGCGGTGGGATAGAAGATGATCTGGGCTCCGCCCAGGGCTGCCACTCGGGCCGCCTCAGGGAACCATTGATCATAACAGATGAAGACGGCAAACCTGGCATAGAGGGTATCATAGATCCGGATCTCGTCGCCAGGAGAGAAGTAGCTCTGCTCATAGAAGTGGGGATCATGGGGGATGTGGATCTTGCGGTAGGTCTCCAGAAGGCTGCCGTCAATGTCGATCACCGCGGCAGAATTATAGTAGTCGCCTTCACTCTTCTCGAAGACCGGGACGACTATTACTATCTCGTGCTCCCGGGCGAGGATGGAGAAGGCCTCTGTGGACTCACCTGGAATCGTCTCCGCCAGATAGGATGCATCCTTTTGATCCCATTGGGGGAAGTAACGGGTCCGGTAGAGCTCAGGCAGGCAGACGATCTTTGCTCCTTTCTTTGCGGCCTCTTTAATCTTTTCGATGGCTTTTTTCAGGTTCAGATCTCTGTCCTCTGAGGCTGTGCTCTGAATCAATCCGATGGTTACCCTCTCTCTCTCTCTTTCAAGCGCCATTTCAGTCTTCTCCCTCTAAGGTGGTCGGCATGTTAGTGGAATGCGGAATTTTCTGAGAAGAGATGTGTATTAAAGTATATCAAAGTATCAAAGGATCAGTGTATGTCTCAGCATGGGTTATGCCTCATTATGGCTGAAACAGGCAAGTAACTTGGCGACCAGATGCGATCTGCCCGATCTTCCATCATAGCAGGAGTTTTTGAGGCTCTAAATAATCGAGATCGGTATCTGCAAATAGCTTAACCATCTGTCTCTCTTAGTTCATCCTTCAAAGACTGCGAATCCAACTTCCAATCCTTCAAGAGACCAAAGATACCGCCCTTGCTCCTTATTTCTATATCCACTTCCTCGCCTTCCTTCAGATTTAACTCGTAGATTGCGAAGGACGAAGCGGGAAGTCCCCATCCTTCAGGGTGGTCTCCCGGACTGCGAGTCCGGGGGAGTTGCGACGAAGTCGCAACAGGATGAAAGCGGAGTCCTTTCGATCACTTCTCCCTCGGGGAGATTTTGGATTCGCCAGACGATTCCACAGAGTAGGGAGGGAACACCCCGAACCTGTCCGATGAGATCTGAACCTCTGCATAGCGAATCTGATGCAAGTTTGGGCCAATGAAACGGAAACCGAAAATTCCCGCGAAACGCGCCCCGATGCCAGAGGGCTATGAAGGCGCAAAAACGAAGAAGCATCGCTTTCACGATCATACCTGGTACCAAGCTAAACCTGTGGTTTGAGGATAAATATTTGCCCCATCGCTCAACTCATGTTCCGGTCTTTATCTGATTTGCTCCTAATTTTTGCAGTTAAGATGCACCGTCCGCACGCCCTAAGCGCGGGCCTATGCCACGAGCAAAAGCGGCTTATTGTCCGGGCCCCAGCCGCCTCAGTCTGCATGAGCCCTTCGGCCGGGGCTTTGGCCCCATTGACTGAAGTCAGCAAATTTTTAGCGAATTTGCCTTTTCTGTGGCCCGAAAGCAAGAAGCATCTCATTTTCCTGCTCACAGGAATATCCAGTAAACAAATACATTCAATGCAGTCAGTGGCACTCCCACCCTGGCGAAATCCAGGAACGTGAGCGTCTCCCCGCTCTTCTCGGCGTTCTGGATAATAATGACGTTGCTTGTCGCCCCCAGGATGAAGAGGTTTCCGGCGATGGTGCTGCCCGCCGCCAGGGCCATCAGATCCTGGGCAGAGGGGTTAATCAGGAGCGGCTGGAATAGGGCGACGAATGGCACATTGGAGATGATCTGGCTCAAAAAGACGCTCACCATCAGAACGAACATAGCGGCAAAGAATACCAGGGTGCACCAGTCGATATGCTTCATGATCTCCCATCTTCGACTGCTGAAGAGGATGACGGGCAGGGCAGAGAAGATGGCGATGTAGGTCAGCGAAAAATGTTGGCTGCTCTGAACTGTGACTGCCAGGACCTTGGCCAGAATGAGTATGAGCAGCATGATGATTGAGATCCGGGAGATATTGGCAAGGGCGGGGTCGCTGATGCATTTCTTTGGGACCTCTATGGCCGTATGCTGAAACTGGCTCTTGTAGAAGAGCCTTAAGAGAAGGTAGGCTAAGAACAGGTTTGCTACCGTCGGAATGAAAAGATACTGGAAGAAGACCAGGAAGGGATTTGCCAGGCTGCCGTTGATGGCGATGAGCAGGTTCTGAGGGTTGCCGATGGGGCTCATTGTGCTGCCGGTGGTCACGGCGAAGGCCAGGGTGAGAAGGAGAAGCTTGGGGGAGATCCTCAGGGCCTGGGCCAGGTAGAGCATGAGAGGAGTTCCAATTATAGCTAAAGTGTCGTTCATCAGCAGGGCGGAGAGAAAGCCCATGGCGAAGAGGATGAGGAGCAGGAGCTGGTCTAAGTTCTTTGCCCGGCAGAAGATGCGGTTGAAGAGATGAAATAGGTAGCCGCTCTCTCGCATCGCCTCTCCGATCACGAACATCCCGGCCAGGAATATTATCACATCTGGGTTTATGGCGCTAGCTGCATCCACGGGCGAGATCTATAGAAGGAGGCCTCCCCTTAGCTCTTTTCTTCGGGCATCAGATCCAGCATCATATCCTGCACTTGCCCTTCATCTCATCTGAAGTGCTATCTGCAGCGCTTATCTTCCCAGCGCCGATATCCCCCTGAACCTCTCCACAGCCTCGACTATGCTCTCCGCCACATATTCGATCTCCTCCATGGTGTTGGACATCCCCAGGGTGATCCTGAGGGAGCCGTGGCACTCCTCCGCTTTGAGGCCCAGGGACATGAGCACATGGCTTGGCTCCAGCTTGTGAGACGAGCAGGCGGAGCCTGTGGAAACGCATATCCCTTTGGAGTCCAAGAAGAGCAGAAGCGACTCGCCCTCCACGTATTTGAATCCGAAGTTCAGGTTGCCGGGAAGCCTCTTTTTCATAGTACCATTTATCCAGGCATCCTTGACCTTACACAAGACCTGCTCTGCCAGGCGGTCGCGCAGGCCTGCCAGTCTCTCCGCCTCTCGGGGCATATCCCTCTCTGCCAGCTCTGTCGCTCTTGCCAGGCCCACAATTCCGGATATGTTCTCCGTTCCGGATCTGAGGCGGCGCTCGTGGCCCCCTCCCTGGATGATGCTCTCAAGCTTTGTGCCTTTGCGGATGTATAGAGCCCCAACTCCCTTCGGCCCGTAGAGCTTATGCGCGGAAAGGGATAGCAGATCGACCCCCAGGTCATCTACATTGACCGGTATCTTGCCCACGCTCTGCACGGCATCGGAATGAAGGTAGATGTCCCTCTCCGCCGCCAGACGGCCGATCTCCTCCAGGGGCTGGATGGTTCCCACCTCGTTGTTGGCGTGCATCACAGAGATGAGGATGGTATCCGGCCGGATGGAGGCCTCCAGAGTGGAGAGCTCGACAAGCCCATCTCCGGTTACGGGCAGGTAGGTAACCTCAAATCCATCTTTTTCCAGGGCCCGGCAGGTCTCCAGGATTGCAGGATGCTCGATTTGGGTGGTGATGATATGCTTTCCATGCTTTTGATTTTTGCGGGCTATGCCCTTAAGAGCCAGGTTATCTGACTCCGTTCCCCCGGAGGTGAAGATGATCTCCTCAGCTCTCGCCCCAAGCAGGGCTGCTACCTTCTCCCTTGAGTCCTCCAAAGCCTCCTTGGCCTCCCGGCCTGATCGGTGCAGGCTGGAGGCATTGCCGAATTTCTCCCCAAAATAGGGCAGCATGGCTGCCAGCACCTCTGGCGCCACTGGGGTGGTGGCGGAATGGTCCATGTAAATGCGCTTCATCCATTTTTCTATTGAGAGCTGAGGGTAAATAGATGGCGAACTCAAACGAGAAACTATAAGTACGCTGCTGGGGGACTGCAGGATATGGACATATCCATTCCCCTATTTTCAACTCCACTCTTGATCGCTGCCGCCCTGATAGGCCTTGGATTTCTGATCTATCCCTTCTCGGCGAGGCTGGGGGTAGTGAGCATTGGTGCGGGCACAGCCATAATGGGGACTGTGGTCCTCTTTGATCTGCCCAATGGATTCGCAATCGAGAGCCTGGTGCTATTCGGATTCACCGTGGTGGTCGGGATCTGGATGATGTATGTGGGAGTGAAAAACGGCTGAACAATTGCTCATGCAGGCCTGGCGGAGAGGGCAGGGCTAAAATCCGGAGCCTTATATGAGTTCGGGCCAGAGGGAGCATGCAGCCGATATTTCGCAGGGATGGAGCCGGATCTCATTCAGTGGGAAACCCTTATATGCCACTTCTGCATCCTAACGAACGCTGCGCGGGGCCATAGGGTAGCCTGGTATCCTACAGGACTGGGGGTCCTGTGACCGGCGTTCAAATCGCCGTGGCCCCATAAAATGTCTTTTGCGTATTTAGTATATATGAACTTGAATCGCAAATTCTCTGTATCTTCTCGCTTTTGTGGTGAAATGCGATGCAATGACCCAACCACAAAGAGCCCATGATCCTCAGGCGGGGATCATGCCCAAAGCATGAAAAACCAGTATGCTTTAAGATTTTTTCATGTAGTGACGCAGAGTAATAGAGGCTATATTCTCTGCCGGACCTCACCCACATAATTCAGCGAAGAGCCTTATTTTCTCGGCCTGAATGATGATGCTGTTTGATGTCAGAGAAAAAAGTCTCTATTTTAGTGCTATCTGCGAGATGAACAAGTGGTCAATTCCCGTATCAATGTTGCTCTATCTTTCAGCCGGGCGAGGACTTCCCCTCTATTCGACCCCTTTGCCAGGATGGAGAGAATCGGATCGTCTCTTTCAATTCTCGAGCCAGGACGGGGGACATCCGCCGTCCAGGGAAAGAGCAGGCTCTCTTTTATCTCCGTGGAGCGTGGTGCATAGATTATCGCCCTCCCGGCAGAGCACTTGATGGCTGGCCTTGAGGGAAGCAATCCCCGAAAGGAGTTCAGATGAGCCTCGAATACATTAACGCCAGTGGCACACTCCACTGTGTCCAGGCTCCCCTGGAAGCGACAGTTGACCTCCACCACTACCGCCCCCTCCTCAGTGAGAAGGAAGTCGATCCCATTGCTTCCCAAGAGGCCCAGTCGCGCAACAATCCTCTCCGCCATGTTCGCTATATCGCTCTTGGGCAACGGCTCCAGAGGGGTGATATTGCCGCAATAGCGAAAGCCCTTGGCACCCGTCCAGCTCTCCCCGATCAGCTGATCGTTTGCCGCCAGCGCGCGCGCATCTTTCCCGTCGCCGATGACCGAGACGCTCACCGCCCGGCCGGACACGACCTCCTGGGCGATCAACCCCTCTTCCCATTCTAGCCTTGAGCTGTCCTCTGCGATTCTGCAGCCCACCCCGCCTGCCCCCTTCCTGGGCTTTACCATGACCGGAAAGTTCAGGTCCTCCGCCGAGGTTTCCGTCCTGATGAAGGGAAAGCCATTCTTCTCCAACCAGCGGGCCTGATAGAGCTTATCTGAGATCCTGGCGGTCTTCTCGGCAGGATTGTTGAGCACCGGCAACCCTTTGACCCTGGCCTCCTCAAGTCCCGGTCCCAGGACGACAGCATCGGGACGGACTCTCTCGACGTGCTCGGAGATCAACTCATCGATTCTGTCCGCACCACCGGGATCATCCATCCCATCCCTGGACAAGAGCGCCATATCCTCAGCACAGCTCTCCAGGTCCAGGTCGCAGTAGCCATCGACGGCATAAACCTCATGCCCTGTCCGGCTGGCGGAGCAGGCAATATGCCGAATGTTGATTCCAATTATCAGAAGCTTCATCCTATCTGACTCTCATAAGATCGTTATCACCATGAAAGGAGGCTAGCGGCCTCGCCAGGGGCGGTCCCGTCATCATCGTCCCTATCCTCTTCCTCCTCCTTCGAGCCGTACTCCGGATAGATGACCTCCTTCCCCCGAGAGGAGGGCACTATCTTCAGCCCCCCCTCAAACTCCCTGCACAGCTCCCGGCCCAAAAAGAGCCGGTCCAGGAAAACGGCCAAAGCCGCCACCTCGGAATGGGGCTGGTTGCCCACGGCCACATTCCAGTCCGCCAACTGGTACACCTCTGCCGGAACCTTCTCCGCCCCCACCACGATCAGTATATCCTCGCTCTTGCGGATCTCATCGATCACATCGGGCAGATTCGAGCCGTACATGGTGAGGTGAACCACCTGACCACCGCTTTCCTTCCAGCGCACGATCTCCCCCTTCCATGACGCATCCGGGGTGAGACGGAAGTCCCCTCCCCACCGCCTGGCTGCATCATTCAGGCTCTCCTCCACATGGGCATCGCGACCGCAAAGAAGCATCCCCTCCGCTCCAAAAGCCCGGGCGACCAGGCCCACATGGGTGGTGATCCTCTTATCCCTCTCCGGTCTATGCCCCAGACGCAAAACCACTGCTCGCACGGGCCAAAAGAATATGGTCTCCCTTATTTAGAGCCTTCCAGGATCCTGCTATCTCGTGCCCGAAACCGGGATCATCCCGAAGCTATAAATTCCTCCAAAACATCCGGACAGCGATGAATCAGTGTGAGAGATGCCAGGGCCGTGGAGTGCTCACGGTTGGAGAGAAGCCCTGCCCCAACTGCAATGGCAAGGGAACGACCGAGTCCATTTCCCTGGGAGAGACATCAGATAAGGACATGAAGTCTCTGATCGAGAGCGGCTCGGCAAAATGCAGCGTCTGTCAGGGTAGCGGCAAGATTCCGATCACCGAGATCTGTTCTGATTGCCATGGCCTTGGCCGGGAATACCTGTGCGTGGTCTGCAAGACAAAGCTGAACAGCAAAAAGGAGCTGTGCGAGCGTTGCGCCAAAAAGCCGCTGGTCCACATCCTCGATCCAGCCTGCGACATCAGAGATATCTCCGTGGGGGAGATCTACCAGGGCAAGGTCTCCGGTCTGGCTAACTTCGGGGCTTTTGTCGATCTATCCGATTCTGTGCGCGGCCTGGCCCACAACAAATATCTCAAGAGCCGGCCGGAGGCTGGCGACGCCATCATGGTGACGGTGAGAAACATCCTGCCCAATGGCAACATAGAGCTTGAGCCGGCTGAGCTGAAGGAGTACAACACCGTCGAAGTGGAAAAGGACCTTCCTCTATCCAAGGCATCTGATCTGCACAGCCAGGTGGGCAAGACGGTCATGATCAAGGGAGAGGTGATCCAGGTCAAGCAGACAGGCGGTCCGACCATCTTCACCCTGGCAGACGACAGCGGCCTGGTCTTCTGCGCTGCCTTCGAGCGGGCCGGAGTGCGAGCGTACGCTGATATTGATAGCGATATGATGGTCCGGGTCATCGGCGAGGTGACGCTGCGCAACAATCAGGTTCAGGTGGAGATAAAATCCATGAAACGCCTCTGGGGAGGCGATGCCTCGGTAGTTAAAGACCAGATAGAGAAGGCCATTGACCTTCGGGCCGAGCCTGCCCAGACGGAGTTTTTGGTCAAAAGCGAGATCATGGACCGCCTGCGTCCGGCGATGAAGGCGGTGGCCAAAGAGATCCGCCGCGCCGTCCTCAAGTCCCGGCCCATTGTGGTCCGCCATCATGCCGACGCTGATGGCATTTCCGCTGCAGTGGCCATTGAGATGGCCGTTCTCCCATTGATTGCCGAGGTCAGCGGCCCGGATGCCGAGTACCACAACTACCGCCGCGCCCCCAGCAAAGCCCCGTTCTACGAGCTGGAGGATGTGACCAAGGACCTGACATTTGCCCTGGAGGATCAGAGCCGGCACGGTCAGAAGATGCCTTTAATCGTCCTGATGGACAACGGCTCTACCGAGGAGGATGTTCCCGCCATGCGCCAGGCCCAGGTTTACGGCCTGGAGATGCTGGTGGTTGACCATCACCATCCCCACAAGATCGTAGACCAGTTCCTGGTGGCCCATGTCAATCCCGCCCACGCCGGAGGGGACTTCGGCCTGACCACGGGCATGCTGGCCACGGAGATCGCCCGCATGATCCATCCCGAGGTCGAGAACAAGATCCGTCATTTTCCGGCTGTATCCGCGGTGGGTGACCGCAGCGAGGCCCCGGAGGCTGATCTATACATCCGTCTGGTAGAGGACAGGTTCCCGAGAGATGACCTGAAAAAGATCGCCCTCGCTTTGGACTATGAGGCCTTCTGGCAGCGCTTCAACGATGGACGGGGGCTGATAAACGACATCCTGTGCCTGGGAAGGCTTGACCGCCACCAGAAGATCGTCGAGCTTCTCTGCGAGCAGGCCAATGCCGCCATAGACGAGCAGCTTCGAGCGAGCATGGGCAATGTTAAGAGTACAAAGCTTCCCAACGGCATCATCATGAACGTCCTGGATGTGGAGAACTTCGCACATAAGTTCACCTTCCCCCCGCCCGGCAAGACCTCAGGCGAGGTGCACGACCGACTATGCCAGAAATATGATGGAAAGCCGGTGGTCACTATCGGCTACGGCCCGGATTTTGCAGTGCTGCGCAGCCGGGGAGTGAGGATGAACATCCCCCAGATGGTCCGGGAATTGATGGAGGAGATCCCCAATGGAGGGGTCTCAGGAGGAGGTCATCTCGTCGTTGGTTCCATCAAGTTCGTGGGCGGGATGAGAAAAGAGGTTTTGGCGAAGCTGGCAGAGAAGATCGCCGCCTGCTCGGTGGATGAGGTTCCCCTGAAGGCTCAGGCATTGGGTGCTGAGGCAATGTGACCTTCTTCATCCCCTGAACATCAATATCATCCTCATCTTTTCTGATTTTCCTTTATCCACCAATAGTCCTGTCTAGCAGCCTCCTCCCTTTGTCTTTGACATAGCGGTGTTTGCAGTGCTGCGCAGCCGGGGAGTGAGGATGAACACTACCCAGATGGTCCGGGAATTGATGGAGGAGATCCACAACGGCGGGGTTTCAGGGGGAGGACATCTCGTCGTGGGTTCCATCAAGTTCGTGGGTGGGATGAGAAAAGCGGTCCTGGCAAAGCTTGCAGAGAAGATCACCGCCTGCAGGGTAGACGGGGTGGCTGCGGTGAGGGCGGATAGACGGCGGAACGCGGGCCGGGCGTACTTTCTTTATCGTCAATCAGCGGTTGATTTGCCGCGTTTTTGGAGCGCCTTTTAGGCTCCTTGCGGTTTTACATGGATGCCTGAGTCCCCTATTTGGTAATCTCTGAAAAGAGTGCGAAAGTTTATATTCGATAAATGTCGTATTTCAGTCCTATTGTCGTTAGGACGTACCTTAGAAGGAGATGTGTTTAAATGATCAAAAAAAATAGATCGGTATCAACTGTGAGGATCAACATTTGGATTAAGACCATAATGGCATTGGCCATGATCTGCACAATCGCAATGGCCCAGCAGAACACACCAGAGTACTGGATAGATAAAGGCCAGGTGCTTTTGGGAGAGCAATCCTTAAATGAGAGTATTATCGCCTTCGATAATGCCATCAAGATCGCCAATTCAAGCCAGGAGCAGGTAGCTGCATGGCGCGGCAAGGCCATTGCTCTCCAAGAGATGGGGAAGTTCCCAGAGGCCATAGAGGCGAATCGCATGGCTATAGAGCTAAATCCCCTGGAGTTGGATATCTGGAGCGCACAGGGTTTCCTTTTTGCAGAATTAGGTAGATACAACGAATCTGTAGAATCATACGACATGGCAATTCAGACTGAACCGGATAAGATCAGTAATTGGATAGGCCGAGGCGATGCCCTTGATAATACAGGAAGATCTGATGAAGCTGTTAAAGACTATGAGAGATCGCTAAAGATCCTAAACGAAACCACCCAAGCTAATTCAAATGATTCCAACGCCTGGTCGAGCAAAGGCTATGTCCTCAACAAATTAGAAATGTATAGCGAAGCCCTTGAAGCTTACGACAAAGCCATTGAGGTAGCTCAACCCTCCAAAGATTATCTGGCAGGAATATCAACATCTAAGGCCTGGACGGGAAAGGGCATAGTTCTCGCTAATATGGATAAATACGATGATGCACTCAATGCCTTTGACAAGGCGATAGAGATATCTCCTGATTATTCTGTAGCCATGCAGAACAAGGGGGATGTCCTCATGACCATGGGCAAGTATGAAGATGCCCTAGCGGAATATGATCGCGCCATACAGATTGACCCGATGTTTCCAAAAATCTGGTATAAAAAAGGCCTCGCATTGAAGGCTCTTGATCGCAACTCTGACGCGGATGCGGCTATTGCTAGGGCCAAGGAGATGGGCTATACAAGTTAGTCACATCTCCACTTATATTTTTATAATTAATTATCTATTTTAATTATCGGGATCGTTGAGTCTTGGCGAGCAAACTGCTCTACTTCCTCCAAGCCTTCTTCACCAGCCCCATGCCCCTGTCTTTAACATAGCTATGCATGACCTCCTGCAGCATGGCCATGAACTGCTCTTGGCTGTAGTTGAGCTGCGAGGCCAGCCGCTCCACCACCGGCTCGATGCTCTTGACCTCATCGCTATTGATGCTTCTCAAGACCACCGCAGAGAGGGCCATCAGGCGGAGCCCATCCTGGACCCGGTCCATCTGCACCGCCAGGGCGCCGAGCTGAAAGAGCGCGCCTGCCTCGCCCGGCTGATCTTTCAGTTCCTGATAGACCTGCAAAGCCTCCAGGAAATGCTCCGCAGCCTTCTCCTTCTCCCCGGCCTGAGAGCTGATCATTCCCAGTCCGTGCAGGCTGGCGGCCATCCCTTTGCGGTCGCCCAGATCCCTGGTGATGGCCAGGGCCTCAATAAGCTCCTCTGTTGCCCGAGCAAGCTCTCCCCTCTCCCGGTCAACATCTGCCAGATTGAAGAGCAGTACCGCCTCACCTGCTCGATCTTTTGCCTCTCTGGCCAGCTCCAGGGATCGGGCCAGCCTGGGCCGGGCGGAATCCCTGTGGCCTTGCATCATATCAATGGAGGCCAGAGCCTGCAGAACTGCAGCCTCTCCCCGCAGGTCCTTTTGGTCAAGATGTATCTGCAGAGCTTTCTCTAAGCTCTCCTCAGCCTGATCATGCTCGCCCTGGTCAAGCCGGATCATTCCCAGCCCCTGATAGCTGATGGCATCCGGAGCCATATCCAGGGCCTTTTTGTACCACTGGGCAGCATTCTCAAGATCCATCTGATGAGCATAGGCCTGGGCGATCCAATTCATTGAATCTTTGTCCGGCTCCAGCTCCAGTATCTCCCTGTTCAGCCTGATCAGCTCGGTGTAGTATCCCCGCCGATCCAGGTAGCTGCTGATCCTGGCGGTCACCCTCCTCGCCTCAGCCAGATCGCCGGCCTCCAGATAGTGCCCCCGCGCCTCTAAGAGGCCGTCCAGACGGAACAAGAAAAGCTCTGGAGAGCGGCCCGATTCCGCCATATCCTCCAGAAATCGGCCTGCCCTCTTATGAGCCTCTCTTCTCTCATCCGGGCTTAATCCCTCTCGAAGCATGGGGCGAGCGGAGGAATGAACCGCCCACAGATTGCCGGTCTTATAGCAGATCGACAGCTCCTCCCAGAGGGACAGGCTCTCAGCTATGCTCTCCAGATCGGTCCCGGCTGCGGCGGCAAAGCCCGCCGGGCTCATGGCCACATCGTAGACCGCTATGCATTGGAGGGCCAGGAGAGACTCGGGGCTGAGGCACTCGACGAGCCTGGCCAGAGGATCGCCATCGTTTGGCAGACCTCTGGCCAGAGCGCTGCGGATCTGCTCTAATTTAGACGGATCTCTCTCGTAGAGGGAATAGAGGTCCGATAGGGCATCGAATGCGACCTCGCCTTTGCGGTAGCCATCAGCTATCATTCTGTCCAGGAGCATGAACCTCAGGAAAGCTGCTTGAGAGAGCCGATCCAGCTTCCAGTTTCTGGCCAGACGGGGCAGAATGGAGGCATTCGCAGGAACCCGCGGGCAGGAGATGATCGCCCGGCTGGAATGCAGGCCTTTTGTAATCTGATGGAAAAGTTCGCCAAGATGCGGATCCGAGATCCTGCCCGTCTTCTCCTCAAGATCGAGGTCATCCCAGAATATGAGTATGCGGTTGGACCGGAGAAGCTCCATCAAGACCGCCAGCCTCTCATTAAGCGGGAGCGATGAATCTGAAAGCCTCTTTGTCTCCTCCAGTCCTTGATACTCTCCTGCCGCTGTCAGTTGCAGGCCTGCTGCTTCTATCAGTCGGGCAGAGCTTATGGGGTTGTGGGCAGTGCCTCCCAGAGGCAGCACAAAGTAGCCTGATGTGGCCAGCATTCTGGCCAGGCGATTGGCAAGAGCGCTCTTCCCTCTGCCGGGCTCGCCAGTGATGATCAGAGCGTTGACCGCACCCTGTCTCAAATCGGGATAGAGGCGAAGCAAATCTTTTCTTCTGTCAAGAAAACCCCTGGCATGTCCTTCCGTCATCCCAGGCATTGGAGGAAGCTCTTGGTATCTTGTTTTTATCTCCTCTCTCTTCTTATTGGGATCGAAGAGACCTGTTGGCTCTCTGACGGCATAAATAAAGGGATAGGCCTGTATCGCTCCCTTCTTCTCCTCCTTTTCTTCCAGGCCTTCTTTCGGCATCGTCTGCTCTGTGCTCCATACGGCTTCATCTACAGATGCGCCCAGGGAAATAGAGCGAACGATCTCCTGAGGGGCGACGGTACCATTCCAGGCTACAGCCATGAGCAGATCTTCTGCCAGCCTCTGGCAGAGAAGCTCCCTGGCAGGGTCAGGGCCATTCCCTCCCCCTCCGAGAATTATGCACTCAACCCCGCCACTCTTCAGAACGGGAGCTATCTCCTCTGCAGACCTCAGGTCAAGTTTGCCCGCAGGATCCAAAAAGGCTAGCCTTGCCTCTCTCCCAGAGACTTCGCCGGACAATTTTGCCTCACCGGAAAGGTATACAAGATGAGGCTGAAAAGACTCAATGCTGCTTTTCAGCTCCTCGAAGGAGGCGGTCTCGCCCATCTCCAGGTGGATATCTAATCCCTGCACCGCCTTGAGAAGGGACAGCTCCTCCTCCTCAAAATGCTGCATATTGGTGGAGAAAAAGAGCATTCTCAAGGGGCCTCTTCTCAGTTCAGAGGGCTGAGAGAGAAATGGTGCAGGAAGGGATGAGCTGGAGGGCCGGCCACCTTCCATTGGCACGCGCAGGACGGCAAAATCCGGGGATGAGCCAACGGCCATATCCTCATCACCCGGAAGGCGGAGAAGCTCCCAGGGGAGCAGCAGGATCTGGGGTATGCTCGATACCACAATCAGCCGTCTCCCAGATGGGATCTTCGGGCCCAGCTCCTGCCAGCCCGGCTGAAAAAATAGGCGGAAGATACTCTCGCCCAGGAGATGAAGGTAGCTATTCTTCCCTTTTTTGCCGTTAGAAAAGAAAGACGCATACTGGGAGGATATCTCTCTGGCCTCCAGAGCCTCAACCGGGTTGAGCCTTCTGTTCATGACCACCTCCCCATCCACTGCTATTCTTATTTCAAAGGCCCTGGCGGCAGCAGTGCCCGTCTCCCAAACCTCAATGACAATATCCTTTTGCATTCATGGATGATATGGCTGGATGCGATATATAATTTCTCAGCCCGGAATTCGACGGCACAATATAAATCCGCATCATGAGTTATCCTGTGACTGTAGATGATCGCAGATCATGTTATTTTAGAAGTGCATATGCTTAGAAATATTTTAATAGTATTAGGATTACCATAAAGGCTTAGGGATTGGATAAAATGAGCGGATATTCAGATCGAATCGACTATGGGGCGGCGCGATAGGATCGGAGAACTTTAATCATTATGCGGTGGTTGAGATGATGACGATACTCTTGAAAGATCTGGGAATGAAATCAAAGAACGGCGAGAAGACAAAAGGAATGGGCTGGCGACCAGAGCTTCCGGACTTAAGAGACTATACCTTCCAGACAAAGGAGGTAGCAGATATCCTCGGCCCTCTTAAGCTTTCCAAAGTGGCAGTCTCCACCCTTCCCACATCGGTTGATCTCAAAAAATGGTTCCCACCGATAGAGGATCAAGGCGACCTGGGCTCATGCACTGCAAACGCTGGCGTGGGAGTCTTTGAGTATTTTGAGCGAAGGGCATTCGGAGAGCATATCGATGCCTCGAGGCTGTTTCTCTATAAGGTGACGAGAAATTTGATGCAGGAATCTGGAGATACCGGTGCTTACATCCGGACGACTATGGGAGCGATGGTGCTATTTGGCGTCCCACCGGAGAGATACTGGCCATACGATATATCAAAGTTCGAAGAGGAGCCCTCAGCATTCCTCTTCGGTTTCGCGGACAATTACAAAGCTCTCAAGTATGTGAACCTCGATCCGCCCGGAACCACCCCCACCAAGCTTCTGTCTAATATCAAGACGAATATAGCAGCGGGAATTCCATCAATATTCGGATTCACTGTGTACGACTCGATCAGCCAGGCTGGAAGCACCGGCAAGATCCCCTATCCCTGCAGCAATGAAAGCGTGCAAGGCGGCCATGCTATAATTGCAGTGGGCTATGACGATAAGATGAAGATCAAGAACAGCAATTGCGGTGCCGAGACCACCGGTGCTCTCATGATAAGAAACTCCTGGGGAGAGCTATGGGGCGACGAGGGATATGGATGGTTGCCATATGATTATGTTCTGACCGGACTGGCTGATGATTGGTGGACCCTCATAAAGGGATCATGGATTGAGACCGGGCAGTTTGATTATGTATAATATAGAAAGATATTTCCCTTTTTAGCGCCTATTATCATTGGTGATCCAATGAACGCGAGCTTGAACGTGGAGTTCACCTTATCGCTCGAATCGAATCCCACTACCGGTTATGTATGGGAGGCAACATTCGACAGAGCCTTTCTTGAGCTGAAGAAAAAGGAATTCAGAGAATCCGATGGAGAATCGATTGGATCCGGCGGAACAGAGACATTAACCTTTGTCCCGATCAAGGCAGGAAGGACAGAGATAACCATGGTTCACAAAAGGCAGTGGGAGAATATCCCTCTGGAAAGAAGATCATTCCCAATCAAGATCACAGAGTGAAAGACCGCAGCGGAATCGCATCACAAAGGCGATACCGAAATGGAAAGGTTCCGCTACGAAGACCGCCTTCGTAAGGATCATGCCTGTTTTGGGCGATCGGTTTAAATACAGTGAGCTTGAACGGAGTTCGGATTAATATTATCTCGGAGGATGTTTATTGGCTAGAAGATCGCAGAGAAAGGCTGATAGCAGAAAGGCCAAACAGTGGTATAAGGTTGTAAGTCCGGAGATGTTCGGAAGGGTTCCCTTTGGAGAGACGATCGCCAACGATCCCGAGAGGATTGTGGGAAGGATCATCGAGACCACCTTAGGAGACCTCACCAACAACTTCTCCAAGCAGAATACCAAGCTAAAGTTCAGAGTTGACCGTGTAGCCGGTGACTCGGCATATACGAAGTTCCTGGGCCATGAGATGACCACAGACTATGTGCGCTCTCTGGTCAAGAGAAGAACCTCTCGCATTGATTCCATCGTAGATGTAACCACTACCGACGGCTACACCGTCAGGATCAAGCCCAGCTGCTTTACAGTTAAAAGGGCGCGGGCAAACCAGGTCAAGTGCATCAGGGATCTATCAAAGAGCGTCGTCTTGGAGCGGTCGAAGAACCTGGACTTAAATCAGCTGATCCAGGATGTGGTGGGTGGAAAGATCTCTCTGGACATTTATAAGGAAGCCAAGGTGATCTACCCCTTGAGAAGGGTAGAGGTACGAAAGACGGAGATCAGAACTGAGCCAGCACTGTCAGTATCAGAGCCAGCGGCACCAGTTGCGCCACCGGCATCATCCTAAGGTTTACTGTGGCGAGATCCATCTTGGATCGATGATTCAATTGGATCTAATCTGCATCAGCTTGGCGCCTCTCTTGCCCATTGCGGGAAGGGCGCTGGCCTGAGAATTTCTCGGTTATCAGTGTGGTCAGCTTTGCTTTTATTCTGATGAAGACGTCTTCTATAGAATAAGATATATTCTACAAAGGGATCATTTGTTTCATGAAGCTGGTCATCATAT
>WOYM01000108.1 GCA_011620785.1 Methanothrix sp. | reverse complement strand
AGAATCAGGATACGGGGCCACTGAGATTTTACAGCAATTATGGCACGCTACCGGCCGATAAGATCTTTTTGTATAATTTCTCCCACAATGAATGTTATATGAACAATATCTATTTATAATTATCGTTCTGGCAAATTGGTAGCTCTATTGAACATGTACGAAGATATGATTCGTTACATAGTGCAGGCCGGATACGAAGTTAAAAAGATCAAATCGGAGGTTGGAGGATAGGCTCTCTAGTGCTTGTTTTTTTTGGTTTTTCATCGGAAATAGCGAGGAACCCACTCATTCTATTATAGTGCAACACCTAAAGATTGAAACTAATAATCCACATGCATTGGCGTCATAACATGGCAAATAAATATCAATCTTTGGGTTCTTAACTATAGTCTTAAAATTGATGGGATGTACAAGATGTCTATGTCTTCTGGCTCATCTGGCAGAAAAGGTATTTATTAAAAGACTCGCATGGGTTAGCTCATGTGTGAGGGCATAGATCCTGGGAAATACTCTCGGGGCAAAGTTTTCATCGCCGATGAAGGTGCAGAAGAACCGGAGGAGAATATCAGAGAAGCCTTCACCAAGCTCTCCGCATCCACAATAGCCAAGCTCATTGAGGATGAACCTGATACCTATTCAATCGAAGATGTAAAAATAAGATACAAATGAAGGGCGATATTGTTTTCGTGCGGTTCCCATACACTGATATGACTAATGCCAAGCCCAGGCCAGCTCTGGTGCTTCATGAAGAGAAGGATGAGGTAGTTTTGGCCTACATATCTTCCAGAGTTCCAATCGAACCCACGGAAACAGATGTTTTGGTCTTGAGAAGTGACTCCTTTTTTGAAGCAACTGGACTAAAGCGCGATTCCGTTATAAAGCTGAGTGTGCTTGCAACTTTGAAGAAATGGTTCATTGAGGGGCTTTTTGGAGAGGCTGATGGCACACTAAGGCATGAGATCAATACAAAGCTGGCTTTATGTTACAGGCTCTAATTCATAAGACGTCTTTTGCATTTATTGATTTCAGTGAATAACTTGTCACGCCTAATCATCAACTAGCATCTTTCATAAACTCTCTCAGCACCACAGTGGCATAGCTCCCTTTGGGCAGGACGAATTCCAGCTGGGCTGAATCCCCCTCCACCCTGATCTTTGGATCGACCGGGCAGAGAGCCGTTCTTCTGGTGCCCCGCGAGCCCAGGTCTGGATTCTCCACAACCTTGAAGCCCTCCTGCAAAATGTCCTCCTCCTGCAGAACCTGCCTTTCGATCTCTCCCTGGCTGCCCTCTGCCAGACGGCTCTCAAATCCGATCAGGGGCAGGGTGACAAATGCCCGGCCTCTATTCACCAGGCGAGCTACCGCCTCCAGGTTATCCTCAGTCACCTCCTGGTTTTTGTCCAAATCAGGCATGCCCCCTTTGGAGAAGCAGACCACATCCCCAACAAGAGCCTCATCCAGGGGCATCGACTTTGCCAGTCGGAGGCTGAGTATGCGGTTGAAGAGGTATGACTGATAGGCATGCACAAAGAGCCGCTTCAAATTGACGGAAAGAACATCAAAGGAATGGGCATAGTCACCAGGATGCTCGGCCAGATAGTTGAGCATGGCCAGCTCATGGTGCAAGTAGCCAGGAAAATCATTGCGGGCGGCCTGAATATCCCCGCTCTCCCACAGCCTTTCTCTCGCCTCTCTCGTCCTCTCCTGCTCTCCAGCATAGGGCAGGGCGAGAAATATGCGGGCAGCCTCTTCGGCCTTTCCCCTGGCCAGGGCTTCGCCCACCTTATGGGTTATCGGCCTTATGTCCCCAAACCTCTGCACACCGAAGTAGTTTGCAACCCCCTTGTGCCTCTTGATCTCCTCGCTGACGGAGGCGAGGCTACGGGCCGGATCGGGGCAGGAGAGCTCTCGAATGGTGATGGAGAAGCGGTTGCCCAAAAGGTCGCCCAGACCTACTGCCCTGTTCGTCCTGCCCAGCACATTTATCTTGATGTCGGGGAGGCGGATCCTATCGAGCTCCGATTCATCCAGATTCATGATGCTGATCCTCTGCCTGGTTACTGCCCTCTTGTCCTTTGTCCCTGCCCAGCCGAACCTCTTCTGGCTGATACGCAAATGCCTGGACATCTCCCGGATGAGGTGATGGGTATCCCAGTCAGTCTTCTCTACCTCTATGACCAGGTACCTTCCCCCTTCATAGCTGAGGTCCTCGAAGACCTCCTCCACCAAAAAGTCCTCGGGATTTCTTCTGATTATACCTCCACAGCCAGAACTGTCGGTGATGTAGTAGTCCATGCCCAGAAATCTGTCCTGCTCACTTGCCAGCTTCATCGTCCCTCAGACCAGCTTGAGCTTGCCCGTAACCTTATCCATCAATTTCCCGTGAGCTGGGCCCAGGCCCAGGGCGGTTATCGTGCCGGGAGGGATCTCAGTCAGGCCAGCATCAGCTACAATGGCCGAGGGTATTCCCGCTCTCTCTGCATCCTCACGCAGGCGGAAGAGGTCAGAGACGCCCGAAACCCGCAAGACCACCTTCTTCTGGCCCTCTGCTTTCCATTCGGAGACAACTAACCGGTCCATCTTCTCCGCCCTCTCCACCGCCATCACTGCTGCATGAGCCACCTGCACCGCCAGCTTTCCCGCCGATAGCTTCAGATCCTCTCTGATAACAATGCACTGCTTGAATTCCATGAAAACAGCCTCGTTACTGAGAAAAAAAAGTTCTTGAAAAATAAAAAGAGGCGAAATGCTATGCCTCTTTAGTGACCACTCTTACGCATGAGGGGCTTTTCACTATATTGCCCATCTTGGCGCCGATCAGATACTCCAGGCCCTTATCGGCAGCGATATCCAGGACGCGTTGGGTTACTACGCCATCGAATATCACACCGTTGACATCTCCATTGGAGTCGTTCAGATCTCTGGCCAGGTCCCTCACTGCCACCTCCCGGAGGACGTTATGGTTCTTGTCCATGAGCCTCGCGCAAAGGGTCCCGTCCAGCTCATCCATATGCTGCCGGAACCATTCCCGTTCTGGCTCGGGCTTGGGAGCAGGCTCCTGCGGGGCGGCGACCACTATCTCCTCCACCACGGGAGCCGATTTGGGCACTACCTCCCTGGGGACGATTCTGCGGGGGGGTATGGCCTCTGCCCTCTCCGCGGCATTTCTCACGCATAGCGGCCTCTCCCGGATTAGGCTCTTCCTCTTGGTGGTGATCTCCCTTCTCTTCCGGGGCTGGTTCTTGATCTTGTACTGATCGAGCACCTGCTCCACCGGGATCTTCTGTCGCAGAGCGCGGACGATCTCCTTCTGGGTCATATCCTCGACGCTCTTCCCATCCGGTGCCCTGGCCACATAATCGATATCTGCTACCTGGAGAAGCTCTTTTACTATCAGCTCGCCGCCCCGGTCGCCATCGGTGAAGGCGGTCACCACCTTCTTGGCGCAGAGGTCGGCAATGGTGGGAGGAACATTGGTTCCGCCCACAGCTACGGCGTTCTTGATGCCGTACTTGAGCAGATTGAGCACATCCGCCCTGCCCTCAACCACTAAAATGGCGTCCGAGTCGAGGACATTGGGTCCGGCGGGGAGGTTGTCCTTGCCCAGATGGATTATCTCCTCCACCCGGACGGACTGCTTTATCTCCTCTGTGATCTCCTCCGTCTCCAGGATGTTCTCATCGAACATCTCCACCAGGATCCGCTTGGCCCTCTCTATTACGTATCTCCTCTTGGAGGCGCGAACGTCCTCGATGCGATTGATGGCGATTCTGGCAATGCAAGGCCCAACCCGGTCAATGGTCTCCAGAGCGGCAGCAAGTATGGCAGTCTCGACCTTATCGAAGCTTGAGGGAATTGAAATGGTGCCGCTCGACTTTCCCCCGCTGGATGTGATTTGCACATCGATTCTGCCCAACCTTCCTGTCTTTTGAAGGTCTCGCAGGTCAAGGTCGCTTCCGAGGAGACCTTCCGTCTGACCAAAGATGGCGCCGACCACATCTGGCCGCTCCACTATCCCCTCTGCAGTTATATCCGCATAAATGACATATTTAGTGGTATCAACATTCTGCATGATTATATGACCTCTTTTAATTTTTAATAGTTAAATAAAAGTCACACCAACATCTTACAGCCAAAGCTACCAATAACCAAAGGGGGCCATTTTTTTTGCGACCAAATGTCGCCGTTCCGGCCATGCCTAATCTCAGGCAGGCAATGAGCATTGAATGATGGTGAATGTGAATTTATCCAACTACTTCAGCGTCCAATTGTCATCATCATGGAACATCTGATAGAAATGCCCACACATGAGCATTTTCTTCCTCGCTTTGCTGGCATTTCATCGCCTCAAGTTTACTGGAGGCTTAATTATTATGAGATTTGAAGCTCAAATGTGTACTTCTACCAAGTAAAGTTGCACGAATCTAGTTTAAGAACTTTGTGGTAGAGACGAAGTGAAGAGGAGAGGGGCAGATCGACTCAAGATATATAAAAGCTCCTACAATACTATAAATCCGTCCGCTGTTCGTACTACCTCCACCTCTTCTCCAGGCTCCACCTCCAGGCCTCGGGGACGAGACGCGAGGGCAGAGCGGAATGTCTCCGGGTCCATGATCTCCAGGACATCATCATCTTTGGAGATGACAACTGCCTTCATGGCATCAGCCCTGTTCCCCAGCACACGTACCTCGCCAGAGACCTCCTCGGACATGCAGGACCGGTGACCTTCGTTCAGGGAGGTCGACAGAGTGTTCTTGCCATCAAATCCCGTGACCATACAGAGCGAGCCGCGGTGGGATACGATATCTCCTCTTCTAAGTCGGGGAAACCTGACCAGCAACGTGGAGCGGTAAACATCGCGATTCTCCTTCTTCCCCACCAGCTTGCATGTTTCCAGCAGCTTGCCACCGAACCGCTCCTGCACTGCCCTGGCCATGCGCCTGCCCAGTTGGGTCGATCCCAAAATTATGTCCAGTCCGCCCTTGACCTCTTTCATATCCTGGATGAAGGATAGCTGATCGCCTCCCCGATAGCCTGCATCGGCCATATCCTGAGCCATCCTCCGGCACTCCTCCATCTCTCGGGAGGAAATGGGTCTGCTGCCATTTCCTCGCAGTTGCACTGTGGACTGGAAGTACTTCCCTGCCATGCGGCTGCAGCGCTCGCAGGCCACCAGCTTGATCCTCACGGGGACCTCGCCGGTCTCCTCCACCATCTGCTCCATGAAGCTTCCCCGGATCCTCATCCCGGCAATATAACGAGTGGCTCCCACCTTTCGGAGGTCGACCTCGATATTCGGATGAATGAACTCATGGTGAAGCCAAACAGAATCAGCAGCTGCTCCCGCGGCCAGATCCTCTATGGAGCGGCTGTCTGGGAACTGCCACTTTCCCTTTATCTGCTGGGAGCCACATACAGAGCAGATCACGACCTCTACAGCATCCGGGAACTGGATAAGCCTTATAGAATTCATGCGACACTGCGGACAGAGCCCGTCTTCTGCAGGCTGGCCGCATTTGGGGCATAGGGTCTGCATCACATTCTCACCATTTGGGCATAGAGGACTCCATCGATGGAGAGGACGTTCTCTTCATCCACCCAGCCCAAAAGAATGGCATGCTTTACCACTTTGCATCCAACCAGATTGGCCATGGTCGCCCCCCGGAGGGCGTCCTCAACCTCGGATAAGCTGGCCTTTTCATCTCCATAAAAATCGGAACAAACCTCGATATGCAAATTGCCCTCTCTAAACTCACGTCCAAGT
This sequence comes from Methanothrix sp., assembly GCA_011620785.1. Classification (GTDB taxonomy): domain Archaea; phylum Halobacteriota; class Methanosarcinia; order Methanotrichales; family Methanotrichaceae; genus Methanothrix. The sequence goes on along the minus strand of WOYM01000108.1, from coordinate 17,539 downwards.
ATATCGCAATCACAGACGGCAATCAGAGTCTCTGCTCCATGCCTGTAGGTCTTGAGGCATATCTGGGCAGTCTCTTCCTCATCTCTCTCATCCACCGCTTTCCCTCGGATCTGTATATTGCTATCTTCCATTTCCATCTCTTCAACCTCAGGGCAGCTTCAGCATCCCTGGCCTGGGCTCGAAGACGTCTCCATCTCTTCTCATCCGGTCGATGATCTCCTCCGCTTTAGACCTTTCTATGCCCAGCTCCTCTGCTCTATTCAGAACGTCCTCTCTTGGCGCAGGGCCCTGGTTCTCACGGCTGACCTCCTTTATGATGTCCATCACCGATTTTGTTCTATCCCGGGTGCTCTTGGTGGTGCCCGAGGCGATGATATCCGCATCCAAAAAGCCCGTCTCCGGATCTACCCCCACCTTACGAAGACAGGCCTCTAGGATTCTGACCACACGCTGGGCATCAACTCCTGTTACCTCACGGCTCAGTCGCAGCCTGGCGCTTGCCTCGCCCAATCTTATGAGCGCCTCCAGCTGCCGGGCGGTGACCGGAACGGGCTTGTTCGAGTCCTGCCCCTGGGTCCTGAGGCCGACATAATAGTTCAGGAAAAACTCCTTTGCCTCCTCGGTAAGGGTGGGAAAAACGTTCTTGCGAGCGTAGGCCACATATTTTCTCAGCATCTCGGGATCGATCGCCGGCTCGATCACAGTGAGGGCATTATCGATGTCCTCCTGGGATATCTCCGGGTTCCAGGGTTTTTGGGTGGAGAGCTCTCCGGCGTAATTGCTCTTCAGGATATGCTCGGCGATAGCTGAATCCCTCTTGGTGTCCGGGTCATCGGTGAGAACAAAGATCAGATCGAAACGGGACATGAGAGCAGGGGTGAGGTTGATCTGAGGGGCTATGGGCTCGTATTTGTCGAACCTCCCCAGCTTCGGATTGGCCGCGGCTAAAAGTGAGCAGCGGGACTTCAGGGTGGCCATAACCCCGGCTTTGGCGACGCTTATCGTCTGCTGCTCCATGGCCTCATGCAGGGCGCTCTTGTCCTCGTTGTTCATCTTGTCCATCTCATCTATGGCGGCGATCCCCTTATCTGCCAGGACCAGGGCCCCGGCCTCTATGGTCCAGCGACCGTCACCCAGCTCGTCCTTGACCGCAGTGGCAGTAAGGCCGGCAGAGGTAGAACTCTTTCCCGAGGTGTAAATCCCCCGGGGGGAGAGCTTGACCATATACCTCAAGAGCTGCGATTTTGCGATGCCTGGATCGCCCACCAGCAGGATGTGAATGTCTCCTCTGATGCGCGCTCCGTCCGGGAGATGCTTCTCGAACCCCGATACTAGCTGCAGGCCCAGAGCCTCTTTGACATCATCATAGCCGTATATGGAGGGGGCAATGGAGTCCTTGATCTTCTCATAGATCTCGGGATCGCGAGACATCTCCATGATCGCCTCCTCGTCCTCAGCAGAGATATCTATCTCCTCGAACTCCTGGTCTTTCATCTCCACCGATACCCCCTTATGGAATAGATCGAAGTAGGTGCTCTTTCCCTGCTGGGGATTGGTCCTCTGATAGGACTTCAAAACACCATTCACAATCACCCTATCGCCAGGAAAGATCCGGCCCGCGAGGTCGTCCTCCAATTCGACATCCAGGGTTTGGGGCTGCTGGCCGCCGCGCAGGTCCTCGGGCGACTCCTGCACTCTGATCTTCTGGGCATCGACGAACTTGGACTGGGCGAGCAAGAGCTTGAAGGGGCCGCCCCGATCGCAGGCCTGGTTCATGCACTTCAGGTTCTGGTCCTCGAATTTGTTTCCTGTCTGCTCTTTAAAGAAGGTAAAGCCGCATCTTTGGCACTGGAATGCGGCGGAGACTATCTTCGGCCTGACCTCGGTGGCCGTCCTCACCAGCCCGTCTATGGCCAGGAGCTTGCCTATATGGTCCGAGCGAAGCTCGCGGGTCTTGAAATGCCTTGGAAGCTCGACTATTCGCACATGGGCTCGATCCAAATAGACGTCCATGGGCAGATCCAGCTCCAGGATGGCGGTCCGGGCAGCCTCTATGGTCTCATCCGGATTCTCCATAAGCTCCTCTGCGAAATCCGGATCGAACTTGTCCAGGTCTGAGAACTGGATTTTGAGGCTGCGCTCGTCCGGATAGGAATCAGCTAGCTTTAAGATATCATCCCAATATCGGGACCGGAGGAACTCCTCCCATTTGGCAACAGGATCTGCGGGCATTCTGAGACGAGTTACGCTGACCAGGTATCTAAAGCATTTGGGGTAATACTGGAAGAGGGCAGCTTACTTCGGCCCGGCTCTAACCTTCAGCTGGCCCCCTCCCCTGGCCACTATAATCACCTTCTCCCCCTTCTCCACCGTCCCTTCCGCCTCTGCCAGCCAGTATTCTCCCTGAAAGAGAACATAGCCCTTGGGATCCAGCCGATCTATGGCCACTGCTTCCTCTCCTTCGAAGACATCGATCACCATAGGAGCGAACCGGGCTTGAGCCACCTTGTAGATGGCAAAGGCCATGAACAATCCCAATATGAGCGAGGGCAGGATCAGGGCCAAGGCCATCGACCGCTGGTAGCTGCCTGGGACGTACCACTCCGGAAAGCTGGTGGGCACAAACAATATGCTGCCTGCTATCACACAGACAAGCCCCGCCACCGCCAGGATGCCGAAGGTATGACTGTGCAGCTCCGCCAGGATCAGTCCCAGCCCCAGGAGAATGAGAAATATGGCGCCGAGGTTTACATTGAATCCGAGACCGATAAGCCCCATGGCCAGAGCGATCAGGCCGAAGACCTCTGCTCCCATCCCTGGGCTGGAGAAGCCGAAGATGAGGGAATAAAGGCCGATCAGCATTAAAAGCCCGGCAATAGTGGGATCGGAGAGCATCTTTAGGAACTGCAGATTCAGCGGTGGCTCGAAGACCTCGAGCTTCGCATCCTGGGTGATCAGTGTGACGTCTTTGATGCTGGTGCCATTGATCTGGCCCAGGAGCTCCTCTGGGGTGGAGGCGATGTGCTCGACCACCCGGTATTTCATTGCCTCATCGGCATTGAGGTTCAGGTTGGAGAGGACAAACTCTCTGGCAGCGGTAGTGTTCCGGTCGTGCTTTCGCGCCTTCTCCTCTATCATCGCCACTATGGCATTGGTGGTCTTGCTATCATTTACCGGCACGGTGCTTCCGGTTGGCGAGAACTGTACCGGCTGAGCCGAACCGATGATGGTATGGGGAGCCATAGCCGCAATATCAGAGCCGATCAGGATGATTGTACCTGCAGACCAGGCTACTGCTCCCTCCGGATGGACATAGCCTATGACCGGAATCTCCGACTCATCTATAAGCCTCAGGATCTCAGTGGTCTCGGCCAGACCCCCGCCCGGCGTGTCCAGGAGAAGCATTAAAGCCCGGGCATCCTCTGCCTCTGCCCTCTCCAGGGCGGCCAAGACGATATCGTCGCTAGCAGGGGTTATGGTCCCCTTCATATCTACCGTCAGGACGGTGCCTGCTGCCTGTGCCTGGCCGAAGATGAGGGCTAAGAGCAAAGCAATTTCCAGTATCCAAGATAGCATCGAGACTCTTCGGATCGGCCAGCCTTTCTGAGCCATTCATCTCCTTAATCTGATTGAATCGGAATCCTTCATGGCCGCTCTTCTCTCTTCATCCGCCCGGTCGGCATCCCTTTCCGATAGCTCGCGGTTCAGGGCGGCGGTCAGGCCTGCTACCGATCCCGTTCCGGCGTCACTGCTGGGAGTGACGACGATTAGCGTCTTCTCCCGGGCGATATCCACCAGGGTCTGCAGCTCCCTGAGCTTGAGGGCAGCGGGCACTTCTTCATAAAGCCGGGCGGCATCGGTCATGGTCTTGGACGCCTGGAACTCGCCGTCTGCGAGGATGATGCGTGACCTCTTCTCTCTCTCGGACTCCGCCTGCTTGGCTATAGCTCTTCTCATCGATTCAGGTAGAGATACATCCCTTAAGGTGACTGCGGTAACCTTAATCCCCCAGGGATCGGTATGTTTGTCCAAGATCTCCTGCAGCGTCTTGTTCAGCTCGTCGCGCTTGCTTAGCAGGTCATCCAATTCGATCTGGCCCAAGACATCACGCAGTGTGGTCTGAGAGAGGAGGGAGGTAGCCACCCGGTAGTTCTCCACCTGAATGACCGCCTTTGCCGGATCGACCACCCGGTAGTAGATGACTGCATCCACCTCCACGCTCACATTATCCTTGGTTATGACCACCTGCTTGGCAACGTCAATGGTGAAAACCCTCAGGTCCAGGAGTATGACCCGGTCAATGATGGGGATGATGAAGAATATGCCCGGCCCCTTCACTCCGCTGAAACGGCCTAAACGAAATATGACCACCCTCTCATATTCGCGGACGATCTTGATCGCCTGAGACAGTATCACCAATACGATAAACAGAGGTATAAGAGTATTGAATAGATCCAAGTGAACACCTGTATATCGCCTGTCTTCAAGGCATAAATAGATGCCCGGCACGATTGCCCGTAAACGAGCAAAGAAGTCTCTTTAAAAGAGTGAATCAGGTCCGGAATCGAGACCTGGATTCCGGAAATTATTTCTTGAACTCAGTATAGCCGCATTTGCCGCAGCTCTGTCTGTCGCCATGGTCCGCCAGGAAGACGCCATTGCCGCATCTCGGGCAGACCGACTTTCTGGATTTGATGGTGTCTCCGCTAAGCTCGTAATATTTGGATACGCCCTTCACCTCACCGGTCTTGCCCTTCTTTGCTGCCATTTAGCTTGCCTCCGGCTTGGCTTCCTCGGGCTTGGTGAACGTGTTTCGCTCTATGATATGGGCTCGCTCCACCTGTTCTGCCCTCTCAGCCGTCTCATAGATCTTGGCATATCCCTGGGTCTCGCGCTTTCCGAACTCTGTCTTAAGGCCGTCGACATAGACTAAGCCGACCTTGGAGTTCATGGTCGCCGCCAGCCTCTCCACCACGCTCTTTCTGGATGGCGTGGACTCATCGTGAATAACCTTGAAGACTATCTCCCTGCGCTTCAGCAAGGGATTGTTCTTCTCAACAATAACCTTTATCTCCAATTTCATTCCTCCACAATCATTTTCTTCATTAGTTCATCAATATACATCTTCATTTCAGGAGTTGCCCTGACCAGTACGCTTCCCTCATCGGGCTGCCCATAAATCACCACAGAGCCAGGTGGGGCATAGAGAATTGCAGGAAGGGTCGCTAGATCCTCCTCACCCTCTACCACAATCTTCACCCGCTCCTCTCCGGCAAGAGAATCCTTGATCTGGTCTATTAGTTCTTCGGTCAGAGTGGCGGGCGGATTCTTCACCTCAACCCTCTTATAGCTATTGTGCTCGAGGCTTTGAAGAATGTGATCTGGAAGCTGGGACCTCTTGGTCTTGTTGTCTACAACCGCCAGGTCCGGCATTATTGATGACTTCAAAAGATAAAATGCGGTCATGTCGCCAATCGCGGCCACCTTTTTAGCCCCCTGTAATTCATTTCTCATAGCCTCTACGCATTCGGTCCCGTTGCCCTTGCATAACTTGCCCAGAGGACTCTTGAGCAATAGCCGCAAATCTTCCGGCAGAAGAAGTGTACGCAATCTATCGCACCTTCAAAGCGTACTTGCCGGGAAGCTTGATCTCCAGCTTCTCCGCGATGATGGATTCCTTGGGATCGATGATAACCACATATCCGCTCCAGTCCTTGCTTAGCGAGGCTGAATTGCATATGGGACAGACCTGCCCCTCTACTATTCTGCGACATTCTCTGCATGCCTGTTCGGTCATTTTGCCTCTGCCTGGACGCTCGCATTCTCCTTCTCTGTCTCATCTGCAGCATCAAGCCATTCCAGCTTCCCCAGGCCCGTCTGCCTCATGGTCAATCCGATCTTGCTCTCTCTAGGCTCTTTCTCATTCAGGCTAACCGCTATTACTCTGGCTCGAACCCGATCCCCTTCTCCTAAGGATTTATTGGACTCTTTGCTGACCAGGCGCGCGTTCTTCTCATCATAAGATATATACTCATTGGTTATCTGGCTGACGTGCAGAAGGCCGTCGAACGGCCCCAGGGAGAGAAATGCGCCAAACTTCACAATCTCCACCACCTCGCCCTCAATGATCTCCTGCATCTCGGGCTTGAAGACGAGGGTATCGAAGTCGACCTCGTAGTAAATGGATCCGTCTCCTGCCAGGATATGGCCTTCACCTATATCACCCGCTCCGAGCACGGCCACAATGGTCCCCAGAGACTTGTCCACAACCCCCTCATATTTATCCCGCAGTGCCCTTTCCACTGCCGCTTCGAGGGGATCTCCCAGATGATCCGGCTCTATCCTGGCCACACCCTTAAGCTTCATCTTCTTGTACATCAATACTCCTTCTTCATCGCCTCTAGGTACCGACCCTGGCGCAGGTATATTACGGTGATGCCTTTACTAAATAATCTTTTCTTCAGGGCTTTGTCGTTGGTGAAGACTGCTGCCCCATCTTTCTCTGCCAGTTCCTCAATGGCCCGATCAGCAGGGGAGTTGTCAATGCCAACGATTGTGCATCGTTCAGCCAGGCCCAGGGCCACCCTGGCCGCGGTCTTGTCCCGCCCTTTATCTGCCCCATCTGCCAAGGAGCGCAGCTCTCCCTTCACCTGGGCCGGCACAAGCCACTCAATGTAACCCAGGCGCAATAGCTCGCCGAAGATGTCCACTCCGAACTGCTCTGCCGTCATCAAGGCGTTGGTGTCGATTATCACCTTTACGCTATCGGCATCGATTTGCTGCATATTATTTCTTCAGTCGATTATGGAGCCGACGCCAATGAGCCGCCACCTGGCGCCAATGCGCCTGCTGACAGCCACACGATCGCCTTTCTCGGCACAGACCGGCCTCTTTAGCTGAACCTGGACCACGCCTCCCTCACGGGCGCTGGTCACCACCCCTACAGTGGTGGCAGTTCCCACGTTAAGCATGAGGGGCTCGCTGGAATGTATGGGCTCGACGCTGGACTCATCGGTCACTCCCACCACCCTCTCCAGGAGATGCATGTTCATGGTGAATGCGTTCCTGATGGGAGGGAGCTTGCCAGGTTCACCTGCCACCTGGCCCACCAGAGCATCGCTCTTGGTCATTATGGGGTCCAGCAGGGTGCCCACGCCGATCAGGCCGCCGGGTGTGATCTCTTCCTGGCTCTGGCTTCCTGCCAGGAGGGTCAGCACCTTGGTCTGAATGGGAACCCACTGTTTCCGCCCCTCGTAATCCACCAGCCTGCCCGGGCAGATCTCGATCTTATCGCCTGCACGAAGCACACCCTGGTTTAGGGAGCCGCCAATGACCCCGCCTTTGAGAGCATCAGGGGAGGCTCCGGGACGGTTGACATCGAAAGATCGGGCTATCTTGAGCAGAGCAGGCTTCTCGATATCTCTATGGGGAGTAGGTATGTACTCCTCTATGGCCTTGATGACCAGATCGACATTCAGGTTCTGCTGAGCGGAGATGGGCACTATGGGCGCCTTCTCGGCTACGGTGCCCTTTATGAAATCCTTGATCTGCTGGTAGTGCTCCATCACCTCTTCCCTGGATACCAGATCGATCTTGTTCTGCACTATCACAATTCTGTCGATGCCTGTGATGTCCAGGGCCATGAGATGCTCTTTTGTCTGCGGCTGAGGGCAGGGTTCATTGGCGGAGATGACCAGTACTGCGCCATCCATGATCGCCGCTCCGCAGAGCATGGTGGCCATGAGGGTCTCGTGCCCCGGAGAATCTACAAAGGAGACGGTGCGCAATATCTCTGTATCAGCACCACAGTGGGGGCACTTTTCTTCTACGGTAAAAGCATCTGGATCTGGGCAGCTGGGGCACTTTCTGAAGGTGGCATCTGCATAGCCAAGACGGATGGAGATTCCTCTCTTGACCTCCTCGCTATGCTGATCGGTCCAGCTTCCGGATAGCGCTCGGACAAGAGTGGTTTTGCCGTGATCGACATGTCCAACCATGCCGATATTGACCTCCGGCTTTTTGGAGGCAGGCGCCTTCGCCTCTGTTTTTTGATCTGATTTGTCCTCAGATTTGATATCGGATTTTGCCAAATTGAGATCTCCTTAAGGATTGTAATGATCAGGGCTTGATGGGCATCACCGTATAAATAGTTCATGGCCTTCAAGCCGATATTTCCACCTGAAATGCTCGAGCGTCTGCTACAATGTTCTCCCAGGAGCGTTTATAGACGAAGTATATGGTTGTCTTGCCAGGCATTAGGGGCTCGAAGACAAAGATCGATGTGCCGCTAGCACCAAGTGCCTTTGAGGTGGAGGCCCTAAAGTCAGAGCTCTTGAGGTTTAAGAGGGAATGATCGTAATCCACATTCCAGCCATATCCAGTGGTCGGATTAGCGGAGAGGGAGATGACGAACTCCTCACCTACTCGAGCATCCAAAAGCTCCATCTCACTCCTCCCAGCAGCACCGGCCTCATCGGAAATGAGATAACTTTCCGCCGGCTGCATCAAGGGATAGTTGTCGATATTGTCCTGATTTAAAACCACCGGCTCGTCGCCGATTCCATCGCCGTTCTTATCCTCGCCGGCATAGTCAGCCCAGTAGTTGCCCAAAAAACTGCGCTGTACCCGGCTATTATACTGGTAGCTGATCATCCGGCTCGAGTTCCAGGTGGCAACATCCTCAGGGCAGACGCTGTTTTTGCCCGGAAAATCGTTCAGGTATATGGTAGCGGGAAGGACGACCTCCAGTCTGCAGCCTGCGCTCCTTTCATCGCCGGCACGAGCACTGGAAAAGTCGAATCCCGACAGCACCGCTCCTTGAGCGGCCAGGATAGCTCTTCCTTTCTCCGGATTGAGGATCGGATTTCCACTGCCTGTGTCCCTGCCCCGCAGGTTCACCGGCCGGCCCATTATGAAGGGATTAGCGTATATTCCGCTTTCCACAATGATCGTATCTCCAGCAGAGTCGTTAACAAGTGCCTCCTGGATGCTCAGATTGCTGCAGCCCTGTGGACAGATCCTCGTCATCTGGGCTGCTCCAGCTCCAGAAAACGAGCTAGAAAGCATGAGGGAAAGCAGGAGGGCAATTGATGCCTGGATGAACAACTTTTTGTAATCGAGCATATCACAATTAATGCATCTTTGAATCTTAATAACTTTCGGGGCTGAGGCGATCTATACAATTACAGGGAGCAAGAAAGAATGAAAGGGGCCATTGGCGAGAGGGATCTGATCCGGCGTATCTCCGTGATCCTGGGTGGGCTGGAGAACGACGACTGCGCAGTTATCGATGCGGGAGAGCGTTATCTTGTAGCAAGCACCGACATGCTCCACCAGAAGACCGACTTTCCTGATATCATGAACCCCTGGCAGATGGGCTGGATGGCGGTAGCAGTCAACCTGAGCGATATTGCTGCCATGGGGGCAGAGCCCGCGGGAGTTCTCATAGCTGCTGGGCTCCCGCCGGAGGCGGATCAGTATTTTATCGATGAGCTTTTTTCAGGATTTGGCGATTGTGCTGCTCTCTATGGTACTCGAATTCTGGGAGGGGACACCGATAGCCACCTGGAATTGACCATCACTGGCACATCTTTAGGCTTTGTGGAAAGGGAGCTGATTCTGCGTCGCCGGGGAGCGCAGGTGGGAGACCTCCTCTGCACCACCGGCTCTCTGGGGGCAGCTGGAGGCGGGCTGTGGGCCTGGCAGAACGGCGCGAAAAGCGAGCTTATAACCAGTCTGCTGGAGCCCGAGCCCCGGCTGACGGAGGGTCGGGCTTTGGCGAAGAGTGGAAGCGTCACGGCAATGATGGACAACAGCGATGGCCTGGCTCTGTCCCTCTCTGATCTTTCAGAGGTAAGCGGAGTGGGATTTCTGGTCTATCAGGATAGGCTGCCCCTGGCAACCGGCCTGGTGGAGATGGTGGGGCAGGAGAATGCTTTGGAGATGGCATTGAGCGCCGGTGGGGACTTCGAGCTGGTATTCACCGTGCGCTCCTCGGGCCTGGAGGCGGCCCGAAGAGCTTGCGATCTGACGGTTATAGGCGAGGTGGTGGAGGAGGGAATCTGGATGGAAAGGGGAGGGAAGAGAAGACAGATCGAAGGAGTGGGCTATGAGCATCGGATAGGGCTATAAACGAAAAAAATTGTCAAAAAAATTTATTCTGCCGAGAGATAGTCATACAGGAAGGCGGCGATCAGAGCTCCCGCTACCGGCCCGATGATGTATATGGGAAAGAAATGCCACAGGCTATTTCCGCCCAGGATGTAATCCCCAAGGTAGGGGCCAAAGGTTCTTGCCGGGTTGAGAGAGGAGCCTGTGATATTCCCGATGGTGGTGATTATGCCCCCTACCACCAGGCCGATCACCAGCCCCGCAAATCCTGGCGGAGCTTGCCTGTCCACAGCCACCCCCATGATGGTCGGCATGAGCATAAAGGTGCCTATGGCCTCCACCATGATCGCCTGCCAATATCCGATTCCTGGAAATGGCGATGGCAAAAGCCATTCCTATGGCAAACCAATCCCCCAGGCCTCCCAGGGTACCTATGCCTATGTTAAATGGATTGGGCGGGCTTGATCCCTGGGAGATCATCAGGGTTATCGCTGCTGCGCCTGCCCCGAAGTAGACCAGGATGAAAGTCCCGACCGCCTCGGCAATGGACCTTTTCAGCAGTGACATACTCATCCCTCATGATATGCAGCATAGCATGGCTTGCAGAGAATACGGGGCAGCGTTCGCTTCATCTTCTTGGAGGGGAAGGGATAGCCTCCCTCCCAAATCTCCAGCTCCTCTCTGACCAGGTGATCCATGCAGACCCCCATTCCGCAGAGTATGCAGATGGCCACCGCATCAGTATCCTTTTGAGCCAGGGCACAAAGATAGCATTTCATATATCCACCATGAACCTTGATTGGAATTCAATATGCTTCTTTTCTTGCTGTTTGATGCTGCCTCATACTGCTTCTCTGTACTGGCAATAGGAGTGCCTGAAATCGACCAGCGCCGCAGAAGCGCAGTTCTTGCATACACTGGCAGGCGATGCTGGAATCTCCTTATGCAGGGCGATGATGTTGGTCATCATAGTAGCCGTCACCGGCTCGCTGGTAAGGAGGCAGGGATAGTCAGACAGCCTCATCAGGGCAGAGAAGCGCACGGTGATGGCGCAGGCCGGATAGGCATAACGCTGGGGATTCATGAGAACCTCATTTCTGTGAATGGGCTCAAGATCCACATCAAAGCCCGATATCCTGGGGACGAGCTTGCCGCCCAGGCCGTTCTTTAATCTTCTGGCCTTGTCTAAAAGCATCTGCATCAATCAGCTCAGAGGATGAGCAAGACTTGGCAAGCATAACGGATCGCGGCGCCAAACCTATCCAATTATGCGGAGAACAAAGAGCTTGTGTTTTTGAGTTCTGGCGGCAAATGATCGATGATCTTATCATCGTGTTATTGCGATAAGCTAATATATGAATAACCATCTCGCACTTTTGATTGGCTTAAAATACTGGAATTGCAGATCCTGGGATCGGAGCGAGATGGCAAAAGACCATAGAAGAGTCTGAGAATCAGATAATAAGAGATTGAACAATTGACTTCCAACGGTGAATCAGATGGTGAAGATCGAGGTAATGGGGACAGGTTGTGCCAAGTGCAAGAGCCTGCTGAAGAACGTACAGAAGGCAGTGGAAGAATCGGGTACTGATGCAGAGATCATCAAGGTGGACAGCATTCAGGAGATCATGGATCGAGGAGTGATGATGACACCCGCCCTATATATAGATGGAAAATCGGTCTTGACAGGGAGAACGGCGACTGTGGAAGAGCTTAAAAGGATGCTCAAGAGATAAATGCTCATAATCGGAAAATATAATGGTGTCACCAATGGACGAGAAAAATAAGTGCAGTTGCAGCTCCTCAGATGTGCGGGTGGTGGCCTGCTCCGGAGCGTGCAATGTCGGCCAGATCGCTAATCAGGCGGCAGTCGATCTGTCGAAAGAGAACGTGGCAGGATTCTTCTGCCTGGCGGCAGTGGCCGCTCATATCGAGGCAATGGTAAAGTCGGCACGGGAAGCAGGACTGATGGTATCCATTGATGGCTGTCCGGTGCAATGCGCCGCCAAGACCCTGCAGCATCTGGAAATAGAGCCGGCCATACAGATCATTGTGACTGAGCTGGGCATAGAGAATACTCAGGGCCTCTCTATTGACCAGGACATCTGCTCTAGGGTGGTAGAGCAGGTTAAAGAGGAGCTGGCCGCCTGAAGTCGAGGTGAATTAGATGAGCAAAGCAAGACCAATTTTGATTACGATGGGCGTTCTCTGCGGGACGCTTTTGGCAGCTCTGATCCTCATGGAGAGCGCATCTGCCGGTGCGGAATGCGCCTCTTTAGGAGGGGCATGCGACGACTCCAGCGGCGGCTGGGATCCTATGGCCAAGCTAAATGAGATAGGCAATGTAACCGCTACCCAGCAGTCAGCTGGAGCAAACTGGCCCAAGAAGTCCAGGGAGATCCGCTGGGGTATGAACTCCTCCCAGGGCGTAGAGGATGAAAAAGGCGAGGAAAACGAGAGTGAAGAGCTGAAGGAATTGCAGATCAACATGACCCGCAGCCTCAAGGCAAGAGAGATGCTCTTGCCGCTGGATGAGGTCGATGATGCAGATATCCTGCTGGATGTGAGCGAGAACTCGAGCCACCATATCGAAGGCTCAATTTACATTCCCTATATGGAGTTCTTCCTTCAGCCGGGGATTTTGAAGCCGGCAGATGAGGTCGCCAGCATCCTGGGCGAGGCTGGGATCTCCAGAGAGGATTCGGTTGTCATCTATGGGGAATGCCTGCCCTGCGGCGGAGGACCATCGGTGGCCACCTACGTCTACTGGATGATGAAGAGCCTGGGCCATGAGAACGCAGTAGTCCTGGACGGGACGGCAGAGGACTGGGCGACAGCGGGAGGGGCTACCTCAGGGAGTGCTGCAATGCTTCCTCGGAAGGAGTATATCCCTCTGATGAACTCAAACTACACCGCCACCTTCGATCTGGTCAAAAGCGGCCAGGTGCAGATCATCGATGCCCGGACGCCGCCCGAGTTTGCTATGGGAACCATAGCCGGATCGATCAGCATGCCCTATGAGAGCGTTCTTGCCGATAAGAAGATCACCGGCGAGGACCGGCTGGATATGGTCTTCATGGTGCTGAACAAAAACCAGCCGGTGGTCGTCTTTACCAATACGGGGATGAAGGGCTCTGTGGTCTGGTTCGCCCTGGAGATGATGGGTTATGATGCCCGTCTCTACAGCTACCAGGACTGGATGGCAAATCAATTGCCAGATCTCCAAGAGGTGGATGGGTCCGGGAGGTTAAATGAGACTGCAATCTGATCTTTCCGCTCCTCTTGCGGCTGAGGGAGAACGGCCGTCAACTATCGGCGGGACAGCGGCAATTGCTGTAGCGATTCCGGTTCTGCTGTTCATCCTGTCCATCTCTTTTATTCTACTGGCAGGATCGGCCAGTGCAGGCACAGAGACCGGGGAGTTCTGCCCCACCTGCCCTGATTGGACCAAGCTGGTCGGGGCGATAGCATCCCCGAATTCGATCTCCCCGGACGAGGTTGTATTGGACATAAGCCCCAGTGCGGCCGCATACATCGAGGGCGCTGTCAATCTCAATTACGATCGCTTCTTCTCCGAAGGCGGGGAGATCGTGCCGGTACCGGAGATGGCGCAGCTGCTGGGAGATGCGGGCATCAGCAGCAACGATTCCCTGCTGATCGCCGGGGAGTGCCTGCCCTGTGGCGGAGGGCCGTCGCCGGCGTTCTTCACCTACTGGGCCCTAAAATACCTGGGCCATGAGAAGGTAAGGGTGCTGGAGGGCACGATCGAGGACTGGAAGGCTGCAGGATTGAACATCAGCAACATCTCTGCCACCAGGCCCAAGGCCGAGTACATCCCTCATATAAGGCCAGAGCTTCTTGCCACCTATGAATATGTAGTCACCGGCGGGGCGCAGATAGTTGATGCCAGGCCGGCAAATGCTTATGAGCTGGGGTCAATTCCCGGGGCGATCAACATACCCTATGAGAATGTGCTGGTCAATGATAGCATGATGCCCAAAGAGATGCTGAATGAGCACTTCCTGGATCTTGACAAGAACCGATCGGTAGTGGTTTACACCAATATCGGGGTTGAGGCCGCATTGCTCTGGTTCGCTCTGAACGAGTCCGGCTATGATGCCCGGCTCTACACCTGGAGGGACTGGCTGGAAAACCAGCCCAAGTTTCCCTATGAGCTGGCGGAGGTCTCTGCCCAGCCCAATCCGGTCAGATCAGGAGAGGCGACGACCATAACAGCATCCTTCCATGAGAGGGCGGATAGGACAAACTCATCACAGTACAGCTCTTCCTCAGCCAATTCCTCCGCCAACCAGGAACCGAAGCTGACGGTTAAGGGGTGCGCTACCTGCGGATTTGGCTCTCCCCAGGGCTTTGCCAACCTGGATCGCAAGGACGGATATGTGCAGATCGGTTCGAATAGAAAGGCGGGCCAGAGCTCTGCCTCCTCCACAAATGCATCCGACCAGTCCTCTTCCGATGGCATTTTGAGGTGCACTGCAGTGATATATGCACCGGATGGCGGTGAAGAGACAAGGACCAGCCTGCTGGAGACATCTGGAGGCAGGTACATGGGCATCTGGAATGCCAATGTCGCTCCCGGGGTGTATAAGGTGAGCATAGTCGCATCCCTGGATGGGAATGCAGAGGCATTTGCTGATGTGCTGCAGGTGGAGGTGACAAGGAAGGGATGATGGGGCTTGGGCCCCTGTCATCCCGATCTTGGACCGATCCATTGGATCGTGTTTAGGGTGAAAAGATCTATAATGTTGACCTCGATTATAATTCCCACAAAGGATGAGCCCACCATTCAAGAACTTGTGGATAGCATCAATGCCATAATTAAGGAAAACCACGAAATACTGATAGTAGACAAGAGCTGCACTGCGCCAAAGGTTAAAGGGGCGGAGGTTATGATCCAGAGATCGGATGGTTTGGGCAACGCTTTTGTTGAAGGCTTGTCCAGATCCAAAGGAAATATAATCGCTCTCATGGATGGCGACGGCTCTCACCGGCCAGAAGATCTCCAGAAAATGCTCAAGCTGATAGAGAATCATGATATAGTCCTCGGCTCGAAGCTCATTGAGGGTGGAGAGTGCAGTGACACTATGGGAAGGATATTAGTAACCCTCGCCTTTGCTCAATTGACCAGATTGATCCTGGGCGTAGATCTAAGGGATCCTATGACAGGTTTTATGGTAGCAAAGAGGAATGTATTCGATAATCTGGAGCTCAAACCCAAGGGATAAGCCTGCAAAGCAAGCCCGCAGACCATTCCTGGAACCAGGCCTTAAGAATCCTTCCCTCAAGCATTCTTGACAATTTGATTGCAAAAGGTCGATGGAGATTTGTCTTTAAATTTGCATTCGTTGGGGCTACCGGGGCGGCAATTAATCTGACCTTGCTCTGGCTTCTAACAGCCTATGTTCATATCTATTATATCATATCTGCATTGATAGCGATAGAGATAAGCATAATATGGAACTTTTTCTTGAATACCAGGGCAACGTTCAATTACAATTTCCCAGAGGGGACGGCAATTGTTCGTGCAATAGCCAGGTATCATGCTGTCTCATTTGGAGGCATGCTGATTAACCTTTCCGCGCTGCTTGCTTTTACGGAAGTTGCAGGAATTCACTATGTAGCATCCGAATTTCTGGCAATATTGATTGCATTTACATTTAATTACCTAGCAAGCATAAATTACGTATGGCACGAGGCCGGATAGGACAAGCAGCAGTGCGAGTATGGTCGATATAGCGAACTCTCCTGGCAAGCTGATCTTAAATCATGAAATCATGACAGAGTCGATAAAACCAGCTCTCCTTTTTCCACCATCCTTAAATAATCAATCAGCGTTACAACCGCCTCGTTTAAAGCAGGCCTTCTGGATTTGGACAGATGCCGATCCGATCAGCAGCCTGTGAAGGTGACGGAGACGAAGATGAATGCGTTCCAGAGTGGTAAGGAAAATGCCAAGAAAATAAATTATGAAGAGAGAAAAATAAAAATAAGGATTTTAGCTTTCGCATTGCTTGGTTTTCTCATAAGTGTGAAATCCGACCGGTATTTTCCCTTGCCGGATCATCTCCCGGAACCTGTCTTTCAGATAATTCTATTACCATATACTTGCTTATTTTTTGCTACTTTTATTATTTTTATAAAGCCCGGAATCATTGGAGATGCTCATTTATCCCCCATCGACCGCATTTCTGCCGTCAAGCTAACGACGGTCATTATCTTGATTTTTGAAGCGATGGCATTTATCCTTCTGATCGTGCAGGATCTCAGATATGCCCTTTTCAGCTATCATCTAAATATCCCGATTGCCATTTTTTTATTCGCATGTATTGGAGCTGCACTCATATATATGCTTATTAAGGATGCATCCCAGGGCCTTCTTGTTCTTATCGCTCTGGCAGCATATACTGGAACATACCTTTTGAGCATTGTCTCATTCCCGCTTCATTCACAGAGGTCAGATATGCTCCCCCTCATCCTCTCGGGGTGTCAGTCCTTCCTGGCAGGGATGAGCCCATATGGGTACCATGACCTTCTCTATCATCCACCTCATCAGGTGTTCACTTATCTGCCCGGAATGTGGATGGCCTATCTGCCAGCTGCTGCATCTGGAGTGGATCTGCGGTTCATAAACCTGATAAGTATGCTAGCTTCTGCTCTCATTCTGGCATATTCGGCTAAAGGTTCCAGGAATCAGAGCATGCTGCTAATTCCGGTATTCCTGCTGACCCCATACCTTCAGTACCGGCACGAAATCTATCTCGGGGTGCTATTTCTCATTCTTTCAATCGTCTTTTCCCTCGATAGGTGTAACAAATGGTGGACGAGTTCGATTGCATCTGGATATGCTCTCGCCACCTACCAGTTCGTCTGGGTCATTTTTCCTTTTATTGTGGTTTCAGCCTTTAAGAGATGGGGAATAAAAAAAGGCTTTTGTGAATTCATTGATAGCAGTAGCAATTGCCTTGATCCTCGTACTTCCGTTCCTTTTGGGCTCTCCTGAAGAGTTCATCGCTGGTGTGTACGGCAACTGGTTCTATATTGACATCCCTTCTATAAACCTCTCTTATCTGATATCACTTTTTATTCCCTGGGATTCGATGATAATTGTCCAAGGCATCGTTATGGTCGCCATCTTTTCGCTGGCACTGCAAAGAATGCATCCTGAGGACTGCTGGGGGTGGATGGCAACCGCACTGGTCTTATTCATTGCCATGAACAGGGTCATTAATGTATACTTCTATTTGATCGTCCTTCTTCTTTTAGTAATGCATGGAATTTCCGTAAGCACTCTGAAAGAAAAGCCGGATGGAGAGGAAATGTGATTAATAATGCTACATTTTTTTCAGATTTTTTGTTTTATGAAGCGTATTGCTCATTTCTCTTCAGATTCTTCCCTTCCAAGCCTTTC
>WOYM01000069.1 GCA_011620785.1 Methanothrix sp. | reverse complement strand
GCTGTAGCACTTCTCGTGCCGATTGCCAGATATTCATTCTCACCTCTGGTGGAGGTTTAAATGGAAGTACAAAATGGATAAAATGGCGGGAGGGATTGTTGTCGATAAGGACGACGGAGTATTGATATGTTAATTAGGAACTGCTACACTAGCGCATCCGCATCCATCCCGTCGTGATGCAGGGGCACCGACAGGAACTGAGGCTCGAACATACCGAAGGACTGAATCGCTGCCAGGTAGGTCGGCCTCTCCACAATGACCCTGTCACCCTTGTTCAGGAAGACCTTCCCTGCCAGATCCAGGCCCTGCTGGGAGCCTGTTGTGATCAGGATCTCCTCTGGACTGACCTTGAGGCCCTTTTCTGCATATCTCTTGGCGATGTTACTCTCTCAAAGGAGGATGGCCCTCGGTAGTGCTGTACTGAAGGGCTGCATAGCCGCATTCGCCAAGTACCTTTTGGGCCGCCTCTGCTACCTCGCTCACAGGGAAGAACCTCGGATTGGGAAGACCGCCCGCAAAGGAGATGATGCTGGGGTCCTCGGTTACCTTCAATATCTCTCTGATGAACGACTTGTCAGTTACCCGCCCCCTGAAGGGAGCGGGCTTGCCTCCTGGTTATATCGAGGCTTCTGTCATTGCTCAGCATCCATGAGCCGGATTTGTGACCACTCCCATGAAAAATTCACGGGCATCAACGGACTTTCAACCGATGGCATGTGATCCCATGCCAATTGTTTTGTGGTTTTGTGCGCGCTGCTTGAGTCTTTCAACTGCTGGCAGCAAACCAGACACCAAATGGTGTGTATCATGAAGTTAAATAGATGTTGGTAAACAGGAATCAAGGTGGGGCACGATTCATCCCACCTCTAAAGAGGCGGGGATTCTCTGCCCCTACACCCCGTCGTTCTTAATTCTTTGCCCCACCACCAAATTCTTCTACTGCCAGCATAATACCATACCTAATCTGGTGGTGGCAGGAATTGAAAAGCACAGTCTTTTTTGCCGGGGTCAGAGCAAGAAGCCCGGAGGACAATCTGCAAAACAAGGTCCAGCGGCTCTTTGATGCAGCAGGATTTCCCTATATCATAAAGAAAGGAGACCTGACAGCGATCAAGATTCATTTCGGAGAGCAGGGAAACAGCTCTTATGTGAATCCCGTCCTGGTCCGGCCCGTAGCCGATAAGATCAGATCTGCAGGAGGACAGCCTTTTCTCACCGACACCAACACCCTTTACGGAGGCAGCCGCTCCAATGCCGTCCGCCACCTGCAGACTGCAGAGGAGCACGGCTTTGGCCGGACGGTGGCCGGAGCGCCGGTGATCATCGCCGACGGCCTGCAGGGAGACAACTACCGGGAGGTGGCCATCTCCGGAAAGCACTTCCAGCGGGTTAAAATTGCCGGGGAGATCGCCTCCGCCCAGAGCATGATAGTGGTATCCCACTTCAAGGGCCACCTGCCCGCCGGCTTTGGAGGGGCGGTCAAGAACCTGGGGATGGGCTGTGCACCGGCTCTGGGAAAGTCGGACCAGCATTCCGCCCGGCCAATATTCAATGCCGAGCTCTGTGAAGGCTGCCGGGCCTGTGCAGATGGCTGCCCCAACCAGGCCATCACTGTGAAAAAGAAGATAACCCAGATCGACTACAGCCTCTGTACCGGCTGCGGCAAGTGCCTGCGCCTCTGCCCTGCTCATGCCCTGGACTTCGACTGGATTGTGGAGGTGCCTCCATTCATGGAGAGGATGGTGGAGTATGCCCTGGGGGCAGTTACTGGAAAGGAGGGTAAGGTGGGTTTCTTCAATTTCCTTCTCAACATCACTCCGGACTGCGACTGTGTGCCCTGGAGCGACACCCCCATTGTACCGGACATCGGCATCCTGGCCTCAAAGGACCCTGTTGCCATAGATCAGGCCAGCTATGACCTGGTAAACCGGCAGGCTGGCCTGAAAAACACCCTTTTGGAGAGGAATCAGGAGCCGGGTGAGGATAAGTTCCAGGGGATCTGGGAGAGCACAATGGGCAACATTCAGATGGATTACGGTGAGAGGATAGGTCTGGGCAGGAAGGAATATCAGCTGGAGGAGATCTGAACATGAAGGTTATAGCATTCAACGGCAGCCCACGACGGGATGGAAACACCGCCACCCTCCTGGCAGCGATCCTGGAAGAGCTGGAGAGACAGGGGATTGAGACGGAGCTGGTGCACCTTATAGGCCCCTTGAGCGGCTGCAAAGCCTGCTTCAAATGCAGGGAGAAGAAGAACGGCCGGTGCATTCAGGACAAGGACATGATAAATCAGTGCATCGAGAAGATGGCTGCAGCGGACGGCATCATAATCGGCTCGCCCACCCATTTTGCCGATCTCACTCCCGAGACCAAGGCCCTCATCGATCGGGCCGGTTTTGTGGCCATGGCCAATGGATATATGTTCAAGCGTAAGGTTGGGGCGGCGGTGGTGGCCGTTCGCCGGGCAGGGGCGATCCACGTCTTCGACTCCATCAACCACCTCTTCCTGATCAGCCAGATGATCATCGCCGGATCAAGCTACTGGAACATAGGCATGGGCCTGGAGGAGAGGGATGTGGAGAGGGACCAAGAGGGTCTGGCGACTATGCGGACCCTGGGGCAGAACATGGGCTGGCTCTTAAAAAAGATAGCAAATGAGTGAATCGACAAGATTTTTCATTCTTTTCCATGCAATGTCTCAACTCCCCTCGTTTGCCCACTCCGCCCCCTTCTATCCGAAAAAGTATTTAGGCTTGAGATGCAGGCTTGAGAGGACGAGTGTGATAGCGATGCAACCACCGACAAAGGGGGACTGTGCCTTCTGACAGACGATCTCTGGGTCATATCTTTCATGGGCCGGGACAGATCCGGGCTCATACGCGACATTCTGAGCGAGCCTGCTATGCAAAACGTCAACATCGTGGACATGGATCAGAAGGTGATGCAGGGAATCAGTGTCATGACAGTGGTTGCCGATTTCGAATCAGCAAAAGTCACCCCGAAAAAGCTGGAAAAATGGTACCGGGATAATGCAGAGAGCCTGGCCATTGACTTCTCCTTCCTCCCCCTGGAGAAGCATCAGGGCCGGCGCCAGACCGCGAAAGAGCTCTATATCGTCACCATTCTCGCCAAAGACAGGCCGGGGATCATTCGCGACGTATCGGAGGTGGCCGCCAGGAATTGTGTCAACCTGGAGAGGGCCTCGGTTACCGCCAGAGGGGAGCTCATCTCCATCGAGTTTCTGATGGACTTTGCCGACTGCACTGCAGACGACTGCCGGGCACAGCTCAAGAGGGAGTGTGAGCGCCTGGGGCTGGATGTCTTTATCCAGGACCTGGGCCAATCCCGGAAAGAGAAGAGGCTCATCGTTTTTGATATGGACATGACCATTGTGGACTTCGAGATAATCAACCGCCTGGCCAGCTTTGCCGGTGTGGACGAACAGGTGAATGCGATCACCGACCGGGCGATGAACGGTGAGATGGACTTCAAGGAATCCCTCCGTCAGAGGGTGCGCCTCTTGAAGGGAATGCCACTATCCACCCTGCAGGAGATCGCCGCCGACCTTCAGCTGACTCCAGGCTCCGAGGAGCTCATCCACCATTTAAAGCAGGTCGGATACAAGATCGCCCTGATCAGCGGCGGATTCACTTATTTTACGGATGTGCTCAAGGAGCGCCTGGGCTTTGACTATGCCTTTGCCAACGATCTGGAGATAAAAGACGGAGTCCTCACAGGGGAGATCAAAGGGGAGATCATCGACGCCGAGGCCAAGGGGCGGATCATCTATGATCTTGCCGAGCGGGAGAAGATCAGCCCGGACAACATAGTCGCAGTGGGGGACGGGGCCAACGACTGCCTGATGATCAAGAATGCCGGCCTGGGGGTGGCCTTCAATGCCAAAGAGGTTCTGAAGAAGGTCTCGGACGGATCGTTATCCAGGGAGAACCTCCTGGGATTGCTGAATGTGCTGGGCCTGGCGGAGAAGGAGAGAGAGGTTTAGCCGGATATCATCTCCTGGAATTTTGCCCTATATTCTTGAGGCATCGAGACCGGATTGCAGAATGCACCATCGCGGGCAGGCGCATTGAGGCAAATATATCTATGCGCACGCCCGCGGGCTAGAGCTGTTTATCTATGAAAAGTGGGGCAAGAGAATCAGGGATGAAACTCAAATGGCGGCAAGGCCCCGCATGCCTGGCCATCGATAGTGGGCATAGATTTATTTTCTAAGAACACAACTTATCCGATAGATGCAGCCGATAAAAATAATAATAGAAAAGCACCCGGACGGTTATGTTGCCTACCCTATCGGCATCAAGGGTATTGTAGTAGGAGAGGGCGATACATATGAAGAAGCCCTTGCCGATGTCAAGTCTGCTATTCAATTCCACATCGAGACATTTGGCCGGGAATCCATAGAGATGGACGGAATAAGTGAGACCTTTGTAGCTGAAGTGGTAGTGTGACGAAGTTCCCCAGGGATGTGCCGAAGAGAAAAGTGATAAAGGCCCTGGTGGCATTGGGATTTGCAGTAATCAGAGAAGGCAATCACATTTCCATGAGACGGATCAATCCAGATGGAAGTAAGACGCCTCTGACATTGCCGAATCACAAGGAGATCAAAGGCTCTACTCTATTGTTGATATTAAGACAGACCGGAATAAAAAGAGATGAATTTTTAGAGGCATTCAGTGAAATATA
>WOYM01000024.1 GCA_011620785.1 Methanothrix sp. | reverse complement strand
CATACAGTACCTATATTTATAGGAGGATTCATGGTAATTGATACCAGCGTTAAATTATTGAGACTGTGGTACAAAGAAAATCACAGATAGAAATAACCAATTTTTCCTGAAGACCGGTGTTCTCCCGGCGCCTGCACCCCCCATTCCTACAAGTCCGGAGCTCTGAGTCCATGCCCAAAATCTCCATCCAGGCGACGCTTAAGCTGGTTAGATCAGTCCTCAGGTTCTTTTTATATAGTCAGTCAATGGGCAAGGTCAGGTCGATTCTACATCTTTTTTGATGCGAAAAGACCATTAAAGCCAGAGCATTAACTGAAACGCCAAGCAGAGATGATATAGAGACCACCATAACAATGAGAACGAGCCGCTTTCTCTGCTGTTCTACGCGCTCAATTAGATCATATACCGCATCTGTCGAGGTATTATCTTCCATTATTCTCACTCGCTCGCCCATTCATTTATATACTTCTCAGCCGAAGTCGTCTTCAGATTGGCGCACTGAATTATATGCAAAATCATAAAAAGAGGAAGCAGTCAAAAAAAAGGTTGCTATTTCATTAGCATAATTGCCATTAGAATCGCGAATACGTATATTCGTAGACAATTGAGATCCAAGCCATGATTGGATCCGCAGCTCCATTATGATAAATCCCAGCAGAAATCCTGGCATGAATGGTTCTGCCTGGTCTTCCCAGGATGATCAAGCCGCTGAATGGGATGGCCCCCCGTTTCATTCTTGCTGTGCACCAGACCTATATGATCTATATACCTGATATAGACCTATATAGTATAATGGGACAAGGAATATATTGGGTGGATTCAATCGCTGATTGGTGCCTAAGGATTTGACAGATAACTCAGGATGCAGTGTCTGCACCAATTCTCTTGCAGGCAAGATTGCCGAATCGCTGTTATGCATAAATTCCGATCGATTCTCATCTAATCCGATTTTCATCTTCTATGGGAGGTTAATGAATGATTAATGCAATTGGTTATGGAGACATACGTTATGTTGATAGCCTCTCTGGCCTTCTCAAGTATTACGAAGCACTAATGCAGCGGGGTGGTCTGGTAGCGAGAGCTGGTGAGGTGAGATCTCTCAAGCTCGGCCTGATTCTGGATTTATTGAAGGCGGTGGGAATTCCAGAGGGCCACAAGTCCGGCTTGATCTCTGCCGTTCTGAGGGGCTGGGATATGAACTGCAGGAACAGGAGCATCGTGCAAGTGGAAGAGGAGCTGCAGGCAATTTCGATCAGCATCAATGCCCTTCAGAATGAGCTGGCAGCAGCAAAGAGCCAGTGGGGGCCCAAGGCCAGGCTGAGGCTGGATACAGCAGTGCTGGTCGCCCTTCCTCTTATGCCAACCGACCTGAAAAGCGATGAGGTGGGGAAGATCCAGGACCTTCTTCGTCGAACAATGAACTGCCTTAAGGCAAAAATGGACGGATGATCGCTCTTTTTCAATAAACTATTATCTTGCAGATCAATCTGTTTTTTTTCTCATGAGCCATTTACCAGGAGATCTTCTTGCGGTAGTAATTTCTCACCACAATAGCCAGAAGGTTGGTGCTTAAAACCAACGATATCAGCACCAGAGCCGTACCCCAGGCCCGAGCCTCCACATCCCAGGCTCCCAGGAAATAGATCAGGTTCAGGAGATGGTAGTTCAAGTTGTTCACCGGCTGAAATAGATCGGGAATCACCCCATAGATCATCTGCACTGGAGTGGCAGTGAAGGTAACCGCCGTCCACATGATGGGCGCTGTCTCGCCCGATGCCTTGGCCACTCCCATGATCACCCCGGTGAGAATGCCGGGCATGGCAGAGGGCAAAACCACTTTTCTTATGGTCTGCCATTTCGTAGCTCCTAAAGCCATACTCCCTTCTCGCAGAGAGTTGGGAACGCTCTTTAATGCCTCCTGGCTGGTCAGAATTATGGTGGGGATGTTTATAAGGCCCAGGATGATCGATCCGGAGATCAATGATACTCCGAACAGGCTCACCAGAAATGCCAGTCCGAAAAGGCCATAGACCACAGAGGGAACGCCATTCAGGCAGCCCACCGCAATGGTGATCAGCCGGTTGAGCCTCTCGCTCTTGGAGTACTCATGCAGGTAGATGGCTGCCCCAATTCCCATGGGGGAAGAGATGAGCATGGCCCCCAGAACCATCCACAAGGATCCCAGTATGGCAGTGCTGATACCCCCCGCCTGCCCCAACCTCCTGTGGGGTGAAGTCAGAAACTCCCAATCTATGACCCATATGCCTTTGTAGATGATGATGAACAGGATTCCGCCCAGCAGGATAATGGAGAGCATCGCCGACATCCTGATTCCCAGAAACACCAGCGCCTCTCTTCCCCTGGCGGTATAGCCATAAACTATATTGAGGGCATCCTTGATGCATAGCAGGCTGGCGACCAGGACCAGCAGAGGAAGCAGGAATGAATACTCGAAGGAAGCCCCGACACCAAGCGGTCTTTTAATGATAAAATCCGGATTTAGAGCGCTTGAATAGGACAGGTAGAAAACCGACCCGCAAAAAAGAATATCCAGTATGAGCAAAAGCGCTGTTCTTGCGCTGGCGCCTTTTATTGTCAGATATGAGCCCAGAATTAAGAGAGGACAGAGGATGAGACTGACCTCCCAAATCGGTTTTATCCGATCGAGTTCCGGCTGGAGGATGAGACAGATTAGGGAAGAGACGAATAAGAATGCTGATATGACCACTGAGGCCGCTAGTGCAGGCTTCAGCTTCAACTCAATATCCTCCGAACTTCTTTCTGATCCGCGCCCTGGCAAAATCCGCAATCAAGCTCAGGATGGAGACCACAAGCAATAGAATGAGACCCACGGCAAAGAGGGCGTGATAGTGGGTCGATCCCCTGGCAACTTCACCCATCTCTCCGGCAATGACGGAGGTGAATGTCGCCCCCTGGTCGAAGATATCATAGTAGGGAGAAGCGATCCTGGCCACGTTGCCCACCACCAGCAGCACTGCCATGGTCTCGCCTATTATGCTTCCAATATTGAGGAGCACGGCAGCGGTGATTCCGGATGATGCCGCGGGTATGGTGACATTTCTTATTGTCTGCCACCGGTTCGCCCCCAGGGCCAAGGATCCCTCTTTGAACTCCCCCGGCACCGCCCTTAGAGCGTCCTCGCAGATGGTGGT
Organism: Methanothrix sp.; assembly: GCA_011620785.1. GTDB lineage: Archaea > Halobacteriota > Methanosarcinia > Methanotrichales > Methanotrichaceae > Methanothrix. The sequence continues at coordinate 21,121 of WOYM01000024.1, read as the reverse complement.
AAGGTAAGGGATGAACATCACTCCCAGAAGTATTGATCCGGCCAGAATTGACCTTCCGGTGAGCATATCAAAGCTATCCTGCAGGTAGGATACGAGGATGATCACCCCTAAAAAACCATAGACAATGGATGGAACTCCTGCCAGGAGCTCTATAGCCGGCTTGAGGATCGCCTTGCTCCTGGGGCCAGCCAGCTCGGCGAGGTAGATGGCCAGTGGAAATCCGATGGCGATGTTGATGAAAAGGGCCAGAATGGTGATGGTGAGGGATGCGGTGATAAGGGGCAAAAAGCCGTAGATATCACCAGAAGGATGCCATTTCATGCCCGCTAAAAGAGAGATGATGCCAAGCTCCGAAAATGCGGGAATGCTCTCGTGAATGAGAAAATAGAATATTAAAAGCATGACCAGAATCGATGTGATGGCGGACACAAATAAAAGCGTCTCTACGAAAAGCTCGCTATACCTGCGGGGCATCATCATTCGCGACCGATCCATTGAGGGTCAATTGAATCCACCGGTTAAAGTCCTTATGCATTGTATCTATATAGATGCATTACTCAGGACGGATCATATGGGTACAACTTTTTTCAAAAATTCATTGATTTAATCGGCTGAGGATCTCCTCAGGCTCATAGCGCACCCTAATTATGCGGCTTCGTCCTCGCTCACCCTGTCCGGTAAAATCGGCATTGATTAGCCGGATCGCATCCAGCTTATTCAGGATCTCATGAAATCGGGTGTATCCCGCACCCGTCTTCTCATGGAAGAGGCGGAATAGCTCCCCTGCACGCCAGCTCTCCTGAAGGGTCGCCATGCGCAAGACCTCCTTCTCATCCGCCTTCAGAGATTTCAAGGCATAGGTGAGGTGGACCAGACGGGAACGCTCCAGCGAGCTGGCCACGTCCTCGGGGGAGATGCTCTTGGAGGCGCGTTTTTCCGCATTCAGGCCAGCCCTCTTCAGAAGGTCGATTCCCACCCTCAGATCCCCGGACTTCTCCGTATGGTCGACAACAGTCTCCAGGATATCATCGGCAATCACCCCCGGATAAAAGCCCATCTGCGACCGCCGGCTGAGAATATCCTTGATCTCATTGCGGCTGTAAAGAGGAAATATCACCTCTTCCGCCTGAAATACCGAGACCACCCTGGGATCGAGAACATAGTTCAAAGCCAGCTCGCTCATGATGCCTATCACTCCCATCCTGGCCCCAGGACAGGTCTCGTGCGCCCGGAGAAGGGAGTATAGGACATGGTCCACCTCCTTTTCTGGGAAGAGGTAGTTGATGTCGTCCAGGGCCACTATCAGCACCTTATCCTCATCTGCCGAATGCTGAGCCACCTTCTCGAAGACCCGCTTGAAGGAGATGCCGCTGGACGGAGGGGCGTGCTCGAAGATCTTCTTGTAAAGCTGGTAGAAGACCGCATATCTGGTGGAGTCCATCTGACAATTGACATGCACCGGGACGATCCGAGAGGAATGGGCCTCGATCTCCTCGAAGAGCTTGAAGATGGCCGTTGTCTTTCCCGTTCCCGGCGGGCCGAGACAGAGGGCATTTACCGGCCGCCCCCCCTGCAGAGCTGGCCGGATGCAAAATTTGAGGCTGTCCAGCTGCCTTTCTCTATGGAGAAACTGATCGGGCAGGTGATCTAGCTCGAAGATGTCCCTGTCCTTGAAGAGGGTCTCCTCCCAGAGGAGCATATCCGGTTTTTTAGGTCTTTCTGGGTTCACTCGCTCAGTATATTATTTATTTCCTTCTTCAATATGGCGCTCACCAGGGCACCATCGGCCTTGCCTCTCAGCTCCTTCATCACCAGGCCCATGAGCGGGGCGGCTGCCCTCTCCCCTTTTGAGCGCACTAGATCTATTTTATCCGCTACAATGGCCTGGACGATCTTGGCCACCTCCGCCTCGTCCACCCCTGCCAGCCCGGCAGCAGCGGCAGTATCAGCTGCCGATCTGTCCGGACGCTCGGCAAGGGCGCGAAATAGCTCGGCCAGCCCTTCCTTGGCGATCCGTCCCTCCGCCACCAGCCCCAGGGCGTCCTTGAAATGGTTATCTGAGAGCGCTGATATATCCACACCATCTCGGGCCAGCTCGATTGGAATCGTCTCCAGGGTCCGGACCGCAATGGATGGTGAGATCTGGATCTGGGATACGATCTCCTCAAAGAGCTGATAGTTGGGAGAAGCGGCCATCACCCTGGCCAGCTCGGAGTTCAAGCCATAATCGCGACCAAAGCGCTCTGATCGGGCCCTGAAGAGCTCGGGAAGCTCGAGGCCTTCCAGAATCTGCTCGGTGATCGCCACGGAGGGCACATCAGTCTCCGGATACATCCGGGCCGAGCCTGGCAGTGGCCGCATATACTCCGAGCAGCCATCGGGAAGAGCGCGGCGCGTCTCCTCTGGCACCAATTCCATGGCCTCCCTCGCCCGGACCAGGACCGCATCCATGGCCTTTCTGGCCCGATCCTGCGGTCCTGTGACCATGATCACTGCATATTCCTTCCCTGCTTGAAGCTGAACTCTTACCGACTCGACCTCCGCAGCGGTCACGCCATAAGCGGGCAGCTCATCGCTATGGAAGATCCCCCCTACCCCCGCTCTCTTGGCCCGATCGGACATCTCTGAGCCCAGCCTTCTGCCGGGCTGGATCTCCCTTCCCACCAATCCGGCAAATCCCGCCAGCCTGCAGGCCAAGACCACGCCGCCGTTCTTGATGGATCTGGCTAAAACCTTGGAATCGGTCAGGGAGAAGAGCGATGTGACATCAAATACGGTATCATCGACTGCTGCCCCCCGCCTTATAAGCTCCTCTTTGATCTGCAGCAGCCCATGCTGGCGGAGCGCCTCCAATTCCACAATCTTGTCCACCAGGTTCAGGGCCTGTACCCCTTTGATCTCCACCCGGGCCCCGCCTTTTATGGAGACGTTCACATCCTGACGAATAGTGCCCAGTCCCCTTTTCACCCGGCCAGTGGAGCGCAGAATCATGCCCAGGTACGAGGCCACCTCCCGGGCATGAGCGGGAGAGATGATATCAGGCGCCGTCCCAATCTCCACCAGAGGAATGCCCAATCGATCGAGGGAGTAGACCAGGCTGTCTCCCCGGTCCTCGATGATCCTCGCAGCCTCCTCCTCCAGGCAGAGTATGTCTATGCCCACCGGTCCCTGGCTGGTCTGGATCTTCCCTTTAGAGCCGATGTAGGCCGTGCGTTGGAATCCAGAGGTGTTGGAGCCGTCTATCACCATCTTCCTCATGGTACAGACCTCATCCACGATCAGCATGCTCAAGAGGCGGGCGATGACTAAAGATATCTCCAGGGCCTCGGGATTGATCTCGGACGGCGGCTCCTCGTCCGCTTCCACCAGGCATGTGGTGTCATAGCACTTGTAATGGAACTTGCGCGAGACCAGGACTTCCTCCAGGGCAGCGCGATCGATCTCCCCAAGCTCGCTTCTCGATGGGCGGAGATAGCGGAAGAACTCAAAATTGGAGTCCTCTACCTCTCGATGAGCGGTGGGGCAGCCGCAAAAGAGCTTGCAGGCGGTATCCAGCTGCTGATGAATCTCGATTCCACATATGAGGCCCAATTGGCGGTAGTCTAAACCGGGAGGGTTATCTGTTGCCATCGATCACCTTTCTAAAACCGCAGGAGGTTTAACTCTTTTGACTGCTTCTCTTATGTCCTCCGCTTTGACAGTCTTCCTCTTGGCGTGGTTCGCCCAGCCCGCTGCCTCCCGAGCCACCTCCAGGCCATAGCTCTCCAGAACCTCTGCCAGCGCATCTCTCGCGCCCTCGCTCACTCTTTTAGCCCCTGCTTCGCGAATCAGTCTGCTCACCGGGGCAACAGGAAGTATTGGCATATCTCGTTCACCTCATAAATCCGGATAATGAATCCAGAAGAGCCTTAATTGAAACCCAGCTGGACTTAGAAGCCAGAATACCGTCTTTAGTGGCCTTTAATTCCATATATAATTTTTGTTTTGCTAATAACGCCAGAATAATGCAATTGCCTTTAAAATTGGACGGGAAATGTTATTTAGCTTGCCGCGATACAAGATTGAGAGGAGAGGACGATGATTCAATGCATATGTAAAGCTATTATTTATGAAGATTTCGAGGATGTGTATGGCCCCTGCGGCTGCGGCATGACCCTGGCCACATTGCCAGTCCTTCTTCCCCGGGACTGGGTGGTGCTGGAACGGCCCCTCCAAGCAGAATGCGACGACTTCTGCAAGGGCCTGGATTACCGCAGGATTTCGGGAATGAGCTGCAGCAATATCTTTGAGCATGAGATGGAAGGTGTCGAGTACATGGCCAACTTCTCCTGCTGCCGGGAGTGTGCAGAGAAGGCAGTGGCCCAGGGGTATGCGGTCTGGTCCAAGAAATCCTATCCTATGGCACTGCGCTGAAGCCTTTAATCTCTTAAACCCCTCAGGTTGAAACCACAACTCTAATATTTTACAACATGCAAAACAATGGCCGAGGTATCCAATTGGTCTATAGAGTCTATTCCACCAAATCCTGTGCCAAATGCGAGCAGCTCAAAGCAGCCCTTGTCAAGGCGGGCATCGCTTTTGAGAACATCGATATGAGCACTCCCGAGGCTCTCACCGAGCTGCGCATAAATGGCGTGTTCACCCTATCCGCTCCGGTGCTCCAGGAGGAAGATAACTTCTATACCGTAGAGGATCTATTCTCTGGCGATAGTCTCCGCGATCTGGCGGGCATCCTCAAGGGCTAGAACTCCCTTCCCCTCACTCGTGCGATATCGAAGACGGCGGTGCTGGCCACATGCATAACGGCAAATGTACCTGCCTGGATGGGGTCTGTGACCACCATATCCGCCTGACCGGGAACTGAGCCCGCCATCTTCAGGGCGATAACCGGTATTCCCTCCTCCTGAAGCCGGGCCACCTCCTGGGTGATGCGCCCTCCCATGAGCGCCCCGGCCAAAACCAGAATGCTGGCCCTGGGCAGACGGCTCACTGCGCTTACGGCATCGGCTATGGCCACTTCACCCACCAGTGGAATGGTATCCACGCTGATCCTCTCCCCCCGCAGATTGTGCCGATCGGCCTCATTCACCGCCCCCACTGCCACCTGGGCTACCTGGGCCCCGCCCCCTATTATTATCACCCTGGAGCCGTAGATCTTCTCGAATGGATCATGAACTGAGACCTCGGTGATGGAATCAAACCCTTCCAGCTCCTCGATCATTCTATTGACATCCTCGGGGGAGCAATCGATCTCCATGTAGACCGATGCTTTGCCGCTGTTGATCCCTCTCTCCACCACAAACTGCTGGGTGTAGACTATATTGCCACCCATCTTGGCCACCACGCCGGCAATATCGCGCAGCATTCCCGGGCGGTCCATGCAGATCACGTTTATTGCTATGCTCATTTCTCGCCTCTGTGCTTCTTTGCTCTTCACGCCAATAGCGCACCTGACAAACTTTAATATGACGAGTGTCCACCCTAATCTCAATGGAATTTTGTCCCCAATGCAAGAGCATGATGATGCCCAAGGATGGAATGATGGTCTGTCGCAAATGCGGCCACAAACTGCCCAAAGCCAACAGCGAGTCCCTGGTCAGCAAGACTGAGCAGCTCTCCCGCGTAGTTCCAGTGCTGGAACAGGAATCTTCTGGCCTTCCCACGACAACCGCCCGCTGCCCGGAGTGCGGCAATAATGTCGCATACTGGTGGCTGCGCCAGTTGCGCAGTGCGGATGAGAGCGAGGTTAGGTTCTTCCGATGCACTAAATGCAGCAACACCTGGCGAGAGTACGACTAGGCATCAACTATATTAAATATTAAATTGTCCTTCCCCAGGAGGCTCAAGGAATGTTCAAGGCAGTAATCAATGCAGAAACTCTGCGCGATGCAATCGACTCAGTCTCTTCTCTCGTGGATGAGGTTAAGTTCTCCATATCTGAAAATGGTCTGGAGCTGAAGGCAGTAGATCCTGCGAACGTAGCCATGGTGTCTCTCAAGATAGGCAGCGACGCCTTCGAGTACTTCAAGGCCGATCAAGGCGAGATCGGCGTGGACCTGGTTCGCTTAAGCGATGTCTTGAGCATGGCCGATAAAGGTGAGAATGTGCAGCTAGAGCTGGACGAGGAGAGCCACAAGCTGAAGATCGGTGTGGGTTCACTTTCCTACACCCTAAGCCTTATCGATCCAACGGCCATAAGAAAAGAACCACGCATCCCTGATCTGGACCTGCCGGCTCATGTGACGCTTCCCGGCGGGGAGTTGAGAAGAGCAGTAAAAGCAGCGGAAAAGGTGAGCGACCACGTGATCCTGGGCGTCTCTGATGAGGGCTTTTATATGGAGGCCAAGGGGGATATCGACTCCCTCAAGCTCAAGATCCCCAGCACCGAACTCTTAGGCATGAAGCCGGGCGAGGCGAGAAGCCTCTTCTCTCTGGACTATCTGGCGGATATGTCAAAGTCCATCAGCAGAGCAGGAGAGGTCACTCTGGAGATGGGCATAGACTACCCCCTGCGGGTAACCTTCAAGCTCGGCCAGTCCGTGGACATCAACTATCTCCTCGCTCCCCGAATTGAGCAGGAATGAAGGTCTCGGACTATCCTTTTACTCAGGAGGCGGCAGAAGCAGTCCGCAGCCGAAATATCTCCCTGGATAGCCTTCTGGATAAGTCCCTCTTCCAGTCGGTGCGATCCAGAGCGGCAGAACGCCTGCGAGGGGCGGTCGGCAGCGAAGCCATTCCCGAGGGGCGGGCTAGCAGCGAGTCTGAGCAGCTCTTTGAACTTCTCAGCTATCCACTGGCCAGGGTCATGGTCTCCTGTCTGAATGATCCCATCCTCCTGCGCCGTTACGCTCTGGCAGAGGCGAAGCTGGCCTTCCGGAGGATGCAGCATGAAAAGGAAGGGCTGGTCGTCCTGGCCAACGACCTGGGGATCAATCCTCAGGGGCAGGGGCCCTGGAAAATCCATTTTTCTGAGTACATCCGGCCAGCACACCGCATGCATAGCCCCAAATGGAAGCTCACCAATCGCGATCTGTCTGAGGGATATCTTACGGTCACCGATGTCGAGCTCAGGCGGCTGTTGGAGGAGGCGATCAGAGAGAAGGTCCTCAAGGGTCTGCCAGTATCTGTGGACGAGAGGATCTGCCAGGGCCTGGAGGAGTATCTTGCCCCGGTCAAGAGAGACCTGGAGGCCCTGGCTGCCAAGCAGAAGATCGATTTGGGGGAGGTCAAAGAGGGCGCTTTTCCACCCTGCATAAAAAAGATGCTCTCCGAGGTCTCCAGAGGCTCCAACCTGGCTCATAGCGCCCGATTTGCTCTGGTCAGCTTCCTCTTGCAGATCAATATGACCCCGGATGAGGTGATCGCCCTTTTTGCCACCAGCCCGGACTTCGACCAGGATCGCACCCGCTACCAGGTTGAGCATATCGCCGGAGCGACAGGAACCCGGTACAAGCCGCCTGCCTGTGCTACCATGGCCACCTATGGCAACTGCCCTGGAGAGGACGACCTCTGCCGGAGGATTCGCCATCCTCTCAGCTATTATGAGAGAAGGTCAATCATGCTCAAACCAGGAGCTATATCGGCTGCAAAGGAAGGGCAGACATAAGCGATTTTATCCAGGGATTTCTCAGGCCCTTGGGCCCTGCCAAGAGCTGCAGCTCATCCTCTGCTACCGGCTTGAATCCCAGTCCGGCCTGGCTTGCTGCCTCCTTTTCCCCAAATCCCAGGTCCGCCCGGCCGGAAGCAACGGTGGCCGCCACTGCGGAGTGGGTCTTGGCCAGGCGGGCGTAAACGGGAGCGCCGATGCCCATCCCCTTCAGGGCCTGCTCAAATGCCTCTTTCATAGCGGAATCCCTCGGCCAGCCCACTATCTTCTGACTGGCCGGGTCGACCAGAGCTGAAGGGTCCAGGTAGATTAGCCCCAGCTCTCTTTTGCAGCTCCAGACGACCTTCGCCTCGCCCCCAGGAGCCTCTTCCAATGGGCTTGAAACCGCTGCCAGATCTGCAATGCCATCCTCCAAATAGATCCGTCCCCGGTACGAACCGGTGTTCAAGAGCATCAGCCTCCAGGGCAGATCCTCTGCCAAATGCTCGATGAATAGGGAGTTCTCTCCTGCCACCACCAGACAGGGGGCCTGGGCTGGCGAGAAGAGTCGGACCTGGACCGGTGATCCTCCCTCTAAGAACTCCACTCCTGAGGGAATCTCTATCACTCCGTCAGCCAGGGCCAGGGTGGTAATCGAGCCGCTGCCCTTGTCCACCGGATAGACCAGATCCCCCGATACGCCCACTGCCAGCATCTGCTGCCTTCCTTCCGTGCGCAGAGGGCCGGCCAGCCGTCCGGCGGTTTTGTTCTCAGAATGCCCACGGCCCAGGGCAGAGCGTATGGCCGGGGCGGCCAGTTCGGCAAAGACGGTCAGAGCGCTGGTGGGATAGCCTGGTAGTCCGATGCAGGGCTTGCCCCGGATCATCCCGAAGATGGTAGGCTTTCCCGGCTTGAAGTTTACCCCGTGAAATATCAGTTCTCCGACCTCCTCGATAACCTGATAGATCATATCCCCTGCCCCGGCTGAGGTGCTGCCGCTCACCAGGATCATATCGCACTCTTCTGCCATCCTCAGCAGGGTTCTCGTCATCTGTTCCTTATCGTCCGGCAGAATGCCATAGCTCCTGGGACGGGCGCCGCAGTCCTCCACCCCCGCAGCTATGGTGTAGCTATTGATATCATAGATCTGGCCGATCAAGAGCTCCCGGCCGGGGGGAATTAGCTCTGCTCCAGTGGAGGCAAGGCCCACATCCAGGCTTCGTACCCGGACGCTCTCCCTTCCCAGAGCGGCCAGAACGCCTATCTCACGGGCTGCAATCGGCGTTCCGGGAAAGAGTACCGCCTCCCCAAAGGATATGTCGCTTCCAGCCGCCTGAACGTTCTCCCCCCCAAACACCGGCCTGCGGATGTAAACGATGCCCTCCTGAGCCAGGGAGTACTCGATCATGACCACCGCATCTGCACCTTTGGGCATCATGGAGCCGGTGGAGACCTCCGCTGCCTCGCCCTGCGAGATCTCAATCTCGGGCCTTCTGCCCATGGGCACCGATCCCGCCAGGCGGAGAGATACAGGCCGGTCCTCTCTCGCTACGATAGTGTCCTGAGAGATGACCGCATAACCGTCCATAGAGGCGCGGCCAAAGCCGGGAACATCCTGGCTTGATATCACCTTCTCCGCCAGGATACAGCCAAGAGACGAGCCCAGGGCAACGGTCTTTTCCCGGGCTGGTGGCAGGTGGTCTGAGATGAGCAATTTGGCTTCCTGTAATGAGATGAGGCTGCGAAACTCCTTGGGCATGCTGCCCCAATAAGCCCCGAAAAGATATAAAATCAGAGCCTTGACATTCTCTGACGCAGAAGGTGGTCTGCCAGGACTATTGATACCATAGCCTCGGCCACCGGTACTATCCTGGGGGGTATGGCCGGATCGTGCCTCCCTTTGATCTCTATCTCCGCATCCATTCCGGTAGCTAAGTCCACGGTATGCTGCTTTTTGGCGATGGACGGGGTGGGCTTGACTGCAATCCGGCAGACTATATCCATTCCCGTGGATATTCCGCCCAAAATGCCACCGGCATTGTTGCCCTCAAAGCCTATCTTCCCTCCCTCCATTCGGAGAGGATCGTTCATCTCGCTTCCCCGCATACCGGCGCAGCCAATACCCGCCCCTATCTCCACCGCCTTTACCGCCCCCAGGCTCATGAGCCCTTTTGCCAGGTCTGCATCCAGCTTGTCGAAGACCGGATCTCCCAGGCCCGGCGGCACTCCCCGGGCGATGATCGTTACCATGCCCCCCAGGCTATCACCCTCCTGCCGGACAAGATCCAATTGCTCCATCATCCTCATTGCAGCATTAGGATCCGGGCAGCGTATGGGGTTTGCCTCCGCCCGGGCGCAAAGCTCAGCCAGATCTACCGAATCGATCCTGGACTTGATCCCTCCAAGCTCGGTCACAAAGGCTGCGACCTCCACCCCCGAATGCTGCAGCAGCTTCCTGGCCACCGCTCCCGCAGCCACCCGGCCAGCCGTCTCTCGAGCGGACGACCTGCCCCCGCCCCGATGGTCGCGCAGGCCATACTTCATCTGATAAGCATAATCGGCATGACCTGGCCTGGGCCTGTTGCGCAAGAGGTCGTAGCTGGCCGAGTCTGCATCCCTGTTCCAGATCAGCATGGATATGGGGGTGCCGGTGGTCTTTCCATCGAAGATGCCTGAGAGGATCTCCACCCGGTCCTCCTCCTTTCTCTGGGTGGATGCCCGGCTCTGGCCCGGACGCCTGCGGTCCAGCTCCTTTTGAATATCATATTCCGTTAATGCCAGTTCTGCTGGGCAGCCGTCTAAAACAACGCCCACCGCTCTGCCATGAGACTCGCCCCAGGTGGTGATGCGAAATAGGGTTCCAAAGGAGCTACCAGGCATATTTCATAACCTCGATCTCGTTTTCGGAGAGAACGGTGCGGGGCTTCTCAGATCGATCCAAAATATATCCGATGCGCAACGATGCTCTTTCCAGAAAATGCAGGCATTCAAGCTCCTCGCAGGCCAGGACCAGCACCCCCTTCTTCTGCGCGCCGGAGATTATAGGCACTGATACCCAGCATCCTCTCGATCCATATTTAACCTCGTGAACCAGAGGCTTGCCGAGAAGGTCGCAGCCTGCCTGGATATCATTGACGAACTCGATCAAGACCTCCACCGATCCATGCAGAGCCCTCAGCACCAGGCCACTGTTCTCCTGGAGGAATATGCCCCCGACATCCGCCCCGCCTACCCCAGAGACGATAAAGGCCAGGGAATCGGCTAGCACCTTGTCCAGATCCCCCTTTGAGGAAAAACAGATCTCAGATATCCGATCCATTGCTTCCAGTTCCCGGTTGGCCCTGAGGATCTCGATCTCCCTCTCCTTTCTATCCGTTATATCCAGGAGATTTCCCAGGACCGCCCTCTGTCCCTCGTGCTCTATGGGCATCGTCCGGAACTCTATCCAGCGACATGTTCCGTCCTTGCGCAGAACTCTTGATTCATAAATCGGCACGCCGGACTGCCGGTCTTTTTCCAGCCGGATCGCGCACTGAATGTCGTCAGGCGTGATCAGCTGCCAGAAGGGCATCCCCAGGAGGCTATCCGCCGAGCAACCGAAGATCTCTCCCAGCCTCGGATTGACCAGCTTGAAGACCCCCTCCTGGAGGATGTAAATGCCAGCCAGAGCATTCTCCACAACATTTCTGTGAATTCTCTCCGACCTCTCGATGCACTCCCTCATCTGCCTCACATTTGCCTTGAACCGTGCCTCTTGTATGTGGTTTTCAAAGACATAGGGGAGGCTCTTGAAGCTCTCCAGGCTCTTGACCACATATTTCGTCGCCCGATTCTCGAAGGCAACCACTGCCATCTCCGTTGTGCCGTGGCCGGAGACCATGACCACGGGGATATCTGGGTCCAGCCTTCTGATCCTCACTAAAACATCCAGCCCTCCAATCCCCGGCAGAACCAAGTCCACAGAGATCAGATCGTATCTATCCTGGGATATCATCTCCAGGCCGTTCTCTCCTGTGGCGGCAAAATTCAAGAAGAACTCATCATGCCTTCGGAAGCCCATTTTGATCAGCTCTGCATGCTCCGGATCGTCCTCAATGATGAGAATGCGATAAGGCCCTGCCATTAGAAACCATCCTTGTCAAGAAGAAGGATGCTTTATCAGTATTTTATATCTTTCTGCCACAGTCCCTGCTGATTCACTGCATTAGGTTTAATAGGCGGCAGGGGCATAAACAAGAACGATGAGACCAGTTGCCGCCTTCATTCTTATTTCGATTCTCCTGGCAAGCTCAGTCCAGGCCCGCGTCTTGACCGTCGATCCTGGCGACAGTAGCGATGCTAAGACCATTTCTGCTGCCGTATTTAAAGCCAGTCCCGGAGATACAATCCAAATTCAGCCCGGCAGATACCCTGGCGCAATCATCGATCGAAGCCTCAAGATCTATGGACAAGAGGGCGTCTCCATAGAGGGGCCGCTCAGCATCAATGCACCAGGATGCGAGATATACGACCTCAAGATCAACACCAGCAGAAGTGATGCCTCTTTAAGCCTGCTTTCAGGTGACTGTCGGGTCATCCGCTGCACCATATCAGGGGAAAAGGTGGCAGTAAGCTCAGAGGGCAGCAACAATACAATTGCTGAATGCAGCATCAGCTCTCCCGAGGGAATAGAGATCTTCGCCCCGGACAACCGGATCAAAGGCTGCCACATCCAGGGCAGTGGGATTGGGGTAAGGATAAACCAGAGCTCTGGCTGCTGGGTTGAAGATTGCACAATCGCCGCATTGCAGGGAGTGCTAATCGAGGACTCGGATAGGAATGGGGCGGTTAACAACACCATTCTCACAGACGGATTGGGCCTAGTCCTCACCCGGTCGGATGGAAATGTGGCATCGGGAAATAACCTCAGCGGGGCTTTTGTGAGCGGCATAGATATGCTCAATTCCCGGTTTAATGATATCGCGGCGAATAGGATCGAAGGGGGCAAGGTGGGCATCAGCTTGAGAGTGACGGAATACTGCAATGTGACCTCCAATTGGTGCCTGGGAAATGAGAGGGCAGGGATCTATGGCAACGAGGCAAGCGGATTGATGCTGGCAGAGAATGACCTTATTGAAAACGGCAACGGGATACTCCTCTCTGCCTCAGCCGACAACATTATCCGGTCCAATCTCGCCTCTCATAACGTCTACGGAATCTCATTGCGCGGATCGGCGAAAAACCTCCTCCAGGATAACCTTATGGAATTGAACCGCTACAGCCTGCGCATTGACGACGGCGATGGAGCAGACCTGTCTCTTCAAGACTATTATGATCAGGACATAGACCGGAGCAATACGGTCGATGGCAGACCGATCTATTATCTGGTGGGAAAATCGGGGATGAATGTGCCGGAAGACTGTGCCTTTTTGGGATTGGTATCATGCCGGGAGATATCTGCTAGGAATCTGACCATATCCAATAGCAGCGTAGGCATGCTGCTGGTGAACTCCTCTGGCTGCCGCATTCAAAACAGCAGCATCGATCTATCCGAGGAGGGCATTCTCCTCCGGGCCAGCGATGACTGCATCATCTCCGACTGTCGGGTCCGGGAGTGCAATGTCGGCTTCGACAGCCGGGACTCGAAAGGAATTCAGTTTGTGGCTGACCATGCCCGAGACTGCGCTGCCGAGGGCTTCAGGGTGGACGGCTCGCTTAACCTGCTTCTGCTCAAGTGCAACTCCACCTCATCTAATAGCGGCATATCCCTTCACAGCTCCCGACTATGCAGAGTGCAAGACTGCAGCGCAGTTCGAAATGCGAAGGAAGGGCTCCTTCTGAGCCTCTCCCATCGGTGCTCTCTGGTGGGCAACAAGGCCACCTCAAACGACCGGGGCATCGCCCTTACCGGCAGCAACGCCTGCACTCTTGAGTCTAATTTCGCCATCTCTAATCAGAAAGACGGCATATCAATAGAGCAGCTATCCGATGCAGAGGTTACTGGCAATAATGCCACCAATAATGGTCAAGGCATCTTTGTCCAGTCGTCCAAGAGGTCGAAGATCAGCGGAAACGTCCTCTGTAACAATAGCCGCTACGGCCTGCGCATGAGCACCAGCACTAGCTGCAACATCACCGGAAATGAGATCTGCTCAAATCAGATAGCTGGCATCAATCTGGTCGACTGCACAGACAATTTCCTCTATCATAACATAATCAGAGATAACCTCATCCAGAATGCCGCGGACAATGGCAATAACCACTGGGACGCTGGGGCTGAAGTGGGAGGCAACTACTGGAGCGATCATGCGGTAGTGGGCGATCCGGGAAGCGTGCCTCGCCCCATTCCCGGCCGGGGCCAGGATCTTTACCCATTCCAGCATCCAGGAGGCTGGAGTTGATGGACGAGTTGGACCTAGAGCTTCTCAAGGTCGCTCAGGATGGATTGGATCTGACGGAGAGGCCGTACCGGGTTTGGGGTGAGGTCTTGGGGATGGGAGAGGATGGGATCATATTCCGTCTCCGCGCTATGGAGGAGGAGGGCATCATCCGCCGTTTTGCTGCCACCATAGGGCACAGAGCCCTGGGAATTCTGGCCAACGCCCTTATCGCCTGGAAGGTGCCGCCAGAGAAGGTGGATGAGGCAGGAGCGATCTTTGCTGCAGCTGAGGAGGTCACTCACTGCTATGAAAGGGCAACCGCTCAGGACTGGCCATATAATATTTACACTATGGTCCATTCTCGCAGCAGAGAGGAATGCCTCCAGATTGCAGAATGGCTCTCTTCGCGGTCCGGCATAAGCGACTATATCGTCCTTTTCAGCGAGAAGGAGTACAAGAAGATAAGCGCAAGGATATGATGCCAATATGATGCGGGAGTCTTATGGTTGCACCGGATGACTGCTCTTATAGGCCCTTCCTCCCCCTTTTTCTGGATATGAGCCAGAGGCTGGTGGTGATCTTCGGTGGGGGAAAGGTGGCGGAGAGAAAGGCACTCCTCTTTTCCGATTACGGGCCGGTGCAAGTGGTCAGCCAGAGTTTCACCCCCAAGCTCCTGGCATCAAAGGATCGATGGGAGCTGGTGGAGTGCGATCTGAGGGATGATTTCAAGAGATACCTGCAGGGCGCATTTATCGCCATTCCTGCCACCAGCAACTCCCAGCTGAACCGGATGATAGAGGAGGAGGCGATCCGTATGGGCGTGCTGGTTAACCGGGTGGAGGGCAGAGGGGAGGTGGTGGTGCCTTCCATTATCAGAAAGGGCCAGATCTCCATCGCCATTTCTACTGAGTCCCCCGGCCTGACCCGGTACCTCCGCCTCCGGCTGGAGGAGGAGCTGACCGAGGACTACCAGGATATGGCAAAGCTTCTTGGCCGGCTGAGGCCTGAACTGAAGGAGCTCATACCCGAACAGGAGGATCGCGCCCGGGCAATCAGGAGCATCCTGGAGGACAAAGAGGTCTGGAGGCTTTTGGGCCATTCCTATGAAAAGGCCTATATGAGAGCCCGCTCACATGCATGCCAGGATGAGCGAGATAGCCTCGATGCTGGTTACTCACCGCACCGCCTCCATAGACGAGATTGAGAGAGCCTGGCACGGTGACGTAGAGACCATTCTTAAATGGGTGATGTCTCAGGACAGGGTAGAGGAATGCGCTGTTCTCAAGACCTGCAACCGGGTCGAGATTTATGTGGTGGCACCGCGAGGGGAGAAGGTGCTCTTCGACCTGGCCAAGAAAGCGCGCGTCTCATCTCGAATCATCGATTTTCATGATCACGACGAATCCCTGCTCCATCTTCTACGCCTGGCCTCGGGCCTGGAGTCCATGATCATCGGGGAGGATCAGATCCTGGGACAGATGAAGGAGTTGACCCAAATCGCGATGAAGGCGGGAACAACTGGCTGGATGCTGGAGACCGCTTTTAAGAAGGCCATTCAGGTGGGTAAGAGGGTGCGCAAAGAGACCCGCATCAATGAGCGCTCGGTGTCGGTAGGCTCTGCAGCTGTCGACCTGGCTGAGGAGATCCTGGGTGACCTGAAGGGCAAATCTGTACTGGTGATCGGCGCTGGCGAGACCGGGGAGCTAATATCCCGGGCACTGCTCAGCCGGGAGATCGGATCGCTGGCAGTCACCAATCGGACCCTTAGCTCAGCGGTCTGTCTGGCGGAGAGCCTGGGGGGAGAGGCAGTTCCATTTGATGATATGCCCTGCCGCCTTCATACCGCAGATGTGGTGATCAGCGCCACCTCTGCTCCCCATTACATCCTCCTCAAGAGCGACATAGAGATGGCCATGGCCGGCAGAAGCAACAAGCTTCTCATAATCGATATCGCCAACCCCAGGGACGTGGACCAGGCTGCGGCCGAGGTTCCGGGGGTCGAGCTGCATAACATCGACAGCCTAAAGAACATCAGCAGGGAGAACATGATGCAGAGGATGGCAGAGGCTGCACGGGTGGAGGAGATCATAACAGAAGAGCTGCAGCTTCTCCGGGCCAAGTACAAGAGAAAGGAGGCGGAAGAGCTGCTGGCTCGGCTTTACTCTCAGGCGGAGCTGATCAAGGACCAGGAGGTCAGAAAGGCCATGAACAAGCTCTCAGCCAGGCATACCCTGGGCGAGATCGAGCAGCAGGTCCTGTGCGACATGAGCCGCTCCATTGTGAATAAGATACTGTCCGAGCCGACCAAATCGCTGAAGAGCGCTGCGGAGAGGGGAGACCTGGAGATACTGAAGTCATTGTGCGAGCTGTTCCGGCTGGAGGAGAAGATATGAGGAGAATGAGGCGGCTGAGAGTGCCGGGGATCAGAGAGATGGTTTCCGAGACGGATCTGGGCATCCAGAACCTGGTCCAGCCCATATTTGTAGATGAGAGGATATCCGAGCCGAGGATGATCGAATCCATGCCCGGCCAGTATCATCAGAGCATAGAGAGCGTGGCAGCAGAGGCTGGAGCGCTGGAGGATCTGGGGGTGCCAGCGGTGCTGCTATTCGGCCTGCCCTCCACCAAGGATGAGATGGGCTCGGCTGCCTGCGATCCAGAGGGCGTGATCCAGAAGGCGGTGCGGGCAATCAAGGAGCGCACCGATCTCGTGGTCATAACCGACCTGTGCCTGTGCGAGTACACCAGCCACGGCCACTGCGGCCTGGTCCGGGGAGAGAGGGTGTTAAACGATGAGACCCTTCCCCTGCTGGGTGAGGTGGCAGTGAGCCAGGCCCAGGCGGGCGCAGATGTAGTCGCCCCCAGCGGAATGATGGACCATATGGTGCGGGCCATTCGCACCTCTTTGGACTGGGAGGGGTTCGCCGATACCCCCATTCTCTCTTATTCCGCCAAGTATGCCTCCACGTTCTACGGTCCCTTTCGGGAGGCGGCCGAGTCGGGCTTCGCATTCGGCGATCGCCGGGGATACCAGATGGACCCGGCCAACTTTGCCGAAGCCCTGTGGGAGGTGCAGCTGGACATTGAGGAAGGGGCGGATATGGTGATGGTCAAGCCGGCCATGCCCTATCTGGACGTGCTCCGGGCGGTAAAGGAGATGTTCGGCATGCCCACTGCGGCCTATCAAGTATCAGGAGAGTACTCCATGATCCAGGCCGCTGCCCAGAACGGCTGGCTGGATGAGAGGGCTGCCTTTCTGGAGTCGTTGATGTGCATAAAGAGGGCGGGCGCGGATATGATCATCACCTACTGGGCAAAGGAGTATGCTAAGCAACGCGAAGGATGATCCTGCAGATAATCGTTACTAATTGCATCTTTGTCCTGATATAATGATAAAGTTTATAGCCTAAAAGATTTTTATTTTAAAACAGATTGACACAGAAAGAAATGACAAAAAAAATCGTAATTGTCTCATCCTCGGGAGAGAGGAGAGTGCTGGACGAATTGGTTCCAGCAGAGGTGCTTGATGCAGCCCGCGGTAATATTCAGAGGGCAATCCCTGCCTTGGCTAAAGATCCATGCATGGTTCAGGCTATTGAAAGTGCAATCAAGCGTGTGCCAACACAACATCGTTTAATTCTAGGGGATAGCAGATGGATGGAAGAGATTGCCGATGAGAGCGTTCATCTGGCTGTTACATCACCACCCTACTGGACTCTAAAGGAATATCCTCGCTGCGATGGTCAATTGGGCTTGGTGGGTGATTATGAGGAATTTCTGGAGAATCTTGACAGGATCTGGAAGCATGTCCTCAGAGTCTTGGTCCCCGGTGGCAGACTGGTAGTAGTAGTGGGAGACGTATGTATGCCACGACGTCATTTTGGCAGACATGTCGTCTATCCCCTCCATGCCAGCATACAGGAGCATTGTCGAAAGGTAGGATTTGATAACCTTGCACCTATCATCTGGCATAAGATTGCTAATGCTCAGTTCGAATCCAAGAGATGCACAAATTTTCTGGGAAAGCCTTATGAGCCCAATGCTATAATAAAAAATGATATAGAATATATATTATTTCAGAGAAAGCCAGAGGGCTACCGACAACCAACTTCCTCCGCTCGACTCATGTCAGTGATTCCAGAAAATCATCATAGGTTATGGTTCCAGCAAATCTGGGAGCTTAATGGAGCCTCTACAAAGCATCATCCAGCACCATATCCATTGTCTTTGGCCGAACGACTGATACGTATGTTCTCTTTTGTTGGCGACACAGTCCTTGATCCATTCATGGGAACTGGTACAACAAATCTCGCTTCTGGCCTTTGGGGACGCAATAGCATAGGATACGAAATCGAACCGACATATTTTGATTTGGCCTGCAATCGGGTCAAAGCTCTCAAGGAGACTCAGCTTACCCTTGATTCCATCAGCTCGCTGGAAGTGAAACCATCGTGCCCTGTCTAGATCCTTCTATTGATCCGTTTATCTTTTCCGACTCAGTCCGGGCATTTTGGCAAACCAGAGAACAGCAAGCTGACGCCCAATTACAGCGTGGGCAGTCGGATCAAGGATCGCGCAGCGCAGCAACTGGTGGAAAACAGATGGATGGTTTCTCCAGAACGATATGTAAGCTCCTTATTGAGACTGGAATTGATGAAAAGGACATATTTCAGAGGGTATCAGTCGAACTGCCCGGTTTTTTCCGGCCCACGAAAGAGTGGGATATAGTGGTTGTTGTGGATTGCAGTCTCATAGCAGCTATCGAGCTCAAATCGCAGGTAGGGCCTTCTTTTGGCAATAATTTTAACAATCGCACAGAGGAAGCATTGGGATCGGCCATGGACATCTGGACCGCCTATCGAGAAGGGGCCTTCAGAACGTCGCCTGCCCCCTGGCTGGGTTATCTGCTGCTATTAGAGGACTGCCCGAAGTCAAGAAGCCCAGTTGGTGTAAGAGAGCCGCATTTCCCTGTGTTTCCGGAGTTTCTGCAGGCATCTTATGCCAAACGTTATGAATTGTTTTGCCGCAAGCTGGTTCGTGAGAGGCAATACAATTCAGCATGTTTTTTGACTGCAGATCGCTCAAGCGCAGATTCACGGGAGAACTACAAAGAACCAGCGGAAGACCTCTCCGCTCGCCAGTTCATCTCTCAGCTTCAAAACCACGCCCGTGGCATAATTTGCAGAGAAATTTCTGATTAACCAGATTGCTCTCTTTTCTTTCTCCGGCAGTAGCTCTCATATGCCACCCGGGATAGCCGGTCTGCTTCTTCGTTCTCCTCTCGCGGCACCCAGATAAAGCTCACCTCTTTTCCCTCGAGGAGCTTCTTGATCTGAGGGACATACCTCTTGGAGGTGGCCGAGCTTATCCGGTACTCCCCTTTCATCTGCTTGATCACCAGCTCCGAGTCCCCCCGGATCTCGATCTTCTCATCGATCCCCTCGTCATTCAGCCACCGGGCTGCGGCCAAGAGTCCCTCGTACTCCGCCACGTTATTGGTCATCCCCCGGCCCTCCCCTACAGCGCCAAAGCCCTTCCAGATCGGCTCCTTGTCGCGGCAGATCAGATAGCCATAGGCCGCCACTCCACCGGGATTTTTGGGATAGCAGAGGCCGTCGAAGTAAACAGTGATCATCTCAAGAGTCAGACTGCATGTGCCATTATAAAAATTGTATGCAACTGTTCCTGTCCCATTAAAAAAAACATTTTTATTCTTTTAAGACATCCCGGATGAGATTATCTATATCAGCCTTCTTTTGCGGGTTCAATGACACATGAAGGCCATAACCAGTTTGCTTGGGAAGCAAGAACCCCCCTATGATAAGCTCTTCTGCTGCGTCTTTCGCTTGGCCGCGAAGATGTTTCGGGATGCCCTTTGTGAGATCGTCGTATGCGGTATGACGACCGCCCCAATACCCATGCCTGCGGAGCTTCTTTAAGATCTGCGCTTTTAAGATCAAATTTATATCTTCGCTCAGCCATTCAACCCCTAAATATTCAGTTATATTTTATTTGTGTTCACTTTTTAAAACAATACTAGCAAAGTATTTAAACTTTATTGCATACTAGTACATACTAGTACATATTAGTATCTACTACTTATCCGTACACCCATGGGCATCGATATGCAGAAAACGGAAGAGGAGGATGAAGATGATGGATGAGTCCTTATTCATAAGAGTGCTTGGAATTAAAAGCCCAGTGCTGAAGGTGCTGGACTTTTTGATGGATAACGAGTCCTTTGATTATTCAAAAACCGATATAGCAGAAGGTGCAAATCTAAGCCGAGCCACATTATTCAAGGCGTGGCCCAAATTAGAGGCGCTGGACCTGATTACCGCCACCAGGTCAGTGGGCCAGGCGAAGATGTACAGGTTGAATAAAAAGAACCCCATCGTAAAGAAGCTCATGGAGTTGGATGACACGATCTCCGAGTATTTTGCTCTGAAGTATGAGAGCGATTCGCCCAGTGATGAAAGAGACCGGAATGAACCGCTGCTGTTAGCTAATGAATGAATATTGATCCAGCTTTCTATTTTCACCGGGGCCGTCAACTTCACAGTCTTGGTCTTCTCCTGGCCGCATTGGTATCCATCTTCCTGTCGCATCCCTGGTAGCACATTCCAAATCTTATCACCCTTGCCCAGGAGGCTATCTCGTAGGTGAAGATCTGAACTCCCTTTTTGAGTCAATTGGCCTCATAGTGGGCTGCAGGTAAGCGGGCCGCCTTCTGCAGGGACCTTACTAAAATGTCATAGAATTCGTTGGCAGGCTGCAAGTCGCACTCACTTCCGTAGGCCAGTTCGGGCTGAGAAGAAGACAGCCCTTAAAACACGTGGATTAATAATTAAACCTCGAAGCGGACCCATACCAGAAAAGTTATATATATGTATCTAATAGTCATATATAAGAAAATAGAAGCGAAATTCGCAGAAAATCCGCAAAAATCGGTTCCTAAGCAGGAAAATTGGACCGGTTAGGGGGAAATTGCAGATATGTTATTGGAGTTTAGTGTATCAAACTTTTTATCAATCAAAGATGAGATTACTCTGAGCATGGTTGCATCAACAGATAAATTTTTAAGTAAGAATACTATACAATTTAATAAAAATATATTATTAAAAAGTGTTGCTATTTATGGCCCAAACGCATCAGGGAAAACTAATATATTATATGC
>WOYM01000049.1 GCA_011620785.1 Methanothrix sp. | reverse complement strand
ATCCCCTCCCCTGAAGGAGAGGGGTCTTCTCTGCCCCTACACCCCGACGTTATAAGCAGGAGAGGCAACAGTGCAGAGGATAAGGTTTCCTTTTCCCTGGGAGATCTCAAGCTCTGTGAGCAGGAGATCAACCTCATCCAGATCCCCTAGAGAGAGCGGCTCCATTTCTCCACCAGTGGAAGGAGCATGGGATCGACCTCGCACCATCTCCCCTCTTCGTCCTGATACTCGACCGCTGTCAGGCTGAAGAGCAGCTCACGGGTCAGAACTGAGTCCGGCCCCTCCTCACGGGCCTCCTTGCAGCTGTTGATCTCCAGCAGTTTCCTTTTATGAGCCTCGGTGAGGGTCCTGTCAAATGTCATTCTCAGCTTATCAAGAGCAGAAGCTACGTCCTCCGTTGAAATGCGCTTTTGTCCCTTGCGATAGGCGTTGAGCGATGCCTCCTTCATCACCTCCACCAGCTCGGAGAGCTTGCCTGTGCAATTTACTGCCAGATCCAGCACGCCATCCTCCAGGAGGATAACATCGCCATCGAAGGCATGCTTGACGTTCTCGTACTGGGGATGAAAGGCTAAAGGTATGGGAAAGGTATAGACCACAAAGCAGCTGGGCTCAATCAGAAGCTGATAGTTTTTATAGAAGAAATCCTCAGACTGCTGCCCCCGCGCCAGCTTGTCCAGATCGTCTACTATTATCACCAGCTCCTTTCCAGACCTCTCCTCTATGTCCACTATCAGCCAGTTCAGCCTCTGGATGAAGAGCTATCCCTTCCACCCCGGAGATGTCATAGACCTTAAGGGCCATGGAGACGAAAAAGTCACGAAAATCGAAGTCGCTCAAATTGAGATCATCCCGGATGGTGTAGTTCACCACCAAAAAGCGATCTGTATCCAGAGCCTCCTCCAGGCGGTACAGCTCAGTGCTCTTCCCAGAGCCCCGGAAGCCCAGGAACAGGTACTTTTCCCTGCGGCTGGCTAGCTGGATTCGATCCAGCAAATCGGCATGGGCGAGACAGAGCCCGGCCGCGGGACATAGAAATCTATGATCTCCTGATCATCTTTGAGAGGCTCGACATAGAAGTTGTTATAAGCCTCTCTCAAATCCTTTGCTCTGGGCATGACATCATCCACAATCTACTTCGGATCACTTGCATATGTACTAATTGATAGCTTTTTAGCTGTTTCATGCATTTTGGGCCCTTCTTCATCCCACCTTTCAGCACACCAGCCTCTCAAAGCAGCTCTTGCAGAGCACCTTTCCCCCGGCTGTCCTTCCCAGGATCTCCATGAACTCCTCGCCGCACTCCTCGCATTTCAGGGAGGGATAGACCTTAGCCTTCTCCGGAGCGGGAATGTCAACCTCCTCCACAGTGAGGATATCCTCGTCCCTGGCGGAAAGGACCTTCTCTGTCGCCTGGGAGCGGAAGGCTGCCATCCTCTCCCTATCCTCCGGGCCCAGCTCTCCCCGAACCATCTTCTGGCGCAGCTCATCCATACCCTTGAGGATCCCGCCCCGGAAGTAGATTCTCAGTGCTTTATTATTATTCCGGGAGTAGAAGGTGAAGGCCTGCTTGCCATAGTCTTTGAAGAGGAGGTTTCCCTTGCCGGCGGTGCAGCCCAGCATGAATTGTATGGCATCTATACTGCAGGATTTGTTCTCGGCGATGCAGACCAGCTCCTCGTCCTGGGAGCGGGGGTAGTGCTCTTTTACATATTTTGCAATGCGATAGCCGATGGCAATTCCTGGGCAGATGTGGCCGTGAAACTCCGCGGCCTCTTTGAAGTCGTCATCCATATATCTCACCTGAAATCATTGAGCGAAATTCTGATCTCCATTGGTTTGCATGGGATAAGTAAAAATCGGTCTTGATCTGATTGGTCAAGAGCTTACTTCAGCTTTCTCTGCCCTGCATGCCCCACATGTAGCCCCGGCCGCCCTGCCTCTCCAGCTCAATCTTATAAGTGCCGCTGTGCCCAGAATCGTCGTCGATGACCACACGGCCACGGGCAATCTCTAAATCATCTGCCGAAATGGCAGCAGATATATGCCCTGCGATCTCGGCTTGATCTATCGAACCGGTTGTGGCGCCCGGACCTGCCAGGCTCGCACTCAGAGTGGATTTGTTGGCTGATGATTCTATGGTGACATTTACCAGACGATAGCTATCATTGCTGATCCTAAAGCTGCCCCTTAAAATCGAATCCCTGTTACCAGATCCCAGCCGGGATCTTATATCCTCAAGGCTGAGGTTTGATGAGAGAAGACTCCTGGCAACATCCGGGTCTAAAGTCGATATGGTCTCCACGTTCAGCCTGACAGGATATGATTCGGCATCTTTGCTCGCCGTTCCCCGCCAATTCTGGACATCGACATTTCCCCTGCCAACGCCGTTGGATGTGCTTTGTGCACCTTTGCCGCCGGAAGAATTCAATGAGAGGCTGTTCGTTTCGCCCATGTGAGATCTTGATCTCTCGCCCATCTGGGATGCTGAAGAGCTATCTGCCTGAGACCCAGAGGCGCTGGCGGTCTGGGATGGAGAATTGCCGCCGATTTGAGGGCCTGTTGTCTCACCCATTTGCCGCGCTCCTGCATTCAAATTCTGAGCTGCTGAGCATGGACCGCATATCACCAGCAACAATAATGCCAGAGCGAAAAAAGCCAAAGCCTGGCGCATTATGCATCTCATCTCAATCACCGCACGTCCTGCCAGGTAATATATGTTATTGTAGGATGTAAGGGATCTTCGCCCCTTTGACATCCCATTGCCTTCAGATATTCATGTGGCCAAAGTTAGTTTTGGCAGCTGCCGTCGCGGTTACGATCGCGATCGCCGTCACTGTTGCCATTCGACCTTTCGTTATCCTGGTTTCCATATTGGTTGCCCAGTCCGTCCTGGTTACCATATGGGCAGCTGGAATTCTTGCAGTTCTCGCTGCAATTGCCATACTGAGCTCCAGGCCCATTCTGGCCCGCCAGTCCATTTTGCGATGCTTTTCCGTTTTGTGCTGCCAGGGCAGGAGATGCCAGCAGGCATGCCACTACTAAAACCGACAATACTGCTATGTGCTTCATATTTTACTTGCCTCCAGATGGGATGATCCTATTGCCATCCTCAAACCACTCATTGCACTGAACGATAGAAAAAATCCAGGCCGAACCGGGATCGAGATTTTATTTGCCAAAAATGCTTAAAATTGTTCTTTATTGTTCGTAAATCTCTCTGACAATTCTATTACGTTCGTCCTGCCTTTTTCTCTTTTAGTTATCAATTTGCGCTTCTCCATTGAGGTTAAAATGCCTGATAGAGAAGATTTAGAGATATCCGTCTCATAGCTGATATCCCTCTGGACCATCCTCCCTCCGCGCTGCAGCAGAAGCTTGAAGACGGATTGCTCTTTATCCGTCAGGGTGGCCATCACCGCTGATATATCGCCGGTCCCCGCCACACCTGCTCTGACTTCCTCGCTTTCATCTTTCTTCTGAACAGATTTAACTTGATCCTCATGCTCAGCGTTTCTATGGCCGGATGATATGGGGTCTATCTGATGCTCATGAGCGGCAGGGCATTTTTCAGGCCCCAATGGTTTTGACCTGCGCCTGGTAGAGCAGATAAGAAACCCCAGACCAATGAGCAGCAAAATGGTAAGAGCTATCGCTATATATTGCATCATATCTAGTTTTGGATTCGATCTTCCTGCATTTGCTCCCGCAGAGGCGACTGTATCTGCCAATGCAGCTGTTGCCTCGGCAAGCTGAAGAGCATATCCAATTTCGACCGCAGGATTCGTGATATCATTTCCATAAACCTCAGCTTCAACTGACCGATTGGCGGCATAAACCAGATAATCAAGACCCTGAGAAGAGTCGACTCCGCTGAGCTTTGCATTCTCTGGCAGATAGAAGATAATCCTGAATTCTTCATAGATGCCTGGAGACTCAAATCTCACACTCCAGTTATCAGCGGATTTGGAGGTGAGGGCATTGGTGATAGCATACAGCTGCCTGCTCTCATCATCATAAGAGTACTCTGAGGAGTTCAAAAAGGGCAAGGATTCAGGATCCTCAACATATCCAGTGATCAAGCACCTTCCGCCTTCGTCGACATACACGCTCAGTATGAGCTGATTTGGAATGGGGTCATCTTCGGCAGACTGGATGGATGTTGCAGCGCTGAATATGATGGAATTGAAGAAGACAAACACCAAGATCAAACCGATCAAAAGATCCGGCCTGCGCATACATCATTCTAATGCAGACTGCAACTTAAACCTGATGGAGGACTCTGGCGAAAGAGAGATACCCATAGCCTGCCATGCAGTTTATCATGCTTATGGGACGCAAAGCCAAGCCAGAGTCGCCGGAGGAGATGGCCATGGTGCATCACGCTCTGGAGAATCCCACCCGCCGGAGAATGCTTATCCTCATGAATGAGGGCCATCTGACAGTGGATGCGATCGCGAAAGAGGTGGGCGATCGAATGCTCGACTACCAGCTGCACCGGCTGGAGCTGGCAGGACTGCTGGAGGTGCATAATGGGCAAATAAACCTCACCGAGGCTGGGCTGGCCTATGGCAGCCTGGTGAAATTGGAAAAAGAGAAGGGCGGGTGAGTTAAGGCAGAGAATATGGCCTCTGTTCCTCTGTGCCTCTGTGGTTGGGTCAGAGCATAGCGGTTTACCATAGAGGCACCGAGACACAGAGAATTTAAGATTCAAGTTCACCCATGCAAAATAGCGAGGAGCCTCTTTTTTCCCAGATAAGATCAGCCGTGGGACCTCCGGACCTTTCTCTCGTTGCGGTCCAAATAGTCCTTTATGGCCTCTACTACCACCTCGGAGCGCTGCACATAAAGGGCTCCTCTGCTCTTTATAACAAAATTCG
>WOYM01000075.1 GCA_011620785.1 Methanothrix sp. | reverse complement strand
GGGGAGAGTAATTACCGTCCCTGCGCTTATGTTATAGGATTTTGTCTGAGGAGTGGCAGCGCTTGGTGCAACGGTTTTTGATGTTGCCGTGCTCGGTACAGCAACTTTTGGTGCTGATACGATAGGTGCAACCCTGTACGGATAGTAGTTGACGGGATAATAGAAATCGAGGTATGGATAGTGGTAGTCTACAGGCAGATCGTGGCTATATGGGTTGCAGTAATGGCGGTATGGACCACATATCGGCACATGAACACAACCGCGGGACTTATCGCAGTAGTCCTTGGTCCAGGGATTGGCATCATCGCATATTAGCGGCTTGGAAACCGGATTGCCATTTTCGCATTCCACTGTGCAGTAGTTGTTATCATGATTTATCTCCATATTCTGGCATCCTGCGAGCTTATTGCAGGAGTCCTCGGTGCAGGAATTGCCATCGTCGCAGTTCCTTGGGCTATGCACGCATGCCGTCCCGTTATAGGAATCGATGGTGCATTTGTCGCCGTCATCACAGTTTATTGAAGAATGAACGCAATCCCCCTGATAGCAATAATCGAAGTTTGAGGGTATATTGTCGTTGCAGGTCTTCGTATAATGCATGCACTTGCCATTGACGAAATGGTCATCGGTGCATGGATCGCCATCATCGCAGTCTGATGCCTGGGTGTAGTTAGAAGCAGCCTTCAGATTCCCATCGGCTGCGCTGGAATTCTCAGAGGTTTCATTCCCATTTGAGCCAACACTATTGCAGCATTCCTGAGCGCTGTCATTGATGCAGTCGCATATCGGGGGGAGGGAAATGATTTCGGTTTCATTGTCACTCTCATTCCCTTTTTGGGTGAAATTCTCCTCTTGGGTGGCATTGCCATCTGCATAGTCCTCTAAATTTGGTTGAATGGCAAAAAGGGTCTCATTCTGAGGCGCTAGAAAGCCGGCATCAAACATGTCCGGCTGAGAGGGGCAGCCGCAGTATGAGCGAACATCCTCACTGGCATCATCACAATTCACCGGATAGTTAACGCAGCCCATTGGCCCACAACTGTCGTTTGTGCATGGATTGGAGTCGTCGCAGCTCACGGGATCATGTATGCAGCCCGCGGGGCCGCTGTAATCAATGGTACAGGGATTGTAGTCCTCGCAGATTATGGGAGCAGGAGTCTGAACCTCGCCGGTACCCTGGAACTGCACTCCCATGGTGGCATTGTAGCCACTTGCATTCCTGCGCATGCTGCCATTGAAAGTCTCGCCGGAATCATCATATTCCATGAATGAGTCCTCAAAGCAGCTCTGAGGAGTATGCTCGCATTTCGTTCCATTGCAGAAGTCCTTGGTACAGGAATTTCTGTCGTCACAGTCTTCGCACTGGGCCGAGACGCTATTGGGGATCAGCAGCCCACAGAGAACGAATATCATTAGATATTGGCAAAGCTTGCCTTTAGTATATTCTTTTATCACACTTCACACCCCGAACTTCTTTTGCTTTGAATCCTATTTATATCTATTTTTCGCTCTCTCCGATGTCTATACTTTTCAAGAACCTATATAATCGATTCAATAGCAGATCTGAATCCTGAATTCCAGCTTATCGGTAAACCAGGCCCGCAGGGACTGCCATTAAACTAATGGAGTCTCGTAATTAGGGCTAATCCCATCAAAAAAAGAATACTCAGCATTTTTGTCGTGTATTCACGCACTATCAACTCCAGGCAGCGAGCTCAAAGGCCGCAGGATCTTCCACATCCGCACAGCATGGCATCCCCGGCCGTAGTAGTTCCGGACAATCTCCCTTTCCCTGTACCCTGCCTTGCGGTAGAGCTCGATAGCCTCTGGCTTCTCCAGGGATGCCTCCAGGCGAATAGCCCTGGCACCCATCCTGGCGAGACTCTTCTCCAGGGACAGCAATAGCTCTATGCCAATCCCCCTCCTCCGGTAGCAGGTATGGACATCCAGAGTGTAGACCGCTCCTGCATTCCCGCTGTTATATCCGATTATGAATCCCAATATCTGATCCTCAGGCTCACAGGCGACTATCGCCACTGCATAACGTATCAGGTAGGCAAACATCCCCGGCGGAAAGGCTGTCTCCTCCGGAAAGCAGAGCGATTCGATCTGCACCATCTGTGGCAGATCCTTTGGCTCTGCTTTGCGAATCCTCATTTTTTCTCAGGAGCCTTCCCTCTAACCTGAGCTACTACATCAACATAGGCCCCGAAGACTTCTGGGATATCGATCGTTCCAATCACATCCACTATGCCGATGGCGGCAACAGTCCGTCCCTCCACCACTATGGGTGCAACTGATACTGGAACGCCCTTATAGGCACCGCTCTCCGGAATGGTTCGAATGGCCTTCCCGGTTCTTATGACCTCTTCCAGGATCGGGCCGGTATAGTTCCCATCCACGACCTTGCCGTTCTCCACCCGAACGCCTGGATATTTCAATCCTCTCATGGTTACAGGAAGCCGAACGATCTCATTGAGGGCTATTGCGAGATCTGCCAGATCCTCATATCTGGCCTCTTCAGATATCACCAGTTTGGACATATCGGTATTATATGGAGGCGATATCAAATAAATGCTCTCCTTTACCTTCCCTTCCTCTTCAATAGCCTGGCCTGGAAACCATGATACTTGGCAAAGCCCTCTGCATCCTTCTGGCTCAGGGTCTGGGAATCGAAGGAGACCATATCCTGGGAATAAAGGGCGTCCGGAGACTGGCGGCCTACTGAAATGGCGCTGCCGCAGAAGAGCTTTATCTTAACCGAGCCGTTCACCCTCTTTTGGGACTGGTCAACGAAGGCATTCAGGTCAGCATAGAGGGGGTCTTCCACCAGGCCCATATAAGCCAGCTCAGACCAGGCCTCATCCACCATGACCTTGAAGCGGAGCTCATTGCGAGATAATACCAGGCGCTCCAGATCCTTATGGGCCGTCAGGAGGATGGTGGCCGCAGGATGCTCATAATTCTCTCGCGCCTTCAGCCCCATAACCCGGTCCTCGATCATGTCCGTCCTGCCCACGCCGTGCTCGCCGCCGATCTGATTGAGCTTCTCGATCAGCTCCATGCCGTTCATCTGCTTTCCATCCAATGAGACGGGCACGCCCTCTTTGAATCCGATCTCAACCATCTGAGCGGACCGGTCAGAGCTAGGGGTCTTCGTCCAGCCATAGATCTCCTCTGGCGGCTCGAAGTAGGGATCCTCGAGCTTTCCCCCTTCAATCGACCGAGACCAGATGTTCTCATCGATAGACCAAGGCTTATCTTTGGTCACAGGCACATCGATGTCGTGCTCGCGCGCATAGTCTATCTCCCACTCGCGAGCCAGGTCCAGCTCTCTCATGGGAGCTATCACCCGACAATCCGTGGCCCTGAATATGGCCTCGAAGCGGAGCTGATCGTTGCCGCGGCCGGTGCATCCGTGGGCCAGGTTCTTTATCCCCAGCTTATCAGCAATCTCCGCCGATTTGCTGGCGATGAGGGGACGAGCAATGGCCGTTCCCAGAACGTATCCCTCATATGAGCCGTTGGCCTTGATCAGGGGGAAGAGGCATTTCTCCACGAACTCCTCCCTGGCGTCTATGGTATAATGCTCATCCGCCAGCTGCTTTGCCCTCAGGTTCCCTCGTTCTATATCCGACCTTGGTTGGCCGACGTCCACCAGAACGGTAACTATTTTATCAAATCCGTAGCGCTCCCGGAGGAGAGGAATGCAAACCGATGTATCCAGGCCACCGGAATAGGCCAGTACTACTTCAGACACTTTGTCAACACCATTTTGGTACAGGAGGATGGATCGATTTAATCTTATCTCTTAAAATTCCAGCAGCTTCATCCAGCCCCTTCCTCTGGGCGATAACTCTATAACCGCACTGAAAAAAGGAGTCCTAATGACCCAGCTTATCAAGACGCCCGCTCTTTGTGTGGACTTTGATAGGGATGCTCGGGCCCTGCAAGCCCAGGGCGCCCTGGCGCGAATGATCCAGCCGATTTTGAATATGGTGAACCAGAGGCTAGAGGAGGAGAAGCCTGCCCAGGTCAGGCTGAAGGATCTGGTTGCCAGCACCTGGCTTCCTCCCATTCCCAGCGGCCCCTTCAAGAGGCTGCTGGTAAATGAGGCCAAGACCGCAATAGGAAGACCTGTACCCCAGACCGTCTCCATTGAGGTCACCAGGAGCTGCGGCGCCAAATGCGACCACTGTCTGATAAAAGAGGGCGAGGGTGAACTGAGCTCGGAGGAGATCAAGAGGGTCATCGACCAGGCTCTGGATATGGGAACATGTATCATAACCTTTACCGAGGGAGATCCTCTCCTCAGAGAGGACATCTTTGAGTTGATAGGGCATGTGGACCCGGAGAAGGCAGTGGTTAATCTGTTCACCCCAGGCCTGGAGATGACTGTGGAAAAGGCGATCAAACTCCGAGAGGCAGGGCTCTATAATCTGATAATCGGGGTCTACAGCATCAATCCTGAGGAGCACGATCGAGTGAGGGGCGTTGCAGGCGCTCATGCCAAAGCACTGGAGGCGATTCGCATTGCTCTTGACACCGGCCTGTTGGTAACCATGTCCTGCCACATTCTCTCCGGCCAGGTGGACAGGATAATGGAGCTTTATGAGCTGGCCACAGAGCTTGGGGTCCAGGAGTTCTCCGTCTGGGAGGGCATGCCAAAAAGCCCGGAGCAGGCTCTCACCCAGATCGAGAGGGAGAAGATCATAAACATCTACCGCAAGATCAATTCCACACCAGGTGGTCCCCGTCTTTTTGCCAATACCTATTTCGAAGGCCAGATGCTGGGGTGCATGGCGGGAAGGAGATGGATGCATGTGGCAGTTGACGGCAGGGTCAGGGCCTGTCCATACATGCAGGATAGCTATGACGATATACGCGAGGTATCGCTTAAGGACGCCTGGAAGAGGTTGCGCAGCAGCGGCCAGTTCGATGGCTTTGTATCCTGCTGTCCGGCCCAGGGCATCCATGCTATCTCTCCATCAGACAAAAAATATTGATAAGACATGGAAAATTATTAGTACAGATATGTCCTAGTCTCCTCTGAGGTAGTACATGGGTTTCATGAGCAGCTTCAGGGAGAACCTTGGAGGCTGGATAAAAAAGATCTTCAAGAAGAAGAGGGCCAGGATCGGATTGTATGGCCCGCCTAATGCCGGAAAGACCACTCTGGCCAATCGAATACTAAAGGATTGGAGCACAGGAGATGCTATTGGAACGGTCTCTCCGATTCCTCACGAGACCCGCAGGGCGATGAGGAGAGAAGGGCTTATCATCAATGCCAATGGATCGAGCATCGAGCTGGATATAGTTGATACGCCGGGGATGGCGACAAAGATCGATTTTAAGGAGTTTATGGCCTTTGGGCTCTCAGAGGCTGAATCCAAGAAAAGAGCCAAGGAGGCCACGGAAGGGGTTATAGAGGCCATCAAGTGGTTAGACGACCTGGATGGTATATTGTTGGTTATGGACTCGACCGAAGATCCCTACACCCAGGTCAATGTGACGGTGATAGGCAATATGGAAGCGAGAAAGCTGCCTCTTCTTATTGTGGCCAATAAGATGGACCTGCCCAATGCTTCCCCCTCCAGAATCAGCGCTGCCTTTCCCCAGCATTCCATCGTCCCAATCTCTGCTTTAGAGGGATCGAATATAGATGACCTTTATCAGGCAATCGCGACTCACTTTGGGTGATCTTGATGAGAGAAGTGCATATGGACCTAATCTCCGAGGAGAAGCTGGAGAATATGACATCTATGGAGAAGATCAGGCTCATCTTGGACAAGGTCAAAACGGGAAAGATCGTGGTCCTTGAGAGCGGCCTGACTCCAGATGAGGAGGTGCGACTTATCGAGATGACCATGACTGAGATCAGGGTGGATGAGTTTTCAGGAATAGAGATAGAGAGCTACCCATCCAAGAAGGGAGGATCGTTTTTAGATCGGATCTTTGGAAAGGGCCTCAAGGGGAGGATGACTGTTATCGGCCCGGCAAATCAGATCCATACCATTGAGAAGGATGAGTTTCAGATCAGAACAAAGGTCTCTGTGGGTGATTGAATGCCTCACATCTGCACCCGATGCAATAGTGTATTCGAATCGGGTGAGGATATCCTTAAAGGCTGCCCATCCTGCGGCTGGAAGAAGTTCATGTTTGTGCGCAAGATGCCGCAGGGCGGGGACATATCTTCCGTCTCTCAGGATCGGATAATATCCAGGGCGATGGGGGTAAGGATGCCTCCCAAAAAAAGAGAGCTGCCCCTGGCCATAGATAGGGATGAGCCATCGATAAAGGAGAATGGCAACGGGGAAAAACTGGAGGGGGAAAAGCTAGAGAGCATAAAGATAACAGCGCCAGGAACCTATGAGTTGAATCTGCCGTCCCTATTCGAGAGGGAGGAGCTTATCATGGCAGTCAAGGAAGGAACTTATTTTATCGATCTTACATCTGTATTCAGAAAAAGTAAAAAGGATTGAGAGATGATCTTTGCAGGTCAATCCTGCGATATACGGATCTCGATTACCTTCCAGTTCTCATCTACTCCTCGCAGAGACTGGGCCATGGCAGCTGCTGTATTGCCTATGATCTCTTGAGGGAACTCGCTCAATGGAATCTCTTTGCCGTCCACCTTCAGCTCTACAGTCATCTCAATCGTATTCCTTAGACTTTCTTCAGCCTTTGAATTTCATTTGAAATTGGATTATATCAATAAAATTATATCTTTCAGGCTCCACCGAATATGGCTATTGGAGGGGTGTAGACGGAATTACCGGATGAGACTGCCTGGGGGAGAGTGAACACAGTGCTTCCTGCTACATTGCTTGTATTGGTATTCCTGACAGCGAACATGGGCGTGATGGTGATAGGCGTTGCGCCCATTAGGGCAGTTGCGGGCACCGTGGACACCGCCTTCTTCCCAAGGGTGCTGAGATCCATTACATTGCTTGTTATATTGCTTCCCAGAGCAGCTGGCGCGATTGTGGGCATGGTGGGAGAGAGCTGGGGCAGAGAGATAGCATCTACCTGGGGTTTTTTGCCTAATGTGCTCAATTCAATGACATCCGCAGCGCTGGCCGCGGCCATAATGCCCAATAGGAAAGCGCTGGCAGCGAAGATTGTGAGAATTGACTTCATTTATGAACCTCCTTTCAGAAAGGGTGTATACCCTATGATTTCTCGTACATGGGCTTTTACCATTTATTCTTTTTGCCTATTCAATAAGAGGCTGCACTCCTCTAATCCAATATCAGTATGCTGCTGTTACACAACATTAAGGTAACTCATATGATAATAATTATATAAAACTAAGAATGACGAGACTTATTGGAAAATGAGACTATTATGGGGAAATGACGGAAAGAGAAAATGTGACATCCTATCCGATGATCAGATATTGGTTAAAAAAAATAAAGACTGCTGGATCTTATCTAGCAGTCTATGCCGTCGCAAGGCGGATGGTACATTTCGGGCACGGGATTCTCATGGAACTTGATGAGCTTCTCGGCCTCGAATGTTCCGGTGAACATCTCGTGGGCCTTTATGTCCTTGTAGAATATCCTGTGCCATGTGGCATCCGTTCCCCATGTGCCGTTGAAGCTGTTCTTGGTCTCCAGTCCGATCAGATGGGCCGGATCATATATGCCGCTAGCAGAGGTCATGAGGGATTCTACCTCAGAAGTGTTTCTGCCTGCATCCTTGAGCTTTTTGATCAGATCCTCCGGGCTGACATTGTTCTTGGGCTGATAAGGCGTAGTGGAGACGAAGAAACTCGTCTCATCCTTCTCCATCTCATTTACCGAGAACATCTCCTGGACATCAGCTCCAATGCCGCCGTAAAAAGCCTTGGAGTTAATATATTTGCCTCCGGTCAGGGGAGTGGCACCTTGATAGGTCATCTTTGTGGTCTCAAATAGATTGAAGGCTGACAAGTTGCCGCCGTTGACCGAGGAGACATTTCTCTTCAGCTTCTCTGCATTTTGTGAGTAAGCATGCTCGGAATCAAGCTCCAGATCACCATCTCCTGCCATGGTATTGTAGTACTCAAGGGCTATTTTCTTGTCAATTATAGATGTGCTGACGTCGATTATGCCCGATCCGGAGACCTTTTGACTCTCACAGAACTGTTCATACTGCACTGGTGGTACCAGTGGTGGATTAGCAAGCACCGTGCCGCAACCCATAAGGGCAATTGCTAACACCAATGCTACTATTACTACTCCCTTCATATCTTTTTTCGCCCCCTATTCTTGAATCTTTTATTTTGAGCTTATTTAGCCAAATAGTTTAATTTGGCTTAATTCAAGTATCTAACTTTTATATTATATAAATTTAACCTTTGAACTTTATGGCTAACCAAGCAAGCACTTGATACACGATCAAAGCACAATTGTATGAGCTCTGGCAGACCATCCTGAGAAGCTCATTGCGCCAATAATATCCAATACAACAATATCTAATACGATGACCATTAAAAGATCTGCTATGTCCACCTATCTGGAGCATCCACTCCTGAAGCCGCATACAGTAGAAAAGAGGCTCTTCCAGATGGACCTGGCTGCCTCCGCCCTTAAGTCCTCCAGCTTGATAGTGGTTCCCACGGGCCTGGGCAAAACGGTCATCGCGCTCATGGTTCTACTCGCCCGGCTGGACAAGGGACGGGTCCTCTTTCTTGCCCCCACCAAGCCTCTGGTGGAGCAGCATGCAGCCTTCTTACGCCGTGTGCTCAAGGATGAAGGTGAGGTGACTATGATGACCGGCGAGATGATGCCAGAGAAGAGGAAGGCCGCCTGGGAAGCTGCGCGAATAACAGTATCCACTCCCCAGGTGATAGAGAACGATCTTCTCTCCCGCAGGATCGATCTAGAGGATGTCTCCCTGATAATCTTCGATGAGGCCCACCGGGCAGTGGGAAACTATGCTTATGTCTATATTGCAGAACGCTATGCTCGAGAGGGGACCAATCCTCTGGTCCTGGGAATCACCGCCAGCCCAGGCAGCG
Source organism: Methanothrix sp. (assembly GCA_011620785.1). Taxonomy (GTDB): domain Archaea; phylum Halobacteriota; class Methanosarcinia; order Methanotrichales; family Methanotrichaceae; genus Methanothrix. The sequence goes on along the minus strand of WOYM01000075.1, from coordinate 16,024 downwards.
AGAAGGAGAAGATCGCCGAGATCTGTACCAACCTCTCCATAGAGAATATCCAGACCCGTTCGGAGAAGGACTCTGATGTAGCGCCTTTTGTTCACTCCAGGGAGATCGAATGGGTGAGGCTTACCGTTCCCAAGGAGCTACTTGATATCAGAACGGCGATAGAGGAAGTGCTGAGAGATCGAATAGATGACCTAAACCGCCTGGGGATCAGCCCGGCGAGGATCGATCCCAGAGCCACAAAAAAGGAGCTCCTCGGCCTTCAGGCCATGCTCATGTCCTCAGCTAAAAGACAGGCCAATCAGGCCACATTTAAGGGCATATCCATCCTGGCTGAAGTTCTCAAGCTCTATCATGCCGTAGAGCTGGCTGAGACCCAGGGCACAGAAGCTCTGCTCAAGTACTTCCAGCGGCTGCAGGGCGAGGCCATCTCCCGCAGCGGCTCGAAGGCCTCTCGCCGGATTATGGAGGATCCCAAGTTCCGCCAGGCCATGCAGGCCTTAGAGGAGCTGAAGGTGCAGCATCCCAAGCCTGCCATGGTCAGGAAGATACTGACCGAGCAGATCGAGGCCAAGCCCGAGTCCCGGATCATGGTATTCACCAATTACAGGGACACCGCCTCTGCCCTCATCCGATTTTTGAAAGAGGATCCCAAGATCAAGGCCGTCCGCTTCGTGGGCCAGTCCAGCCGGGCAGATGATGAGGGCCTGAGCCAGAAGAAGCAAGCAGAGATCCTGCAAAGGTTCAGGGCAGGGGAGTACAATGTCCTCATCGCCACCTCGGTGGGGGAGGAGGGAATCGATATTCCGGCCACTGATATGGTCCTCTTCTACGAGCCGGTTCCTTCGGAGATTCGCAGCATTCAGCGCAAGGGCAGGACGGGGAGGGCGAGGAGCGGAAGGGTGGTGGTCCTGATGGCCAGGGGCACTCGGGATGAAGCCTACTACTGGATTAGCGACCGCAAAGAGAAGACAATGAACAAGCAGATGCGAACTCTGAGCGGCCAGGCTTCCCAGTCCCTGGCCAGTAGCTCTAATGAGTTCCTTCCCCGCCAGCTAGAAGTAACCGAAGATAATCCAGAAAGGCAGAACAGGAAAGGGCAGGAGAGCCTGGTGGATTGGGCAGAGGCAGATGAGGAACGGGACAAGATCTTTGTCGATCCCAGGGAGCGGGGAATGGCCAGGCTTCTGGAGGGGAGAGGATTGGAGGTCACCCTGAAAAACCTGGAGGTGGGCGACTATGTGGTAAGCGATCGAGTAGCGATCGAGCGCAAGACCGCCCAGGATTTCGTGGCCTCGATCATCGATCCGGAGAGAAACCTCTTCCGCCAAATAGCAGATCTTGCCCGGAGCTATGAGCGGCCGGTATTGATCCTGGAGGGAAGGGACCTGTATTCCCGCCAGGTGAGCGCAAGCTCCATTCAGGGAGCATTGGCTTCGGTGGCTGTTGATTATGGGGTGCCCATCATTCCCACGGAGGACCAGGAGGATACGGCATCGGTCATCACCATGCTTGCCGCTCGTGAAAGGAGGGCGGGGCATGAGCCCAAGCTGCATGGCCACAAGACCGCCAGAACGCTAAAAGAGCAGCAAGAGTATCTCATATCCGCCATTCCCAGCGTGGGGCCATCGGTGGCAAGAAAACTCCTCCGCCACTTCGGGTCAATTGAAAAAGTGATCGCTGCCAGCAAGGAGGAGCTGCAAGAGGTGGACATGGTCGGACCTAAGATCGCGGAGCGCATCCGGGAGCTGGTAGGAGAAGAATACAAGGGATGAGATCAGCTTTAACCAACAAGTATATAAGTCAATTAAACCACTCTGGTGGTGCTGCATAAGCGTCGCTTCAATTGAGTTTGATGGGATGTTTTGTAGTATGTAGGATCGATTCACGGAATCGATGCCAAAGGTAAGTGAGTTTAAATGGAAAGATATGGAAGCGGAAGCAGAGGCGGCTACAGCAGCGGCCCGAGAGAGATGCACGATGCCACTTGCGCAGAGTGCGGAAAGGCATGTCAGGTTCCCTTCAAGCCCGATGGCTCCAGGCCAGTTTATTGCAGCGACTGCTACCAGAAGCATAGACCAGCCAGACCACCCAGAAGATACTGAACTGGGAAATCATCCCTTTTGGGGATTGCTGTATAAGCGGGGTTATTTTTTAGGCCCTGCAAAGCAAATTTTTAGAAAGCTTTTTTCGAATTTTTTAATATCTTCAAATGTGCAGCTTCAAGCCATCTTTTCCCACGATTATGTCCTGATAGTTCTTTACCGATGCCACGGCATCAATACGCTCCTGAATGCTTCTGTACCTGCCTGCATCGAAATGAGTTAAGGCCAACCTTTTGAACTGCACCCTCGCAGACGCCGGTATCTGGACAGTAGGCGATGATCTTTCCCTCCAGATCGAAGCGATAGCCGAGGGTGGGAGAGGCATGAAGCAGAAACTCGCACTCCAGGGCGAAAGGCATCTTATAGGGCCCGGGCAAAAGCTCGCCAACCTCAACAGGATAAGGAAGCTTTTTCAGGGGAACGGTGAAGGGGTCATTGACTATGGTATTCAGGACATCTCTGGTGCCCTTCTGGCCGAATATCTTCAGCCCCTGAGAGAAATGAAACTTTGTTTAATATATGCAGGCCTTCGATGTGGTCCAGATGGAAGTGGCTCAAGAAGAGATAGACAGGAAGATCGTCATCTATGTGCTGGTCTGCCTTGCTTATGCCATTCCCCGCATCAAGGATTATGTGATACTTATCGGAGTTGATCAGGGTACATATGGTGTTCCCGGTATCGCTGTCATACCAGCCATTGGTTCCTAGAAATATTATCTCCATCTTTCTGCCTCATTGGGTCAATAAGAGATGCGCCTGATGCGGTGAATAGGTATGGATTTCGTCTCTCCCGGAGCGCCCCGATCCAGATACTCTATCCTGTCCGCCAGGCTCCATCCTTCAGATCAGGATGGGGGATCGTGCCTTCATAGCCACACATCTTGCAGCAGACCTTTACCGTCAGTCCATCCATGCTCTGGGCGTTCGCCACATATCCGCATCTGGGGCAGTTGGTGAGAAAATGAGTTCCTGGCATCAGATCCTCCGTGGCTTATTCTTTTTCAGCACTATCTGGCATCTACAATCAACGCTTATTCTGCACGATTCTCTTTCTATTCGGCATCTCTCTCCACAGCCCTGATGCCTGCACCGGCAAGCTCCGCTCCGATAAGCTCGTTTAAGAGGCCTGCTCGGATCTGCTGGGCATAGTTCCATAGATCGGGGCCGCATTTGCCGCAGTCTTTGGACGATTCCTCCAGGATTCTGACCAGATCTAGCAGAGACCGGTACATCAGAGGAGCAGCGTCCTGGAGCTTCTGCTCAAAGGGGTTCAAGACCCCAGATCTCGAAATCATCCAGCAGTCTCCCTGCCTCCAGGCCATGCAGCCCTCATCGAGGCATTCCCTGCCTACAAAGGGGCAAGCTTTATGCAGTTTGGACAATTGCGAATCACCATTCCAAAAGCTGAATTGAGATAGCTATGTATTCGTTCCTTGAGATATTAGCTCTTTCCCTGGCTTCACCCAATTCTATTTTACATGGATCTTGCCCTTGCAGTCGACCTTAGCGGGAAAGCTTAATAGCCTAGAAGCAGTGACTACCCCATTAGATGGGCTCGTAGGGTAGTGGATATCCTAGCGGGCTTCGGTGGCTATTTGTCGAAGATACCCGCTGACCTGGGTTCGAGTCCCAGCGAGTCCGTTATTTCTGCTCTGAATTGGCGACAGACTCTTTTTGTAAAAGGATTATTAAGGACGAAATGACCAGATAAGAAATAAAATTAACTGGGGGGGCGTGAGTTGGTTGACCTTTTCGGCAAGAAGAAGATGGAAGAGCGCATAAGCGAGCTGGAAGAGGCCATAGCCATTCGAGAGCGAGAGAAGGAAGAGCTGGTGCGCACTCTCCAGAAGCGTGAGGAGAAGATAAAGAGGCTTGCCAGCGCCAACCAGGAGGTAAACCTGGCTCTAAAGGCCATGGAGCAGAAAACAGCCACGATGGCGGCTTCGTCTCCAGAGAGGATGGAGACGGAAAGACCCAAAGCAAGGCTCCCTGAAGCCTGGGTGCCGGACAATAGGGAACTGGACCTATTGATTCAGAGGCTCCAGGGATTCCGATCACCCAGGGAAGATCTGCTGGTTTACGCTTTTTCAGGCTCTCTGTCTGAGGACGCGGATATTCCGCCGCAGATCAGAAGAGCAGCGATGGAGATCAAATCCCCCAGGGGCGGTATAATCATATACTGCCCCCAGCTTTTTGCCCTGCAGTTCATCCCTCCCTTTCCCATCAAAGAGAGAGGATCGTGGGAAGGAAGTTCATTTCAGCTCTCTTTAATTGAGGAGATGATGAACACTCCCGCCCTGGTTGTATCAGCACACGCGGGAAGCACCTTCCTGGGAGTGGCCTTGAGCAGGGAAGGCTTCGCAGTACATGAAATGGTGGAAAGCCAGGTGAAGGAGAAGCATTCCAAGGGAGGATGGAGCCAGAAGAGGTTTGAGAGGTTGCGCGAGGAGGACATAAAAAACCACCTCGATGCCGTCCAGGAGAAGCTCGCCCAGCTTCAGAGCAAATACCGAAGCATTATAAAATATGCAGTCCTGGGTGGTGAGGAGGGACTCATCAGACAGATAGCGCCCTCAATAGGCCTGCCTCTGGTGGAGAGGAGGCTGAAGCGGCATGACGAAAAGGATCCTGATTCGCTTTTAAGAGAGGTTTATGGCTTCAAATGTTATCGAATTGATATAAATGTGATAGCGACAGAGAGGAGCAATGTTATCTGAGAATAGTGAAAGCAATCTAGATGCAAAAGAAGATCCAGAAGAACTCTCTCGCTCCTGGGACTGGCATGTGAGACGAAAGCTGGCCTGGAATTCCTATACCCCTGTGGAGATCCTGAGCTATCTCGCCCGGGATCAGGTCCAGTGGGTGAGAGAGGCAGTAGCTGGCAATGCCTGCACCCCGACTTCGACCCTGGCCCGGCTAGCAGAGGACAGCTCGGGATTTGTGAGAGCGAGTGTGGCCCTGAACCGCCAGGCCACAAGCGAGATGCTGGAATCTCTGGCCGGTGACGAGATGACTGACTACGACTCCACCCTGCAGAAGAATCGCTATCTTGTAAAGGAGGCAGTGGCAAAAAGCCCCAATATCAACCCCCAGACCCTGGAGTTTCTCGCCCGCGACTCCGATGAGCATGTCCGGGCGTCTGCCGCCGCCAATCCTCTGCTCACGGCTGAGCTGATGAAGAAGATGGTCAAGGATGTGAGCTGGCTGGTGAGAAACAATATTGCCCGAAATCCTTCCACTCCAGAGGAGCTACTGGCCTACTTAACTTTGGACAGGATCATGGACGTGAGAGCGACTGCCGCCCTCAATCCCCGCACTCCCGCAGAGGCTCTGGCCGCTCTTGCCAGGGATAAGAGCTGGGAGATCAGAGAGGCAACAGCCCGCAATCCCACGATTGATGGAAAGCTCCTGGATGAGCTCGCGAGCCACTGGTCCTGGATGGTGAGGGAAGCGGTGGCAAAAAATCCCAATACTCTGGCTGAGACGCTCGAGAGATTGGCCGCGGATCCCGATCAGAGCGTGCAGAAGGCGGCCAGGAGTCGGGCAGACTGATGGAGCGTTTTTTTTCCACCACCATTCGAAGCCTGCCAGCTTTATCGGATGTCAAATCCGCTCATACAGAGTGGTCCTCTGCACAGCTTTCCGTCCACAGCTCTCGATCAGCTCTTTGATCTCCTCAGCTGAGATGCCCGGCTCCTCCGTGGAGTTGCGGGCGATTCTCTCGTCCATAAGCGTCCCTCCCAGGTCGTTTGCCCCCCACATGATGGCAGCTTTTGCCGCATCCCGCCCCAGTTTGGTCCAGCTGGCCTGGATGTTGGTGACGGCAGGATAGAGGGCGACCCTGGCCAGGGCATGCATCTTCAGCCGATCGAGGAGATCTGCTCCGGAAACAGTCCTTCCCAGCAGATTATTCTCCGGGATGAAGGGGAGAAGGACCAGTTCAGTGAAGCCTCCGGTCTCATTTTGAATTCCCTTCAGGATCTCCAGGTGCTCCAGCCGATCTTCCATGCTCTCCACATGGCCGAAGAGAATGGTAGAGGTGGAGGGGATCCCAAGATGATGAGCAGTCATGATGATCTCCTTCCACTGACCTGCATTCAGCTTCTCCGGGCAGATCTTCTGGCGAACGGAATCGACCAGGATCTCTGCCGCGGTGCCGGGCATTGATCCCAGACCGCTCCTCTTCAGCTCCTTCAGGCAGTCTTTCACCGGCACATTGGAGTTGCGAGACATATGCAGCACCTCCATGGGAGAGTAGGCATGAAGATGCAACCGGGGATGGCTGCGGTGGATGATCTCCAGGATGCCGCAGTAGTCCTCCAGGAGCATGCCGGGAGAGAGTCCTCCCTGCAGGCAGATCTCTGTTGCTCCCCGCTCCTCTGCCTCCCTCGCCCGGCTGAGGATCTCCTCTTTTGAAAGGCGGTATCTCTTGCTATGCTTAAAAGAGCAGAATTTGCAGCTTCCTATGCACTGGTTAGTGAAGTTGATGTTCCGGTTTATGATAAAAGTGACCTCATCCTTGCCGCTCTTCTGACGCAATAGATTGGCCAGGCGGTAAAGCCTAAGAGGCTCGAACCAGAGCCTCTTCAGCAGGTCATGATCATTGCCGGGACTTTTTGGAGAGAGGCAGGCTCTTTCCATCTCCGAGAGATCTGAGACGGTCAACGATTCTCTCGGCATCTCACTGGCCCACTTCATCCTTTGCGTTCTGATCCGCGCTCTCTTCTGCGTCATTCTCAGCGCTCACCATCCTCCGCTCTTTGGGAATCTGAGATACCAGCTTTCCATGCGAGTACAGACCACATCCAAGCACCTCTCCTCTATAAAATACCACCACATAGCCGGATTCCGAGTCCGATTCAATGGCCAGGGTCTTACCCTCCATGAAGCCTCTGGAATTCGCTGAATCCAGGTGGATGAGGTTCCTTGTGGCATGCAGGCCGAAGACCTGCAGGGCGCTGGTGGTTGGCTTCCAGGGCCGGTCCTTCAGGTTCATGATGCGCATTCCGATGGCCTCATAGCTGAGCCTGGGGAGGACGGCCTCGTTGGCCGCCCAGACGCTATTCGCCTTTCGAAAGAAGGTAAAGCCCGCGAAGGCAGATGGGGGGATACCAAACCTTTCGCCCCAAAGGTCCGCCACGAATGACGTATCCAGGGGCTCAAATATGTTCCTGGTTCTTGATGAGCTTGGCGACAAAGAATCCTCCGGTATCATTGAGATGGGGGTAATAACGGGCAGTCTTCTCGAGCTCATGGTTCAAGTTAATGCCGCCCCATTCAGTTATTCCCGGACAGGCCAATAAACCCGGAATCGATATCCTCTCCAGCCTGGCCATGTCGAGGACGCTTTCTATCACCAGCTCGTTCTCCTCCGGAGCATAGGTGCAGGTGGAGTAGACCACTATGCCACCGGGCTTGGCGAGAAGGATGGCGTTACGGAGCAGGTCGGCCTGGAGCCTGTGCAGATCCATCGACCTCTTGCTGCTGCTCTTGCACAAAACCCCCGGCCCTCTCCTCTCCCGGCCCTCGCTGGAGCAAGGGGCATCCACCAGGATCCGGTCAAATTGAACGGGGCGGGAGGGAAATCTGCGGCCATCATAACGGGTGATGGCGACGTTCATGACCCCCAGCCGTTCGCAGTTCGAGCGCAATGGAGCGATTCTGGCCAGCGATGGCTCATTGGCGACTACCCTTCCGAGGTTTTTCATCATCTGAGAGATCTGGCAGGTCTTGCTGCCGGGGGAGGCGCACAGGTCAAGGACCAGCTCGCCTGGCTGGGGATCGAGAACCAGGGGCGGGACCATGGATAACTCCTCTTGAATATGGATGTAGCCTGAGAGGTTCTCGACAAGCTTTCCCGGGCTCTCCATATCCAGCTTCAGGCCCAGAGGATACCAGTTGAAGCTCTGATAATCGATCCCATTCTCAGCAAATCGGTCCAGCAGGGCACATCTCTCGATCTTCAGGGTATTGATCCGGCAGGAGCTGGGGAGGGGCTGGCTCTGCACCGCCCGGAAGCCCTCGAAGTCCGGTATCAAATCCCTGTATCTCTCCAGCCATTCCATATTTCGGAAAGACTAGCATTCTAGCAGAAATAAATTGGCCTAATTGAGCAAAAGAATTTAATAGTCAGATGTCGAGGCCAAGACCAGCGCAAAACTGTTTTCTGGTTTTCGCGAAGGACGGTGAAAGCTTGTTCAGAGGTGAAATGGGATCTTCCGATGGCGGGTCCGCTCCAGCTGTACCGGTTGCAGTAGGAGAAGAGTACGATGTCAAAATCGAGGACATTGCCCGTGAGGGCGATGGCATTGCCAGAGTGGATGGATTTGTGATCTTCGTGGCCGACACCAATGTAGGCGACGACGCCCGGATCCAGATCGATAAGGTGATGAGGCGATTTGCCATCGGCCATAAGGTCTAACGGAAAATAAATATTAAATACGATCCAGACCAATTGATCCTTGATACCGATGGATCCGACTTTAGTTCAGACGGGCACGGATGCTTTTAGCAGCCTGCTTGGTAACGCCTGGATAATTATATTCGTTCTCCTTTTTCTGGTGCCTATGCTCCAGAGGAACTATCTTCAGGCGGAAAGAAAGCGCGTCTTGGCCCGGCTGGGCAAAGCCAGAGGCAGCCAGGTCATAACCCTCATTCATCGCCAGGAGACGATCAGCTTCCTTGGCATTCCTCTCGCCCGGTACATAGATATCGAGGACAGCGAGAAGGTCTTAAGGGCTATCCGCCGGGCGCAGAAGGATATCCCCATAGACATCATCCTTCATACTCCGGGAGGACTGGCCCTGGCTGCCACCCAGATCGCGATGGCTCTGAAATCCCATCCCGCCAAAAAAACGGTAATTGTGCCCCATTATGCCATGAGCGGCGGAACGCTGATCGCCTTTGCCGCCGATCAGATCATAATGGACCAACATGCTGCCCTCGGGCCGGTCGATCCGCAATTGGGCGATGCCCAGGGTGCTTACCCCGCCACATCCCTCCTGGCGGTGGCCGAGAAGAAAAAGATCGATGAGATGGACGATAAGACTCTGGTGTATGTGGAGGAGGCCAGAAAGGCTCTGGCCCAGATAAGAGAGCTCTTGCGGAAGATCCTGGAGGACAAATGCAGTGATGCCGCGAGGATGGAGACGATCATAGAGGAGTTCGTATCCGGAAAATATACCCACGACCATCCCTTCATGGCCGAGGACGCAAGAGCCTTGCTGGGGGATTGCGTGCAGACCGATGTGCCAGAGGAGGTCTATTCCCTGATGGAGCTTTACCGCATGGAAATGGGCAGAAGCCGGCCAGGGGTGGAGTACGTGCCACTGGTGAGAGATCGGAAGTGAAAAAGTGCAATGATGGACGGGGTATAGTCCATCATTTTCAAGCTATCTGCTTTCCTGCAGCCGGTCCCCACATAGCGTTGTAGATCTCAGTGACCTTGACCATGGCGCAGGCCTTGGCCGGGAGCTTGTTGTTGACTCCGTGCACCCAGGATTTCATGGCCTCATAGTCCACTCCCTCCTTGGAGACTGTGACAGTGCCCTTGATCTGGAAGGACTTCTTGGTCTCGCCATTGTAGCACAGGATGGATATCTTGGGATTCTCCTCCAGGTTCTGAGCGGTCTTGTAGAAGAAGTTGTCTGCAATCATCAGCGTCTCATCATCTATGATCTTGAGCAGTCCGACAAATACCACATTCGGGACTCCTGATTTGCTGGCAGTGGCAATGGGAACGGGCTTTTGCATCTCCAGGGTTTCTTTCACATCGGCTGGCATTTTAACCATGATAATTCACCTTTGTGCTAATAGAAGTCCGCATTCAATAAATACCTGAGCTTCGATATTATATCTTATTTAATTTTTTAATTCACTCTGCGTCATTGCCGCCTATCCCGGCAAGCAGCGAGGAAGTTGGCCGGAAACCCCCGAAAGGATGCGCTGTGAATATGCGAGTAGCTGGCCACCAGGTTTCCATTATGAATGCCATCCAGACCATCCGCAATTCCCGTTCCCCGCTCCAGCCGGATGGCGTACTCAACCCTCGCCTTTGGGTCGATCAGCATCTCCGAATGATGGAACTCATGGCCCATGATGTACTCGCCCGCCCTTCCCAGAGGCGAGGCTTGGGCCAGATGGCCGTGCACATAGCTAACTGTACGCCTGGTCCCCCTCCTGGCCTTGCCTGGAATAAGGCCCGCCATCTCCCTGCGTTCTCCATCCCACTCGATCTCCCTGCCCAGATACATCAGCCCGCCGCACTCCCCAAAAATGGGGATATCCTTTTCGTGCGCTTTTTGGATCGAACTGATGAAGCTCTGGTTCTCGGACAGCTCGCGAGCATAAATCTCCGGATAGCCACCGCCTATGTAGATCCCATCCACCTCTGGCAGAGAGGCGTCATGCACAGGGCTGAAGGGGACTATTCTCGCTCCAGCCAGCTCCATCAGCTCCAGGTTGTCCCGGTAGTAGAAGTTGAAGGCCTCGTCCTGAGCGACGCCGATGGAGAGATCCTTGCCGCAATCGTTTTTCAGATACAGGTCTGGCTCTATCTCAGGCAGAGGCTCGGCCTCGCGGGCGATCTCCCTGATTCTATCCAGATCCAGGCCATCCTCCACGATCTGCCGGATCCGGTCCACCCTCTCCTCGAAGCCCTCGTGGCGGGTCTTCCCCTCCAGCACCGGCACCAGGCCCAGATGGCGCATGGCCAGGTGCATATCCTCATTGCGCCGGATAGTGCCCACTACCTCCACATTTGCATAGCGTTCGATCTCCCTTATCGCTTTGTCCGCATGCCTTTCCGAGCCCACCTTATTCAGTATCACCCCCCGGATCTGAACCTCAGGATCGAAGTCCATATACCCCTTGACCAGGGCAGCACAGCTGCGGGTGATGCTGCGCGCGTCCACCACGAAGATGACCGGCACTCGGAGCATCTTGGCAATCTGAGCGGTTGAGCCGAGATCTCCCTCATATCCCTCGTAAAGGCCACGCACCCCCTCGATCACCGCCACATCCGCCCCCTGCGCAGCATGGGCATAGATCTCGCGGACGGCAGCTTCGTTCATCAGATAGCCATCCAGGTTGCGGCAGCTTCGGCCTGTGATCCAGGTATGATAGCTGGGATCGATGTAGTCCATTGCCACCTTGAAGGGTTGAACCCTCAGATTCCTGCCCCGCAAGGCGGAGAGCAAGCCCGCTACTATGGTCGTCTTGCCGCTGGAGCTTCTGTCCCCCGCTAAGAGGATGCGGGGACAGTCTGCCCTCATTTTTATGCCCATCTCAAAGCCACTCTCTTGCGTTTACTTCTTCTTTTCACTCCTCAGAGCCCAGATCGCGGGAGAGCTCCCTCAGCCTCTCATCGCTAAGAGGCTCAGGGATCCTGGCCTCTCCCCCGGACATGATCTCCTTTGCCAGGGCCCGGTAGACAGCGGCGATCTTCGAATCGGGAGCCCCCTCGATCACAGTCACCGTCCTCCTCTCGCACTGCTGGACTATCGGCTCCTTGGGAATGAAGGCCACCATCCGGCTGTTCAGCTCCTGGGCGAACTGGTTGACTATCTCGCGCTCTCTTTCCCCAGCTGCCTCGCGAGAGTTGCATATCACCCCTGCAAGAGGGGTATTCAATCGCAGGAGGCCTTTGCTGATATTGTTCGCCGCATAAAGGGGCATGTACTCGCCAGAGGTTATGATGTAGGCCTGGCTCACCAGCCCTTTCCTGATTGGAGCGGAGAATCCCCCGCAGACGATGTCCCCTGGCACATCATAGAGCACCAGATCCACCTCCTCCATCGCTTTTGATACCTTCCGCAAAAAATCAATGGCAACGATTATGCCCCGTCCCGCGCATCCCACGCCCGGCTCGGGCCCGCCCACCTCAATGCACCTGACTCCTCTGAAGCCCTGATGGACCACATCCTCCTCTTTGAACTCTCCTCCCTTGAGGATGAGGTCCATCATCGTGGGAATTCTCCTTCCTATGAGGGTGATGCTTGAGTCGCTCTTCGGATCGCAGCCCACCATTAAAACCTTGTGGCCTTCCTCGGCACAGGCAGCAGCGATGTTCGAGGCAGTGCACGACTTGCCGATACCGCCTTTGCCATATATCGCAACGTGTTTAATAGATGACATCTTACTCCGGTTGGTTTGTGGTTTGCCATAGGATATACAGCTTATCCAGGACAGGTTCACAGAGAGGTGAATGAAATAAAAAAGATCTGTTTCATAGTTGCGCTTCTGGCTGCAGCAATAAATATCAGCCTTTTTTGCGGTGCATGGGCACAGGACGCAGCAGAGTTTGCTACCGTTCGAGGCAATCTCAGCTACGGCGATGGAACCTGGCGAGCGAACGACTTCGGCTGGTTCTATTATGATCTGGATGAGGACGCAGGTGGAGAAGAGCTCCAGGTAAAAGATGTGGTTGGAAGAACAGCGAAAAAAGGCGATATCACCTACCTCTCCAGGCCATGGTCGAAGCATTTTGATTATGCTCCCTGGGGGTCCTATGAGGTTATAGCGCTATTTGGCAAGCTCTATCTGGCCAGCTATCCTGATAGTTCTTTTACCGATGAGGTCAGCTCCCTGGCCAAAGGAGAGCTTAGGGAGATATTAAGAGACGAGGATACCGAATATACTCTGACCTATAATACGACTCTTCCTCTCTCACAGGGCTATTCCCTGACCTTGGGCGGGATCTCTGAGAAGAACGACGTTGTGAATTTCGCTCTCTATAAAAATGAAAAGCGCGTCTACGACTCAGTGGTGAGCATTGGCGAGGACTTCGTCTTTAAAATGGATGATGTACCTGTCATCCTGGTCCATCTGGCCAATGCCATGGGCAGCGAAGACGGTGGATTTGCTGAGGTGAACGGGATCTTCCAGACCAGTGACAGTCCCATCGCCAAGCTCGTCGAGGGAGGAACCCTGGGAAATATGAAGCTTGAAGATCTATCTGAGGATGGTCTGGAATTTCGAAATACCGTTGATATAAACCTTAAGAGAGACTCATCTGTATTTTTAACCCAGTATCTGCTTTTGGTCATCCTCGATCAGCCTACGCTTATATATTATCCTGTGGGCATAATATTCGACTACGGGATCCAAGAGATAAGAGGACCAGCATTCAGTGCCAGCACTCAAATCCCAGTGAAGCTGGGAGACTATGATTCTTCTGTCACCGCCAGATGGAAATCATTGAATTACAGCGGATTTTATTTTGATCCAGAAGATATGCTGGGGGATGAGACCCTGGTTCTCTATTCCGTCCAGGACAGGAGGGTATCTCCGCCATCCTATCCTGTTGTGTATGAAGAGAATAATACTGCATTTCAGAAGGGCTTCCAGTATACCACGCTCCTTGAGCCCAAGGAATTTGAGTTCAAGCCCTGGGGATACTATTTAGTTATAAATTTCCTGGGAATGCAATGGTTTGCAGGATACGACAGCAGCCTGATGGGCACAAATGCCTCAAAGAGCTTGCTGGAGAATGAGTATCTGGGCAGGGTGCTCATCGATGAAGAGTACCAGGGTGTCGCATTTGTTGGCAACTATTCTCTGCAGGAAGGCTATGAAATCCGTATTCGCGACCTGGAAAACGATAGCATTTTCCTGGAGCTTCTAAAGGATGGAGCATCGATTGAAGGCTCTGTGGTAAAATCCAACTCCACCTACATCTATGAAAAAGATATGGGCGATGTCGACGACCTGCCGATCATAATGGTACACGTAGACAATGTTTTTAACAACATATCCAAGGGCTTTGCCACCATCGATGCCATCTTCCAGATATCCGATCAATTTATTATTCCTGTGGAGGAGGGCAATGGCATTGGAGAGATGCAGATTGTGAACGTCGATCCACTTGGCATAATGATGGTCAACGATGACTATATCAATTTGAACCGCGACTCGACTGTCTCCTTGGCTCCAATGATGAATATCCGGGTGGCAGACAACAATACTCTGCGGTACTATCTTTATACTCAAGAATATATCGTGCCATCTCCAAGCCCTCCAACCATAATCGTGCCAGACAATGTGACCTCAAAGACCCCGGCTAGCTTCACCATGCTTGAGCAGGCGGCAGAGATAAAAGAGGTCACTGCGGAGATTGTGGACTCATTAAACCGGACGGTCTTTTCCAGAGATATCACAAACCTCGGCCAGGGATCGGGCGAGTTCTGGATGTTCAACTGGGTTTGGAATGCCACATCCCTTCAGCTCAGCGATGACAATGGCCGGATCATGGATGTGGGGGAGAATCTGGTGCCAGCATTGCTGCGCTTGAATAAGTCCTCTCCAGAAGAGCAGGTTGGTGTATACTTCAATTCCGCTGGGAGGATCGGCAGGATACTGAAAAGCGATTCAATCTACTATGTATCCAGAAGCGAGTACGAGAAGCTGAACGTCACCTCAGATTACGATTCAATGCTGGCCAATGAGACCATTAGGAAGAATTTTGTCAAGATCGAGCTCGATGAGAGCTCTCTGAGGTTCCAGGACATTGTTAACGGCAGACTGGACCCCAGCGCCAAAAATCATACCTTGCATGGTACAATTGACTCTCTTGAGCCTCATGTGAGAGTAGCAGGAGCAGAGCCCGGCCGGTATGAGCTGAGGGTAAGGATAGAGAATGCTGTCAATGCTATTCAGACAATGGGCGATTTCTTCAATGTCACTGCTGCCCCCATGCGCGGCATATCCCTGGGCTCAGCAGAAATTTCTGCAGGTGAGACTGCCTCCATTCCAGTCGAGATTCCTTCATCCTCTGTGGAAAGATGGATCAATTTGACATACGATTCAAACAATGCCCAGGCTCTGGGCATCTCGGGCAATTGCAGCCCCTCCTGGCAGCTTGAGGAGGCTCTGGGAATGATGAGAATCATCTTCCCTGCCAACTGCAGCAAGGCGGAATTGAGCTTTAGAGCGATTGAGCCGAATGGGATAATCGATATCAATGTAACTGGATGGAGCGGTTTTGAGCCGGAGGACATCACCAACGGCACCATAACCGTTCTTGCTGGAGAAGGTACTGCGGATAAAGCCAAGAAGAGCAATGGTCCTGGTTATGCCGCATTTCTTCTGGCTTTTGCCATAGCATTCTATATGAGGAGCAAGAGCTAGATAAGATACAAAAGCCAGGGCAGGCCTCCCTGGTTATTCTTTTTCTGCAATTCGATATTATTTTTCAAAGTCCTTCCAGGCCCTTCTGATCGCTCTGCCTAAAGCGGTGCTCATGGCCTCGATCTTGCTCATATCATCCCCACCTTCAGCACTGATGACCAGGGTGAAACCTCCATTGTAAGCCAAGGCGCGCAGGAAGTGTCCGAAGTTCTCCAGAGTCATGCCTCCTGAGCTCTCGCTCTTAAAGCCGAACTCGCCCCGGTATCCGGTCTCGCCGAAACGAACTGCGGCCACTGCCAGGGCAGTGCTCGAAGGCACAGTTGAGCTGCCAATGCCGCTTTTTATTGCCTGAGCAATCGCCTTTCCCAGGGTGATTCCTGTGTCCTCAATGGTATGGTGGTCGCCGGTAACAGAATCTCCCCTGGCCTTGATCCTCAGATCGAAATGAGCTCCCTTCCCCAAAGAGGTCAAGATCATGTCCAAAAGCTCAATTTCCGTTTCGACATCTATCCTGCCTGAGCCTTCCGTCTCCAGGACTACATCGATGCATGTCTCTTTCGTCTCTCTCCTACTCAACTGCAGCATGACACTCCTCTCCCCCCTTAAAACTTAAGCTCGTCGATCCGGAGGACGAAAACCCAAGAGTCATGCAAAAGGAGTTCGTTTGAGAGAGAAATTCAAGAATAAGTTTTTTAATCGAGATCACCTTAGCCCATCCTCTTGCCAGAGTAGAGGTAAAAATGTCAACTACCCCGCCCTGAAGGACGGGGCTTGCGACTACGATGATGTTGTGTCGC